>NZ_LNBE01000004.1:2915217-3190217 GCF_001445655.1 Streptomyces roseifaciens
TGCGCACGCCGTCGCGGTCGCCGAGCCAGATGTTGTCGCCCATGCCGATCTCGTCGCCGTAGTAGAGGATCGGAGAGCCGGGCAGGGAGAACAGCAGCGCGGTGAACAGCTCGATCTGATTGCGGTCGTTGTCGAGCAGCGGGGCCAGCCGGCGGCGGATGCCGATGTTGGCGCGCATCCGCGGATCCTTGGCGTACTCCGCGTACATGTAGTCGCGCTCTTCGTCGGTGACCATCTCCAGCGTCAGCTCGTCGTGGTTGCGCAGGAAGATGCCCCACTGGCAGCGCGACGGGATGGCCGGCGTCTTGGCCAGGATTTCCGAGACCGGGTAGCGCGATTCCCGCCGCACGGCCATGAAGATGCGCGGCATCACGGGGAAGTGGAAGGCCATGTGGCATTCGTTGCCGCCGGTCTCGTAGTCCCCGAAGTAGTCGACGACGTCCTCGGGCCACTGATTGGCCTCGGCCAGCAGCACGGTGTCCGGGTAATGGGCGTCGATCTCGGCCCGGACGCGCTTGAGGAACGCGTGCGACTGCGGCAGGTTCTCGCAGTTGGTGCCCTCCTCCGCGAAGAGGTACGGCACCGCGTCCAGCCGGAAGCCGTCGATGCCGAGGTCCAGCCAGAACCGCAGCGCGGCGAGGATCTCCTCCTGCACGGCGGGGTTCTCGTAGTTGAGGTCCGGCTGGTGGGAGAAGAAGCGGTGCCAGTAGTACTGCTTGCGGACCGGGTCGAAGGTCCAGTTCGAGGTCTCGGTGTCGACGAAGATGATGCGCGCGTCCGGATACCGCTTGTCGTCGTCGGCCCAGACGTAGTAATCGCCGTAGGGGCCTTCGGGGTCGCTGCGCGACTGCTGGAACCACTCGTGCTGATCGCTCGTATGGTTCATGACAAAGTCGATGATGACGCGCATGCCGCGCTGGTGCGCCGCGTCCACGAACTCCACGAAGTCGGCCAGGTCGCCGAACTCCGGGAGCACCGAGGTGTAGTCGGACACGTCGTAGCCGCCGTCGCGCAGCGGCGACTGGAAGAACGGCGGCAGCCACAGGCAGTCGACGCCCAGCCACTGCAGGTAGTCCAGCTTGGCGGTCAGACCCTTGAGGTCGCCGATGCCGTCGCCGTCGCTGTCCTGGAAGGACCGGACGAGCACCTCGTAGAAGACGGCGCGCTTGAACCAGTCGGGGTCCAGGTCCTTGGCGGGAGTGTCCTCGAAAGTGTCGGGGACGGGCTCATTGACGATCATGGTGTGGGTGACCCTCCGATCGGTGAGGACGGTCGCAGCGAGAACACGTGCGCGGGCGCGATGGAACGGCCCGGCTCGAGGCGCACATAGTTGTCCCTGCCCCAGTGATAGGTCTCTCCGGTGAGCTCGTCGCGCACCGGGACGGACTCGTGCCACGCGAGGCCGAGTTCCGGCATGTCCAACGAGACCGTGGCCTCCTGGGTGTGGTGGGGGTCGAGGTTGACGACCGTGAGTACGCACGAGCCGCCCGCCCGCTTGGAATAGGCGATGACGGCGTCGTTGTCGGCGTAATGGAAACGCAAGTTGCGCAGTCGCTGCAGGGCGGGATGGCGCCGGCGCAGCCGGTTCAGCAGGGTGATCAGCGGGGCCAGGCTGCGGCCCTCGCGTTCGGCCGCGTCCCAGTCGCGCGGGCGCAGCTGGTATTTCTCCGAGTCCAGGTATTCCTCGCTCCCGGGGTGCACCGGAGCGTTCTCGCACAGCTCGTATCCGGCGTACATGCCCCAGGTCGGCGAGAGCGTCGCGGCGAGCACGGCGCGCGCCTCGAAGGCGGCCCGGCCGCCGTTCTGCAGATAGGCGTGCAGGATGTCGGGGGTGTTCACGAAGAGGTTGGGCCGCATCGACGCGGACGCCTCCCCGGAGAGCTCGGTGAGATAGTCCGTGAGCTCCTGCTTGGTGTTGCGCCAGGTGAAATAGGTGTAGGACTGCTGGAAGCCGATCGCGCCGAGCGTGCGCATCATCGCGGGCCGGGTGAAGGCCTCGGCGAGGAAGACGACGTCCGGGTCGGTGCGGCCGATCTCGGCGATCACCTTCTCCCAGAACGCCACCGGCTTGGTGTGCGGATTGTCGACGCGGAAGATCCGTACGCCGTGCCCCATCCAGAACCGCAGCACCCGCAGGCTCTCGCGGACCAGCCCGTCGAAGTCCTCGTCGAAGGCCAGGGGATAGATGTCCTGGTACTTCTTGGGCGGGTTCTCGGCGTAGGCGATGGTGCCGTCGGCGCGGTGGTGGAACCACTCGGGGTGCTTGGCGACCCAGGGGTGGTCCGGGGAGCACTGCAGGGCGAAGTCGAGGGCGACCTCCATGCGCAGCTCGCGGGCGCGCGCGACGAAGTGGTCGAAGTCCTCGAAGGTGCCGAGGTCGGGGTGGAGGGCGTCGTGACCGCCCTCGGCCGAGCCGATCGCCCAGGGGCTGCCGACGTCGTACGGGCCCGCGGTGAGCGCGTTGTTGGGGCCCTTGCGGTAGGCGGTGCCGATGGGGTGCACCGGCGGCAGGTAGACGACGTCGAAGCCCATCGCGGCGATGGCCGGCAGCCGCCGTGCCGCCGTGCGGAGCGTACCGCTGCGGGCGGGCCGGCGCCCTTCCGCGGGCGTCGCCCCCTCCGAGCGCGGGAACATCTCGTACCAGGAGCCGAACAGGGCCCGTTCGCGTTCCACCAGCACCGGCACGGGGCGGCTGGTGGAGACCAGCTCGCGCAGCGGGTGCTCGGCCAGCGCCGCCGTGACGGGCGGCGCGAGGGCGGCGGCGAGCCGTGCGGTGGGCGGGCGGCCCGGGTCGCGCAGCGCGTCGACCGCGGCCAGCACCGCCTCGCGGCCCTCCTTCTTCGGCACCCCGGCGGCGGCGCGCTCGTAGATCAGCGCCCCTTCCTCCAGGACGAGTTGGACGTCCATCCCGGCCGGGATCTTCACCGAGGCCCGGTGCCGCCAGGTCGCCACCGGATCGCTCCAGGCCTCCACCGCGTACGTCCAGCGGCCCTCCGAGCCGGGGGTGACGTCCGCGCCCCAGCGGTCGGAGCCGGGCGCGAGTTCGCGCATGGGGGTCCAGGGGCCGCTGCGGCCCGCCGGGTCGCGCAGCACCACGTTGGCGCCGAGCGCGTCGTGGCCCTCGCGGAAGACGGTGGCGGTGACCTGGAAGGTCTCGCCGACGACCGCCTTGACCGGCCGGCGGCCGCAGTCCACGAGCGGCCCGAGGTCCAGGACGGGGATACGACCGATCATGGGATCACCTGGGAGTTCGACGGAATCGGAGGGGCGGTGCGGGTGGGGCGAAACATCGGGTCTGGCGAGTTCTGCTCTTTCTATCTGCTCCGCCGGCGGTCGGCCGGGTGCGGGCATGACTGCTCCTGACCGCGTTCACTCGGGTGGGTGCGGAAGACGTGCGGAGGGGCGTGGGACGCGTACACGAGGCGGCGGCGGACTGCGACTCCCTGCATACCGCTTGAGCTTTCCCACCGGTCCCGGCCGGGCATGCCCGCACCGTGGGACCTACCGGTGCGTAGTTCCCGTGGCACCCGGTGGGGAGGATGGTCGGCACGCCGTCACCCGTACGAAGTCTCCCCGTTGGGCCGATCGTGTGCAATGCGCGAAAACCGGGTAACCGGCGGCCAGACGGGGGAATGGCGCTCCGCTCCGGTCGTCGAAGGCCGTAGCGGTAACCGGCCGCCGCCGTTCCCGCTGTACGCGCGGCGTATTTACGCCTCGTACAGGTGCATCAGCCGCGGGGACGACGCGTGCGGTCCGCTTCTCCGTACCGTCCACCATACGGACGCCGTTCCCGGCCATGCACCCGTCCGCCGGGCGTACCGGGCGTACCGGGCGCACCGGGCGGCAGCCGGGGCTCCGGCAACCGCCCCAGGGGGCGCACTTCCCGCCTGCACCTGCCAGGAGCAGGCAGTTGCCGCGAAGCGCCACGAAGCCCCCGGGCGTCCCCGCTACCGTCGTGGGGGTGAAGGCCATTCGTCGATTCAGTGTGCGCCCCGTTCTGCCGGAGCCCCTACGACCGCTCAGTGAGCTGGCGCGCAATCTGCGCTGGTCCTGGCACCCCGAGACCCGTGAGCTCTTCCAGGCCGTCGACCCCGAGGGCTGGCGGGCCGCCGCCGGCGACCCGCTGCGGCTGCTGGGCTCGGTCCCCGCGGCGCGGCTCGCGGCCCTCGCGGACGACCGCCGCTTCCGCCGCCGGCTCGCCGCCGCAGCCGACGACCTGCAGGACTACCTCACCGGCCGGCGCTGGTACCAGGAGCAGCCCGAGGGGCTGCCCGCCGCCATCGCCTACTTCTCGCCCGAATTCGGCATCACCGCCGCCCTCCCGCAGTACAGCGGCGGGCTCGGCATCCTCGCCGGCGACCACCTGAAGTCCGCCAGCGACCTCGGCGTCCCCCTCATCGGCGTCGGACTGCTCTACCGGCACGGCTACTTCCGCCAGTCCCTCTCCCGCGAGGGCTGGCAGCAGGAGCACTACCCCCTGCTCGACCCCAACGAGCTCCCGCTCACCATGCTGCGCGAGCCCGACGGCAACCCCAGCCGCATCGCCCTCGCCCTCCCCGGCGGCCGCTCCCTGCGCGCCTACATCTGGCAGGCCCGGGTCGGCCGGGTGCCGCTGCTGCTCCTCGACTCCGACGTCGAGGAGAACGGCCCCGGCGAGCGCGAGGTCACCGACCGGCTCTACGGCGGGGGCGGCGAGCACCGGCTGCTGCAGGAGATGCTCCTGGGCATCGGCGGCGTCCGCGCCGTGCGCACCTACTGCCGCCTGACCGGCCACCCCGAACCCGAGGTCTTCCACACCAACGAGGGCCACGCCGGCTTCCTCGGCCTGGAGCGCATCCGCGAACTGGTCGACGACGGGCTGGACTTCGACGCCGCCCTGGAGCGCGCCCGCGCCGGAGCCGTCTTCACCACCCACACCCCCGTGCCCGCCGGCATCGACCGCTTCGACCGCGAGCTGGTCGCCCGCCACTTCGGCGCCGCCGGCGAACTGCCCGGCATCGACGTCGAACGCGTCCTCGAACTGGGCCTGGAGACCTACCCCGGCGGCGAGCCCAACCTCTTCAACATGGCCGTCATGGGGCTGCGGCTCGCACAGCGCGCCAACGGCGTCTCCACCCTCCACGGGCAGGTCAGCCGGCAGATGTTCGCCGGCCTGTGGCCGGGCTTCGACGCCGAGGAAGTGCCCATCGACTCCGTCACCAACGGCGTCCACGCCCCCACCTGGGTCGCTCCCGAGGTGATGCGCCTGGGCGCCCGCCGGGTCGGCGCCGGCCGCGCCGAGGACGCCCTGGCCGTCGGCGGCGCCCAGCGCTGGGACGCCGTCGCCGACATCCCCGACGCCGACATCTGGGAGCTGCGCCGCACCCTGCGCGAACAGCTCGTCGAGGAGGTGCGCGAGAGGCTGCGCGCCGCCTGGCGCGAGCGCGGCGCCGGCACCGCCGAGCTCGGCTGGATCGACGGCGTGCTCGACCCCGGCGTCCTCACCATCGGCTTCGCCCGCCGCGTGCCCTCCTACAAGCGCCTCACCCTCATGCTCCGCGACCGCGACCGCCTCATGGACCTCCTCCTGCACCCCGAGCGGCCCGTGCAGATCGTCGTCGCCGGCAAGGCCCACCCCGCCGACGACAGCGGCAAGCGCCTCGTGCAGGAGCTCGTGCGCTTCGCCGACGACCCGCGCGTGCGCCGCCGCCTGGTCTTCCTGCCCGACTACGGCATGGCCATGGCCCAGCGGCTCTACCCCGGCTGCGACGTCTGGCTCAACAACCCGCTGCGCCCCCTGGAGGCCTGTGGCACCTCGGGGATGAAGGCCGCCCTCAACGGCTGTCTCAACCTCTCGGTGCTCGACGGCTGGTGGGACGAGTGGTACGAGCCCGACTTCGGCTGGGCGATCCCCACCGCCGACGGCGCGGCCATGGACGACAACCGCCGTGACGACCTGGAGGCGGCCGCCCTCTACGACCTGCTGGAGCGGCGCGTGGCCCCGCGCTTCTACGACCGGACGCAGGGCGGGCTCCCCGGCCGCTGGATCGAGATGGTGCGCCGCACGCTGACCACGCTCGGCCCGAAGGTCCTCGCCGGGCGCATGGTGCGCGAGTACGTGGAGCGGCTCTACGCCCCCGCCGCCGAGGCCCAGCGTGCCCTCACCCCCGCCGCGGCGAGCGAGCTGGCCGCCTGGAAGGCCCGGGTGCGGGCCGGGTGGCCGGGCGTGGCCGTCGACCACGTGGAGGCCGTCGCCGACACCGCCCTCAACGGCACCGCGACCCTGGGCTCGACGGTCTCCCTGCGGGTGAGCGTCACGCTCGGCTCGCTGGACCCGGCGGACGTGGAGGTGCAGGCCGTGGCCGGGCGGGTCGACCCCACCGACCGGCTGAGCCAGACCGCCACGTTCCCCCTCAAGCCGGCCGGCGGCCCCGCCCTGGACGGCCGCCGCCTGTACGAGGGACCGCTCACCCTCGACCGCACGGGCCCCTTCGGCTACACCGTCCGCATCCTGCCCTCGCACCGGCTGCTGTCCAGCGGCGCGGAGATGGGCCTGGTGACGCTGCCGTCGGAGGCGACGGGCGAGGCGGCGGGGGTGCTGTTGCGCTGACGCGCGGTCGCCCCGTGCGTACATGCGTAGGGCGCCGTCCGGGGGAGTCATGCTCACCCCGGACGGCGCCCGGTTCAAGGGGTTCGCCGCTGTCTCGCGGTTCGTGCGTGGCTGGTCGCGCAGTTCCCCGCGCCCCTCACGGGGCGCATGGAGAACTCAGAAGCTCAGCTTCCAGCTGTTGACCGTGCCGCTGTCCGCCGAGTACACGTCCTGCACCTGCAACTTCCACGTGCCGGTGGCGGAGACGCCCGAGGCGTCGACCGTGTAGCTGGCCTTCACGTCCTCCGCGGAGTCCCAGGCGTCCGAGTCCTTCAGCCGCCACGTCTTGCCGTCCGGCGCGACCAGGTCGATCCGCAGGTCGCCGCGGTAGGTGTGGGTGATGTTCACGTCCACCTTGAGGGCGGAGGAGCCGTTGCCGCTGCGGGTCACGACGACCGGCGAGGTCACGGCGCCGCCCGCGTCCGGGATCGCGACGGGGGTGTTGTTCTCGAAGACGCTGCCGCCGCCCGTGGTGTTCACGGTCCACTTGAAGGACGCGCTCGAGGACTTGCCGGCCGAGTCCTTGACCGTGACGGTCACGTTGCCGGTGCCGGTGGCGGTCGGCGTGCCGGAGATCAGACCGGTGGAGGCGTTGATCGACAGGCCCGCGGGCAGGCCGGTGGCCGAGTAGCTCAGGGCACCGGAGTTGCTGCTGGTGGCCTTGATCTGCAGGGAGACGGCGGTGTTCACGATGCTCGTCTGGTCACCGGGCGCGGTGATGCTGACCCCGGTCCCGGGGGTGGCCCGGCTGCCGACGTTGACGGCCGCCCAGGCGTTGGCCACGTTGTTGTACGTCTCGCTGCCCACGCCGAAGAGCTCACCGGCGGCCCACAGCGTCGCGTCGCGCGCACCGGCGTAGTTGGTGTTCGACTGCATGCGCCCGGTCAGCGCCTTGAACCAGATCTTCGCGGCGTTGTCCCGGCCGATGCCGGTCACGGGCAGGTTGTCGGAGGTCGGCGAGTCGTAGGAGACGCCGTTGATCACCTTCGCGCCGCTGCCCTCGGAGGCGAGGTAGAACCAGTGGTTGGCGGGGCCCGACGAGTAGTGCACGTCGATGCCGCCGATGCCCGAGTACCAGGCGTCCTTGGAGCGGGTGTCCTTGCTGGGCTTGTCCATGTAGCGCAGCGGGGAGCCGTTGCCGTTGATGTCGATCTTCTCGCCGACGAGGTAGTCGCCGACGTCGTTGGGGTTGTTCGCCCAGAACTCCACGGCGGCGGCGAAGATGTCGGAGGTGGCCTCGTTGAGGCCGCCGGACTCGCCCGCGTAGGTGAGGTTGGCGGTCGCCGAGGTGACGCCGTGCGTCATCTCGTGCGCGGCCACGTCGATCGAGGTCAGCGGCTTGGCGTTGCCGGAGCCGTCGCCGTACGTCATGCAGAAGCAGTCGTCCGACCAGAAGGCGTTGACGTAGTTGTTGCCGTAGTGCACCCGGCTGTACGCGCCCACGCCGTCACCGCGGATGCCGCTGCGCCCGTGCACGTTCTTGTAGTAGTCCCACGTCAGCTGGGCGCCGTAGTGCGCGTCCACGCCGGCGGTGGCCGCGTCGCTGGTGGTGCCGTTGCCCCAGACGTCGTCGGCGTCGGTGAAGAGGGTGCCGGTGCCGGAGGAGCCGCGGTTGAGGTTGTAGGTCTTGTGGCCGCCGCGCGAGGCGTCGTTGAGCTGGTAGGAGCCGCCCGACTGCGAGGTGCCGATGGTCACCTGACCGCTGTACTTGCTGTTGCCGGTGCCCTGCTTGACACCCTGGAACTCGAAGAGCTTCTCGCCCGTCCGCGCGTCGGTGATGACGTGCAGCTCGTTGGGCGTGCCGTCCTCCTGGAGGCCGCCGACGACGGTCTCGTAGGCGAGGACCGGCTTGCCGCTCGCGGCCCAGATCACCTTGCGGGGCGCCCGGTCGGCCTTGCCGGCCTTCGAGCCCTGCGCGCCCGCGGCCTTCACGGCCTCCTTCTCGGCGGCGGCCGCCGAGAAGGACGGGGTGGTCGTCGCGATCGTCATCCGGGCCTTGGTCGCCTTGGCGACGCTCTTGACGCCGCCGCCCTTGGTGGCGTCCACGACGAGGTCGCCGCCGAGCACCGGCAGGCCCTCGTACGTCCGCTCGTAGCGGGTGTGGGTCGTGCCGTTGACGTCCTTGACGACGTCCTTGACGACCAGCTTCTCCTTGGCGCCGAGGCCCAGGGTCCGCGCGGTCTCCGCCTTGGTCGCGTCGGCCTGGCGGATCAGCTCGGCGCGCTGCGAGGGAGTGAGCTTCACGGGCATGGCGCCCGGGTCGGCCTTGGCGACGACCTTGCGCGGTGCGCTGCCCGCTCCGTCGTCGGTGCGGGCGGCCGCGGTCCCGGTCTGGGTGCCGACGGCGAGCATCGCCGAGACGGCGACCAGCGCGCCGGCGGCGACGGCTCTCTTCTGGGGGGTGGGTCTCACGCTGACTCCTTCTGCGAGGGCAGATCAGGCAGAACAGAACAGGTGGAGCTGGGGCCGATGGATCCCGTCCGATGGGTCCGGTCCGATGAATCCGGCGGGTGCGGTGAAACGTCGTGGAGCGCTGCGCTTCCCCGTGTGCGGTGGCCGCCGGGTGCTGCCGGTCGGTGCCGCGGGACGGGGGTGGGAGGCGTGGGGCCTCGGGGGACAGCAGGCGATGCAACGTGCCGGTGGAGCGGGGCCGACGCCCGGTGGCCGTGCCGTGGGGAGCCGCGCGTCAGTGGAGGGAAGAGTGCCATCGCAGGCATGTACGTGTCAGGAGTCCGGAGGCAAGTTGGCCGGAATCCGTCCGTTGACGAAAGAACGAGGTCCGCATAGCGGTGCGGGGCGGTGCCTGTCGCGGCCGCCACGCGTCCGGGCCGGTCGTAAATGGCTGGCGCGCGTCGTGACGCGGCGGGATCCTCCGGAGTGTCCCGGCCGGTGCGAGCCCCTGTGATCGCGCTCCGGCCCGCCCGGAAGGGGAGCCATGACGACCGCCGACGCGTCCGAGCAGCCCGAGCCGTCCGGGCCCCGGCCCGAAGTCCGTACCGTGGCCGGAGCGGTGCGCGGTACCCGGGAGGCGGGTGCGGCGGTCTTCCGCGGCATTCCGTTCGCCGAGCCGCCCGTGGGCCCGCTGCGCTTCGCCGCGCCGCGGCCGGTCCGGCGGTGGGACGGGGTGCGGGACGCCGTGTCGTACGGACCGCCGCCACCGCAAGGCGGCCATTTCGGCATGGACGCGCTGGCGCAGGACGCGGTGGGCGGCGACTGGCTGACGGTCAACATCTGGTCCCCCGAGCCCGGCCCGGGCACAGGGCTCCCGGTGATGGTGTGGATCCACGGCGGGGCCTACACCATCGGCATGTCCGGCCTCCCCGAGTACGACGGCGGCCGCCTGGCGCGGGACGGCGGCGTCGTCGTGGTGACGTTCAACTACCGCGTGGGTCCCGAGGGCTTCGGGCAGTTCGAGGGGGCGCCCGCCAACCGGGGCCTGCTCGACCAGATCGCCGCCCTGGAGTGGGTGCGTGACAACATCGCGGCCTTCGGCGGCGACCCGGACCGCGTCACGGTCTTCGGCCAGTCGGCGGGCGGGGGATCGGTCGCCGCGCTGCTGGCGATGCCACGTGCGGCCGGGCTCTTCCGCCGGGCCGTCGCGCAGAGCGCGCAGGGCACGTTCTTCTCGCCGGAGCTGGCCGCCGACATCGCCGGTGCCTGCGCGGCCGGGCTGGGGCTGAGGCCCACGGCGGCCGACCTGGCCACGGTGGCCCCGGCGCGGCTGTCCGCCGCCGGCGATGCGGTCGGCGCCGAGGCGGCCCGGTGGGCGGACCGCTGGGGGCGGGTCGCGCACAGGCCGATCCTGTTCTCGCCGGTCGTCGACGGCGATGCCCTGCCGGTCACTCCGTGGCAGGCCCTGGCCGACGGCGCAGGCCGGGACGTCGGCCTCCTCGTCGGCCACACCCGGGACGAGCAGCGGCTGTTCACCGCGCTCGACGGACTGCTCGGCCAGGTGACGCAGGAGCAGGCGACCGCCGCCCTGGACGCCTTCGCCCCGGGCCCGGACGGTGCGCGCCGCTACCGCGAGGGTCTTCCTGCCGCGAGCCCGGAGGAGCTGTACGAACTGGTCCAGTCCGACTGGCTGTTCCGCATGCCTAGCCTCCACCTCGCCCAGGCGCAGACCGCCGCGGGCGGCCGGGCCCACGTCTACGAGCTGACCTGGCCCGCCCCGGGCATGGGCGGTGCCTTCGGCGCCTGCCACGGCCTCGACGTGCCGCTCGTCTTCGGCAACCTGGACCGCGGACAGCCGGCCGTGCTGATCGGCGAGGGCCCGCCCCCGGAGGCGGAGGCGCTGTCCGCCCGCATGCGCGCCGCATGGACGGCGTTCGCCGCCCACGGCGACCCCGGCTGGCCCGCGTACGACGCCGGACAGCGCCTCGTGCAGCTCTTCGGCACCGCACCGGCCGTCACCGCCTACCCGGAGGAGACTTCCCGCCTGGTCTGGCAGGACCACGCCTTTCCCGTGCTGCCGCTGACCGGCGGGTAGCGCAGGCCCGGCCCGGGCCGCCCCCGGGCGGCCCCGTCAGGCCAGGCTGTCCCGCCAGGCCCGGTGCAGGTCCGCGAAGCGGCCCGTGCCCCCGGTCAGTTCGGCCGGGGAGCCGTCCTCCACGACGCGGCCGTCGGCCATCACCAGGACGCGGTCCGCGATCTCGACCGTCGACAGCCGGTGCGCGATGACCACCGCCGTACGGCCGCGCAGCACCGTGGTCATCGCACGCTGCACCGCCTGCTCGCCCGGGATGTCCAGCGAGGACGTGGCCTCGTCCAGGATGAGTACCGCCGGGTCGGCGAGCAGGGCCCGCGCGAAGGCCACCAGCTGGCGCTGTCCGGCGGAGATCCGGCCGCCGCGCTTGCGCACGTCGGTGTCGTAGCCGTCCGGCAGGGCCGTGATGAAGTCGTGGGCGCCGATCGCCTTCGCGGCCTGCTCGATCTCCTCCCGGCCGGCCCCGGGGCGGCCGATGGCGATGTTCTCCGCGACGGTGCCGGAGAACAGGAAGGCCTCCTGCGTCACCATCACCACACCGCGCCGCAGCTCCGGCACGGCGAGCGTGTCCAGCGGCACCCCGTCGAGGAGCACCCGGCCCTCGGTGGGGTCGTAGAAGCGGGCCAGGAGCTTGGCGAGGGTGGACTTGCCGGCCCCCGTCGAGCCGACCACCGCGACCGTCTGCCCGGCGTGCAGCGTCAGGTCGAAGCGGGGCAGCACCTCGCCGCCCGTGCGGTAGGCGAAGCGCACCCCCTCGAAGACGACCTCGCGGCCGGGCAGCCCCGCCCGCCGCTCCGGCAGCGCGCGCGGCTCGGCGGGCTCGGGCACGCCGGGCCGCTGGGCGAGCAGGCCCGCGATCTTCTCCAGCGAGGCCGCGGCCGACTGGTAGGAGTTGAGGAACATCGCCAGCTGGTCGATCGGGTCGTACAGTCGCCGCAGATAGAGCACCGCCGCCGCGAGCACGCCCAGCTCCAGGCCGTCGCCCGCCACCCGGTAGGCGCCCCAGAGGACGACGGCGGCCAGCACCACGTTGGCCACGAGGCGGGAGAGGAAGACGTAGCGGGCCATCTCCAGCAGTGCCCGGGTGTTGGAGTGCCGGTGCCGGTCGTTGAGCTCCGCGAAGTGCGCGGCGTTGGCGCGCTCCCGGCGGAAGGCCTGGACCGGGCGGATGCCGTTCATGGTCTCGGTGAACTTCACGATCACCGAGGCGATGGCCGTGGAGCGCTCGTGGTAGACCGTGTGCGCGCGCCGCCGGTAGGAGCGCATCAGCAGCTGCAGCGGGACGAAGGAGAGGACGGCGACGGCGCCGATGCCCCAGTCCAGGTAGAGCAGGGTGGCCGAGATGTACACGACCGCCAGGCAGACCCCTATGAGCTCCTGCAGCCCTTCGTTGATCAGCTCGCGGATCGACTCGACGTCGGTGGTCGCGCGGGAGATGAGGCGCCCGGAGGTGTAGCGCTCGTGGAAGTCGACGCTGAGCGACTGGGCGTGGCGGAAGATCCGGCCGCGCAGGTCGAGGAGGACGTTCTGGCCGATGCGCGCGGACAGCCGGACGAAGACGTACTGCAGCAGGCCCGCGGCCAGGGCGCACACCACGTACGCGGTGCCGACGGCGATCAGCGGGCCGTAGTCGTCGCGGCGGGCGGCCGGCACGGCCCGGTCGATGGCGAAGGCCACGAGGAGCGGCCCCGCCTGGACGGCCGCCTGCTGGAGCAGCATGACGAGGGCGGTGAGCCGGACGCGGCCGCGCGCCGGGGCGAGCAGCGAGCGCAGCAGGGCGCGCGAGGCGCCCTTGGGGGCGGGCAGGACGTCCTTGTCGAAGGAGTCGCCGTCCTCCGCGCCGCCCGCCGCGGGGCCGGTCCGCTCGTCGTCGGCTGCGGTGGGGTCGGGTGCGGTGGTGGTCATCGCCGGCCTCCCTCGTGCCGTGCGTACGTCCGGTCCGCCGCGGCACTCCGGTCCTCGTCGCCCGCCATGAGCGAGGCGTACTCCCGGCTGGTGCGCAGCAGTTCGTGGTGGGTGCCGACGGCGGTGATGCGCCCTCCGGAGAGCAGGGCCACGCGGTCGGCCAGCAGGACCGTGGAGGGGCGGTGGGCGACGACGAGGGCGGTCGTGGTGGCCAGCACCTCGCGCAGGGCCGCCTCGACCAGGGCCTCGGTGTGCACGTCGAGCGCGGAGAGCGGGTCGTCCAGGATGAGGAAGCGCGGGTCGCCGACGACGGCGCGGGCCAGCGCGAGCCGCTGGCGCTGCCCGCCGGACAGGCTCAGGCCCTGCTCGCCGACCTGGGTGCCGGTGCCCTCGGGGAGGGAGTGCACGAAGCCGGCCTGGGCGACCTCCAGGGCGCGGTCCAGATCGGCCTCCCGGCCGGCGTCGGCGCCCATCAGGACGTTCTCCCCGACGCTCGCGGAGAACAGCGTCGGGTCCTCGAACGCCACGGAGACCAGCTCGCGCAGGCGCTCGCGCGGCATGGCGGCGATGTCCTCGCCGTCCAGCGTGATCCGGCCGGACGTCGCCTCGTGGAGCCGGGGTATGAGGGCGGTCAGCGTGGTCTTGCCGCTGCCCGTGGTGCCGACGAGGGCCATCGTCTCGCCGGGCCGGATGTGCAGGTCGACGCCGTGCAGGACGGGCGGGGCGTCCGCGGGGGCGTCGGGGTAGCGGAACCCGACGCCCTCCAGGCGCAGCCCGCCGCGCTCGCCCTCCGGGCGCGGGGAGGAGACCGCGCCGGCCTTGCCGGAGGCGGCCCGGTCGGCGGGGGCCGGGACGTCCATGACCTCGAAGTAGCGGTCGGCGGCCGTGGCGGACTCGTTGGCGATCGCGATCAGGAAGCCGAAGGACTCCACAGGCCAGCGCAGCGCCAGCGCCGTCGACAGGAACGCCACCAGGGTGCCGGCCGAGAGCTCGCCGTCGGCGACCTGCAGCACGCCGAGGACGAGCGCCGCGCCGATCGCCAGCTCCGGCAGGCTCATGATGACCGCCCAGAGCATCCCCAGCAGGTGCGCCTTGCCCAGCTCGGTGCCGCGCAGCCGGCCGGAGAGGGCGTCGAAGGCCCGCTCCTGGCCGCGGTGCCGGCCGAAGCCCTTGATGATGCGGATGCCGAGGACGCTCTCCTCGACGATCGTGGCGAGGTCGCCGGACTGGTCCTGCGCGGTGCGCGCGGCCCGGGAGTAGCGCTCCTCGAAATACGCGCAGAGGATCACCAGCGGCGCCACCGGGGCGAGCAGCACCAGCCCCAGCGTCCACTCCTGCACCAGCAGGACGACGAAGCCCACCAGGATCGTCACGCCGTTGACCAGAAGGAACGTCAGCGGGAAGGCCAGGAAGATGCGCAGCAGCATCAGGTCCGTCGTGCCCCGCGAGAGCAACTGCCCCGAGGGCCAGCGGTCGTGGAAGGAGACCGGCAGCCGCTGCAGGTGCCCGTAGAGGTCCGCCCGCATGTCCGCCTCGACCTTCGCCAGCGGTCGCGCCACGAGGAAGCGGCGCAGCGCGAAGAGCGACGCCTCCACCACGCCGAGCACGAGCACCAGCGCGCCGCCCAGCCACACCCCCGAGGGGTCCTTGCCGGCGACCGGGCCGTCCACGATCCACTTGAGCGCGAGCGGAATGACGAGGCTGGCGCAGGACGCGACGACGGTCACGGCGGCGCCGGCGATCATCGTGTTGCGCACCGGCCGCACGTAGGGCCACAGGCGCAGCAGCGAACGGACGGCGGACCGTCTCCCGGGCGGGCTGGGGGCTTCAGAGGTATCGGTCATCACGACCGAGAGTACGGTTCACCACTGACACCGCTCACTCGGTTTTTGCGCCCAGAACCTTACGGGGCTGCGGAATTGGAGCCTCCGTTCCTGCTTCCGCCCGCTCCCTCGTCACCCGCCACAGGAGCACCGAGCGCGCTCCCACCGTGATGCGCGCGCCCGCCGCCCGGCGCTCGCCCGGCGCCGCCCCCTGCTCCTCCCGCGCGGTGTCCACGAGCAGTTCGTAGCCGTCCGCCCACGGCGGGCCCGGCAGGGTGAATCCCGCGTCGGCCGGGCCCGCGTGCAGCACGGCCAGGAAGCTGTCGTCCGTGACCGGCTCGCCCTGCTGCCCGCGCTGGGGGATGTCCCGGCCCGAGAGGTACATGCCGAGCGTGGCCGCCGGCGCGTACCAGTCGGCCTGCGTCATCTCCGTGCCCCCGGCCGTGAACCAGGCCAGGTCCCGCAGCCCGTCCGCGCTCTGCGGGCGGCCCGAGAAGAAGGAGCGGCTGCGCAGGACGGGGTGGGCACGGCGCAGCGCGAGGAGCCGGCAGCACAGGTCCGCGAGGGCGCGCCAGCCCGGCTCCTCCAGCAGCGACCAGTCGGTCCAGCTGGTCTCGTTGTCCTGGCAGTAGGCGTTGTTGTTGCCGCCCTGGGTGCGGCCCATCTCGTCACCCGCGACGAGCATCGGCACGCCCGTCGACAGCAGCAGGGTGGTCAGCAGGTTGCGCAGCTGGCGCCGCCGCAGGGCCCGCACCGCGGGGTCGTCCGTGGGGCCCTCCGCGCCGCAGTTCCACGACCGGTTGCCGTCGGTGCCGTCGCGGTTGCCCTCGCCGTTGGCCTCGTTGTGCTTGTGCTCGTAGCTGACCAGGTCGCGCAGGGTGAAGCCGTCGTGGGCCGTGACGAAGTTGACGGAGGCGTAGGGGCGGCGGCCGCCCCAGGCGTAGAGGTCGCTGGAGCCCGAGAGCCGGTAGCCGAGGTCGCGCACGTCGGGCAGGGCGCCGCGCCAGAAGTCCCGGACGGCGTCGCGGTAGCGGTCGTTCCACTCCGTCCACAGCGGCGGGAAGGAGCCGACCTGGTAGCCGCCCGAGCCCACGTCCCACGGCTCGGCGATGAGCTTGACGCGGCGCAGCACGGGGTCCTGGGCGATGACGGCGAGGAACGGCGAGAGCATGTCGACGTCGTGCATGGAGCGGGCGAGCGCCGCCGCCAGGTCGAAGCGGAAGCCGTCGACGCCCATCTCCGTCACCCAGTACCGCAGGGAGTCGGTGATCAGCCGCAGGACGTTCGGCTGGACGACGTGCAGGGTGTTGCCGCAGCCGGTGTAGTCGGCGTAGCGGCGCTGGTCGCCCTGGAGCCGGTAGTAGCGGCGGTTGTCGATGCCCTTCAGGGACAGCGTGGGGCCCAGCTCGCCGCCCTCGGCGGTGTGGTTGTAGACCACGTCGAGGATGACCTCCAGGCCGGCCGCGTGCAGGGCGCGCACCATGCGCTTGAACTCGCCCACCTGCCGGCCGTCGGTCCCGGACGCCGCGTAGGCGGCGTGCGGGGCGAAGTAGCCGATGGAGTTGTAGCCCCAGTAGTTGCGCAGCCCCCGCCGCAGCAGGTGGTCCTCGTGCGCGAACTGGTGCACCGGGAGCAGCTCCACGGCCGTCACCCCGAGCCGCACCAGGTGCTCGACGGCCGCGGGGTGCGCGAGCCCGGCGTACGTGCCGCGCAGCTCCTCGGGGACGCCCGGGTGGCGCTTGGTGAAGCCGCGCACGTGCAGCTCGTAGATGACGGAGTCGGGCCAGGGCGTCTTGGGCCGGTGGTCGTCCGCCCAGTCGTCGCCGTCCGCGACGACCACGCCCTTGGGGACGTACGGGGCCGAGTCGCGCTCGTCGCGGACGGTGTCGGCGACGTGCTGCTGGGGCCAGTCCCGCACGTGCCCGTACACCTCGGGCGGCAGGGAGAAGTCGCCGTCCACGGCGCGGGCGTAGGGGTCCAGCAGGAGCTTGGCGGGGTTCCAGCGGGCGCCCGTCCAGGGGTCCCAGCGGCCGTGGACGCGGTAGCCGTAGCGGCGGCCGGGCAGCACCCCGGGCACGAAGCCGTGCCATATCTCGTGCGTCAGCTCGGTGAGGGGCAGCCGCGTCTCGCCCTGCGGCGGGCCGTCCGGGCCGCCGTCCCCTCCGCCGTCGAACAGGCACAGCTCGACGGCTTCCGCCCCGCCGGCCCACAGGGCGAAGTTCGTCCCCGCCGTGCCGTCGGCGGCGGTCCTGAAGCGGGCGCCGAGCGGCTCGGGGCTGCCGGGCCACACCGTGGCGCCGGGCAGCGGCCGCAGGGCCGGGTCCGGGCGGGGGCGTCCGTTGACGGCGGCGCCCGGGGCCCCCGCGGGCCGTCCGGCCGTGCGGTCGTCCTCGGGGTGCCGGGTCCGGCGGCCGCCGAACTCGTCCCCCCGCTCCGCCTCTTGCTCGGGTGCGCTCGACACGTCTTCGCCTCCGGCGGCTCGCGGGCAGCGCGCCGGGCGCCCGGCGTCCCGTGCCGGGCGGCGGCGGTTCCGTCCTTGCCCCCAGTTCTGCCCAGAACCACGCGTGCGCTCACACGGGTGATCGGGCGCCGGGCCGGGCGGCACAGGGGTCTGCCCGCCTGCGGGCAGCGGCCCGCCCCCGGGCCGGAGCACGCGGGTGGCCGGATTATGATGCTCACCTTCAGCCACGGGGATCACCCTCGCCGCATGTCTCGTACCACCGTTCCCATTTGGGACCGAACGGTGACATTCCACGGGACGGCGGCGCAGGAGCCCCTGTGGTTATCTATCGCCAGCGCGTGAGCCGCGCTTTCGGGGGCGCCGCGTGGCCGCGGGCCGTGCGAGGGGAGAACACCGATTTTGAACGTGCAGCTGATACCGAGAGGGCGCGCAGCCCGGCGCAGGGGTCTGTTCGCGCTGCTCCTCGGCGCGCTGATGCTGCTGGTCACGGCCTGTGGCGGCGGTGACGACGACGGGAAGAAGAGCGGCGCCAAGAAGGTTCCGGACGGCCCGTCGGAAGCCGTCGTCTCCATCGCGCCGGAGGACGGCGCGAAGGACGTCGCGACGGCCGGTGCGCTCAAGGTCACCGCCCAGAAGGGCAAGCTGACCTCCGTCAAGGTCGCCGACGCCAAGGGCCGTACGGTCGAGGGCAGGATCACCGACGACGGTGCGGCCTGGGAGCCCACCGCCCACCTCGGTGCGTCCGGCAAGTACACGGTCGACGCCCTGGCCAAGGACGACGACGGCCGCCCGTCGGCCAAGCACGCGTCGTTCACGACGCTCACCCCGCAGAACACCTTCGTCGGCTACTTCACGCCGGAGGACGGCAGCACGGTCGGCGTGGGCATGCCCGTATCGGTCACTTTCAGCCGCGGCATCACCGACCCCAAGGCCGTCGAGCGCGCCATCAAGGTGAAGACCGAGCCGGCCGTCGAGGTCAAGGGCCACTGGTTCGGCAACGACCGCATCGACTTCCGGCCCGAGCAGTACTGGAAGGCCGGCACCAAGGTGACGGTCGACCTGAACCTCGACGGCGTCCAGGGCCGCCAGGGCGTGTACGGCTCGCAGTCCAAGACCGTGAAGTTCACGGTCGGCCGCAGCCAGGTCAGCACGGTCGACGCCAAGTCCCACCAGATGACGGTCGAGCGGGACGGCAAGGTCGTCAGGACCATCCCGATATCCGCCGGCGCCCCCGCCAACCCCACGTACAACGGCCAGATGGTCATCAGCGAGAAGCACGAGGTGACGCGCATGAACGGCGCCACCGTGGGCTTCACCAAGGGCGACGGCAAGGGCGAGTACGACATCCCGGACGTGCCGCACGCGATGCGCCTGTCCACCTCCGGCACCTTCCTGCACGGCAACTACTGGTCCGGCTCCTCGACCTTCGGCGCGGAGAACGCGAGCCACGGCTGCGTGGGCCTGGAGGACCAGCGCGGCGGCGGCGACCCGAACACGCCGGCGGCCTGGTTCTACAAGAACTCCCTCATCGGTGACGTCGTGGTCGTCAAGAACTCCGACGACAAGACGATCAAGCCGGACAACGGGCTCAACGGCTGGAACATGCCGTGGTCCGAGTGGGGCAAGAGCACCCCCCAGGCCGGCTGACGGCCCCTCGCACACGCCCTGCGGCCCGGAACACTCGCGACCGAGTGTTCCGGGCCGCCCGGCGTTCGGGGCCCGATCGGGGGGAGCCGTCGAACCCCCGTGTCACTAACCTGGTGCCATGACTGTGCATCTTGAGGTTGCCGAGGGCGTCGGAACCATCCGCCTGGACCGTCCGCCGATGAACGCGCTCGACATCGCCGCCCAGGACCGGATCCGCGAGCTCGCCGAGGAGGCGACGCGCCGCGAGGACGTGCGGGCCGTCGTGCTGTGGGGCGGGGAGAAGGTGTTCGCCGCAGGGGCGGACATCAAGGAGATGCAGAAGATGGACCACGCCGCGATGGTGGCGCGCTCCCGCGGCCTGCAGGACTCCTTCACCGCCGTCGCCCGCATCCCCAAGCCCGTCGTCGCCGCCGTCACCGGCTACGCCCTCGGCGGCGGCTGCGAGCTGGCGCTCTGCGCCGACTTCCGCATCGCCGCCGACAACGCCAAGCTCGGCCAGCCCGAGATCCTGCTCGGCCTGATCCCCGGCGCGGGCGGCACCCAGCGCCTGGCGCGGCTGATCGGCCCGTCCAAGGCCAAGGACCTCATCTTCACCGGCCGTATGGTCAAGGCCGACGAGGCGCTCGCGCTCGGCCTGGTCGACCGTGTCGCGCCCGCCGCCGAGGTGTACGAGCAGGCGCACGCGTGGGCGGCCCGGCTCGCCGCGGGCCCCGCGCTCGCGCTGCGCGCCGCGAAGGAGTCCGTGGACGCCGGTCTGGAGACCGACATCGACACCGGCCTCGCCATCGAACGGAACTGGTTTGCGGGCCTGTTCGCGACCGAGGACCGGGAGATCGGCATGCGCAGCTTCGTCGAGGACGGGCCGGGCAAGGCCAAGTTCGTCTGACGTGCGGCCGGTTGGCGGCGGTCCCGGAGCGGGCCGCCGCCGCCCTCCGGCGTTGACGCACGGTCGTGCCGGCGTCCACCCCGGGGTGCCTCTTGTGGGGGAATCACGCGCAGTACGCGACCGCGTGGAACCGCCGTTCCGGCCGTTTCGGGCGATCTTTCCGGCCCCTCTGGTCGCCGCAGGTCAGTCTGGGTTTCCGGGCCGATTTCCTGCCCTTGGCATATGTCGTCGCAGGGGCTCGGAGGGGGTCGTTCCGGTCAGGTGAATCCCTACGTTCCAGCCCCGGCCGTGCTTGCGGCGGCCATGATGGGGGCATGGCGGGCCTGGAAGGAACGGAGCAGCCACGGCAGCGAGCCGGCACGGCCGCTGTGCGCTGGTCGCCGACCGTGGAGGATGAGCTGGCGCTCAAAGCGCTCGATCTGTTCGGCAACCCCACACAGGGCGAGGTGCGCCTGCCCTCCCGCCCCGAGTCGGCCGTCGCGGCCCGCCGGCTGACCCAGTCGGTGGTCCTGCGCCAGTGGGGCCTCTCGGGCCAACTCACCGAGCACGCCGTCCTGCTGGTCTCCGAGCTCGTCGGCAACGCCGTCCGCCACACCGGCGCGCGCTACTTCGGCCTGCGGATGCTGCGCCGGCGGGGCTGGCTCCGCATAGAGGTCCGCGACCCCTCGCGGGGGCTGCCCTGCCTGATGCCCGTGCACGAGCTCGACGTCACGGGCCGGGGGCTCTTTCTCGTCGACAAGCTCTCGGACCGCTGGGGGGTGGACCTGCTGGCGCGCGGCAAGACCACCTGGTTCGAGATGCGGGTCGCCGACCGCTGAGGCACGGCACGGCCTGGACACAACGAAGAGGCCCCCATCCGTCGGCATGCGACGGGCCGGGGGCCTCTTCGGGCGCCGCGGAGAATGGGGTGTGTTCCGCGGCGGATGACGACCTGGCTCGGGTCAATGAGGGTCGTGGCTTCCGACTATGGCAGACGGGGTGCGTTCCAGCCAAAACGGCTATTTGTTCAATTCGGGCAAGGCTGCCTATTTCTCTCCGCAATCAAAGGTGAGGTGGGCCACGTGCCTTGAATTCTTCGAATGGATCAGCGGAAGCACTTATTTTTATGCGGAATTACACAGAGTGAGATCTGGCCGTGATCAGCCTGATCGAAAGGGCGGCTAATCTGTGCCGGTCATACCAGCACACCAAGGGGAGGCTCACATGGCTGACATGGAGAGCGCACGCGAGACGTTCGCCAAGTTCGACATCGACGGGGACGGCTTCATCACGGCCGCCGAGTACAAGAAGGCCATGGCGCAGCTCGGCGACCACTTCGTCACCGAGACCGTCGCCCAGTCGATCATCGACTCCAAGGACGGCAACGGCGACCGCCTGCTGTCCTTCGAGGAGTTCTGGAACTCCGTCAACAAGGGCTGACCCGCACGGAACGGCCGACCCTCGTGGAAGGCCGGCCCGGGCCGCGCCGTCGCGGCCCGGGTCAGCGCCAGCCGCGCCGCTGCGCCCCGGCCCGGCGCCGCCGGTCGTTGCACAGCAGGCACCGGCCCCAGCCCGGCGGCAGGGGATCGGTCTTGTCCCCGTACAGCGGGTCCACGGGGCCCTTCGGGTGCTCCGAGCAGCCCGTGGCCGCCAGGCCGCCGCCCAGGGCGTTCGCCGCGGTCAGCGCTCTGCGCAGGGCGTCCACCAGCTGCTCGGCCTCATGGGGCGCGGGTGCGGCGGCGTCGAGGGAGAAGGCGATGTCCGAGGCGGTGGTGAGCGCGCTCTGGAGTTCGCGCAGGTCTGCGTAACTCATGTCCGTGAGCGTAACGGCCGCCACTGACAACCCCGTCCCGCCGCCCGTCGCACAAGGCCCTGCGGTACGGTCGCGCCATGCCGGAGGCCCAGTACATCGCCGTGATGACGACGACCGACAGCGAGGAGCGTGCCAGGCACCTCGCCACCACCGCCGTCGAGGCGCGGCTCGCCGCCTGCGCCCAGATCGACGGCCCCGTCACCAGCGTCTACCGGTGGCAGGACGAGGTGCACAGCGACACCGAGTGGCGCGTCCTCTACAAGACCGCAGCGGACCGCTACGGCGAGCTGGAGGCCCACATCAAGGGCGCGCACACCTACGGGAACCCGGAGATCGTCGCCACCCCCGTCGCCGCGGGCAGCGACGCGTACCTCGCCTGGCTCCGGACGGAGACGCGCGTCAGCCGCGGCTGAGGACCCAGCTCCGCTCGGCGCCCGCCGAGCCCGTGTCGCGGACCGTCCGCACCCCCTCGCCCGTCGCGTCGCGCGACGAGCCGGTGCGGTGCGTGGCCTGCTCCCAGATGCGGCCGTCCGCCTCCGCGACGACCTTCTGCCGCCCGCCCGAGCCGACCGGCTCGGTGCGGAAGCGCTGCCCGGCCGCGTCCGCGTCGCACGGCACGGTGACGAGCAGCGCGCCCTGTCTGCCGATGCAGCGGTAGGGCTGCGCCTGTGAGGAGAACTGGTGCGTGGCCGAGCTGTAGACCCAGGTCTGGGCGGCCCGCCCGGACTCCCGGCACGGCTGCAGCGCCACCAGCCAGGGGCGCAGCGTGCCGCGCGGGTCGCGGTAGCCCGATCCTTCGACGGTCAGGCAGCCGCCGTGCACGCCGTTGTGGATGCGCACGGCGCCGGCGGGCGCCGCAGGCGTGGTCCCGGCGTCGGCGCCGGCCAGGGGAGCCGTGACGCCGAGGGCGGCGACGGCGCCGAGGATCGCTGCGGTGGCGCGGAGGGAATGGCGCATGGCGAGAGCTCCTCGATCAAGGGGTGGTAATGGAACGAGGGCGTTGACATTACTGACGGCAGTGATCCGCTGACACGCTGTTTCCGGCCATGGTCATTTCCACTCGCACGCCATGATCAGCCGGGATATCCTCACCGAAACTTTATGAAGTACGGACAAAGGACAGTAAGGCACTTGAAGGCGATACGTAAGAGCGTCGTGGCCGTCACGGGGGTCGCTCTCGCTCTGAGCCTGGCGGCGTGCGGCGGCTCCGGCGGCGGCAAGGACGAGCCCTCGGGCTCCGGCGGCGGGAAGAGTGACAACGGCGCAGACAAGGCGCTCAAGGCCGCGGAGCCGGCCGGCACGCTCAAGGCGGCCGCGGCCAAGGGGGCGCGGGAGAACACGTACCGCACCAAGGGGACGCGCAAGGACAAGGACGGCGAGTACGTCACCGAGGGCGCCTTCCAGGCGAAGCCCCACGCGTCCGTGATGAAGGACGTGGGCCCGAAGACGGCCGAGTACCCGGACGGCGTCAACCACGTCATCACCGTGAACGACAAGATGTACTTCAACGGGGAGAAGATCGCCGGCAAGAAGTGGTGGACGTTCAGCGTCGAGGGCGTCGACAAGAGCAAGGATCCGTCGTCGGAGCTCTTCGTCCGGATGACGTCGGCCCTCGCCACGTCCAAGGACGTGAAGAACGCGGGCGTCGAGACGGTCGGCGGCCGCCGCGCGGCCCGCTTCCAGGGCACGGTCGTCGTGTCCGAGCTCGCCGCCTACAAGGGCGACGCGATCACGGACAAGGACCGCGACTTCGTCGTGAACGGCTACAAGAGCGACGGCGTGCAGCAGGTCGAGCTCGTCGTCTGGGTGGACGGGGACGGCGTGGTCGTGAAGACCGAGGAGTCGGGCAAGGGCTCCAAGGGCGAGTTCCGCCGGACCGACGAGTACCGCGACTGGGGCGCGGACCTGGGCATCAAGCCCCCTCCGGCCGCCGAGACGGCGACCGAGAAGGAGGTCCTGGAGCACGAGATGAAGAAGCAGCAGAAGTAGCTGAAGTAGCTTCCCGCACGCGAGAGGCGCCCCCGCCCGGCATCGGCCGGGCAGGGGCGCCTCTCGCGCAGTGGTGCGGCTCAGCGGCGCGTCAGCACTCGATGATGTTCACGGCCAGACCGCCGCGCGCCGTCTCCTTGTACTTCACGCTCATGTCCGCGCCCGTCTCCTTCATGGTCTTGATGACCTTGTCGAGGGAGACGTGGTGCCGGCCGTCGCCGCGCAGGGCCATGCGGGCCGCGGTGACCGCCTTGGCGGCGGCCATGCCGTTGCGCTCGATGCACGGGATCTGGACCAGGCCGCCGACCGGGTCGCAGGTCAGGCCGAGGTTGTGCTCCATGCCGATCTCGGCGGCGTTCTCCACCTGCTCGGCGGAGCCGCCCAGGACCTCGGCGAGGCCGCCGGAGGCCATGGAGCAGGCGGAGCCGACCTCGCCCTGGCAGCCGACCTCGGCGCCGGAGATCGAGGCGTTCTCCTTGAAGAGCAGGCCGATGGCGCCCGCGGCGAGCAGGAAGCGGACGATGCCGTCCTCGTCCGCGCCGGGCACGAAGTTCATGTAGTAGTGCAGGACGGCCGGGATGATGCCGGCGGCGCCGTTGGTCGGCGCGGTCACGACGCGGCCGCCCGCGGCGTTCTCCTCGTTGACGGCCATGGCGTAGATCGTGATCCACTCCATGGCGCGGGCCTGCGGGTCGCCCTCGGCGCGCAGCTGGCGGGCGGTGTTCGCGGCGCGGCGGCGGACCTTCAGGCCGCCCGGCAGGATGCCCTCGCGCGACATGCCGCGCGCGACGCACGCCTGCATCACGCCCCAGATCTCCAGCAGGCCCTCGCGGATCTCCTGCTCGGTGCGCCAGGCCTTCTCGTTCTCCATCATCATCGCGGAGATCGACAGGCCCGACTCGCGGGACATCCGCAGCAGCTCGTCGCCGGTGCGGAAGGGGTACTTCAGGACGGTGTCGTCCAGCTTGATGCGGTCCTCGCCGACCGCGTCCTCGTCCACGACGAAACCGCCGCCGACGGAGTAGTAGGTCTTCTCCAGCAGGGGGGCGCCGGCCTCGTCGTAGGCGAAGAGGGTCATGCCGTTGGCGTGGTACGGCAGGGAGCGGCGGCGGTGCAGGATCAGCTGGGTCGACTCGTCGAAGTCGATCTCGTGGGTGCTGCCGATCTCCGCGCCGAGCAGCCGCAGCCGCTTCGACTCGCGGATGCGCTCGACCTCGGCGTCGGCGAGCTCGACGTCGACGGTGCGCGGGGAGTAGCCCTCCAGGCCGAGCAGGACGGCCTTGGGGGTGCCGTGGCCGTGGCCGGTGGCGCCGAGCGAGCCGAAGAGCTCGGCCCGGACGGAGGTGGTGTGGGCCAGGAGGCCCTCGTTCTTCAGCCGTCGCGTGAACATCAGCGCGGCCCGCATGGGACCCACCGTGTGGGAGCTGGACGGGCCTATGCCGATCGAGAAGAGATCGAAAACGGAGATGGCCACGGTGGCTGCTCCCTGTCTGCTTGGAGGTGGTACGGGTCGTGCTGGGGGGCGCCCACGGTGGTACG
Organism: Streptomyces roseifaciens; assembly: GCF_001445655.1. Lineage (NCBI taxonomy): Bacteria > Bacillati > Actinomycetota > Actinomycetes > Kitasatosporales > Streptomycetaceae > Streptomyces > Streptomyces roseifaciens. The sequence goes on from NZ_LNBE01000004.1 coordinate 2,940,371, forward strand.
GGGGCGGCGCGTGGTGCGGGGCACCGGGCGCTCACTCTTCAGTGTGCCCGGTGCCCCGTACCGATGCGTAAATCGGATGCCGATGTGTTACTTCAGGCCGGGGTACAGCGGGTGCTTGTCCGCCAGGGCCGTGACGCGGCCGCGCAGGGCCTCCGCGTCGTAGACCGGCTTCAGCGCCTCGGCGATGATGTCGGCGACCTCACGGAAGTCCTCCGCCTGGAAGCCGCGGGTGGCCAGCGCCGGGGTGCCGATCCGCAGACCCGAGGTGACCATCGGCGGCCGCGGGTCGTTCGGGATGGCGTTCCGGTTGACCGTGATCCCGACCTCGTGGAGGCGGTCCTCGGCCTGCTGGCCGTCCAGCTCGGAGTTGCGCAGGTCCACCAGCACCAGGTGCACGTCCGTACCGCCGGAGAGGACGGACACGCCCACCTCGGCGACGTCCGGCTGCACCAGGCGCTCGGCCAGGATCTTCGCGCCCTCCAGCGTACGCTGCTGGCGCTCCTTGAACTCCTCGCTGGCCGCGACCTTGAAGGAGACGGCCTTCGCAGCGATCACGTGCTCCAGCGGGCCACCCTGCTGACCGGGGAAGACAGCGGAGTTGATCTTCTTGGCCAGCTCGGCAGTGGAGAGGATCACACCGCCGCGGGGACCGCCGAGGGTCTTGTGCGTGGTGGTCGTCACGACGTGCGCGTGCGGCACCGGCGAGGGGTGCAGCCCGGCGGCGACGAGGCCCGCGAAGTGGGCCATGTCGACCATCAGGTACGCGCCGACCTCGTCGGCGATCCGGCGGAAGGCGGCGAAGTCCAGCTGGCGCGGGTACGCGGACCAGCCGGCGACGATCAGCTTCGGGCGGTGCTCCTTGGCGAGGCGCTCGACCTCCTCCATGTCGACCAGGTTGGTCTTCTCGTCGACGTGGTAGGCGACCACGTTGTAGAGCTTGCCGGAGAAGTTGATCTTCATGCCGTGGGTCAGGTGCCCGCCGTGCGCGAGGTTCAGACCCAGGATGGTGTCGCCCGGCTTGAGCAGCGCGAACATCGCGGCGGCGTTGGCCTGCGCACCGGAGTGCGGCTGGACGTTCGCGTGCTCGGCACCGAAGAGCGCCTTGATCCGGTCGATGGCGATCTGTTCGACGACATCGACGTGCTCGCAGCCACCGTAGTAGCGGCGGCCGGGGTAGCCCTCGGCGTACTTGTTGGTGAGGACCGAGCCCTGGGCCTCCATGACCGCGACCGGAGCGAAGTTCTCCGACGCGATCATCTCGAGGGTGGACTGCTGGCGGTGGAGTTCGGCGTCGACAGCGGCGGCGACGTCGGGGTCGAGCTCATGGAGGGAGCTGTTCAGCAGAGACATGAGTTCTTCCTGGACTTCCTGGGCGAGGGAGGGCGAGGGGTGGGGTCAGCCTGCGGTGAAGCCGTCGTACTCGGCGGCGGAGAGGAGGTCCGCCGGCTCGTCCGTGATCTTCACCTTGAACAGCCAGCCGCCCTCGAAGGGGGCGGAGTTCACCAGCGAGGGGTCGTTCGCGACGTCCTGGTTGGCCTCGGTGACCTCGCCGGTCACCGGGGAGTACAGGTCGCTGACCGACTTGGTCGACTCCAGCTCGCCGCAGGTCTCGCCCGCGGTGACGGTGTCACCGACGGCCGGGAGCTGGGCGTAGACGACGTCACCGAGCGCATTGGCGGCGAACTCGGTGATGCCGACCGTGGCCACGCCGTCCGCGTCGACGGCCGACAGCCACTCGTGCTCCTTGCTGTAGCGCAGCTGCTGGGGGTTGCTCATGGCTAGATTCTCCTGGATGCGCGTGAGTGCTTGTGCAACGGGTCTTGACAGAGGGAGACGAGAGAGGGCAGGGGAGCCCCCGGGCGAGCCACGGGGAAGATCAACGCTGCCGCTTGTAGAAGGGCAGGGCCACGACCTCGTACGGCTCGTGGCTGCCGCGGATGTCCACGCCCACGCCCTGCGTGCCGGGGGCGGCGTGCGCCGCGTCCACGTAGGCGATGGCGATCGGCTTGCCGAGCGTGGGGGAGGGGGCGCCGGAGGTGACCTCGCCGACGACCTCGCCGCCGGCCACCACCGAGAAGCCGGCACGCGGCACGCGGCGGCCCTCGGCGACCAGGCCGACCAGCTTGCGCGGCGGCTGCGCCTCGGCGCGCTCCGCGGCCGCCTGCAGCGCGGCGCGGCCCACGAAGTCGCCTTCCTTCTCGAACTTCACGACCCGGCCCAGGCCCGCGTCGAACGGGGTGGTCGCGGTCGTCAGCTCGTGCCCGTACAGCGGCATGCCCGCCTCCAGGCGCAGCGTGTCGCGGCAGGAGAGCCCGCACGGCACGAGGCCGGCGTCCGCGCCCGCCTCGGTGAGGGCCTGCCACAGCTTCACGGCGTCGCCCGGCGCGACGAACAGCTCGAAGCCGTCCTCGCCGGTGTAGCCGGTGCGGGCGATCAGCGCGGGCACGCCCGCGACGGTGCCCGGCAGGCCCGCGTAGTACTTCAGGCCGTCCAGGTCGGCGTCCGTCAGGGACTTCAGGATGGCGGGCGAGGCCGGGCCCTGGACGGCGAGGAGGGCGTAGGCGTCGCGGTCGTCGCGGACGGCCGCGTCGAAGCCGGCGGCGCGCTCGGTCAGCGCGTCCAGCACCGTCTGCGCGTTGGAGGCGTTGGCGACGACCATGTACTCGGCGTCGGCGAGGCGGTAGACGATCAGGTCGTCGAGGATGCCGCCGTCCTCCCGGCAGATCATCGTGTAGCGGGCGCGGCCGACGGCGACGCTCCCTATGTTGCCCACGAGGGCGAAGTCCAGCAGGGCGGCGGCCTGCGGGCCGGTCACGGTGATCTCACCCATGTGCGAGAGGTCGAACAGACCGGCGCGGGTGCGGACCGCGACGTGCTCGTCGCGCTCGCTGCCGTAGCGCAGCGGCATGTCCCAGCCGGCGAAGTCGGTCATGGTCGCGCCGAGCTCGCGGTGCAGGGCGTCGAGGGCTGTGCGGCGAGGGGTGTCGGTCATGGTGTGGGCTCCCGGACATGGCAGTGAGGACGTCCTCCCCATCTGTCATCGGAACCTGAGAGGTTCACCGGAAGCCGCCGCGACACGCGGGGGTCCGGCTTGCACCTTGGGTGGAGCCGCGCACGGTGCGGCCCGCTTTTCAGATCTGCCTCGTCCGCGCGGTACGGGGCCTGAGAGATTCAAGGGAGGAACTTGCTCCTTCGGCGCCCAGCGCACACGGCGTAGCGTGCAGCCTGGGACTCTCCCGCGCGGATTCGAGCGGCCGGTATGCAGTTGGATACGCAGTTGGCGCGCACATCATTGCACGTACGGACGCGTTACGGACTGCCTGGCGGCCCCCGAATTCGATTACCTTTCCTTTACGTTCTGTGGGTAGGGGGCAGTGACGGGCAGTGACCGGGGCCGGGGGAGGGGCGGAGCGGATGGGAACAGCACCGACGGCAGGGAGGACCGGGCCGGCGCGGGCGCACGGCGCGGCCGCGGCGGAGAGCGGCGCGGCGCGGCCCCGGAGGGAGGTGTGCGACCTGCGCTCCGGAGCGGGCCGCGGAGAGCTCCGCTTCCCCGCAGGGGACGTGCTGATCGTCTCCGGGCTGCCCGGCAGCGGGAAGTCCACGCTCATCCGGCGGGCCGTGTCCGTGCTGGACGCGCAGGACGGCATCGTCTGGTGCGTCGACTCCCAGGACACCCGGGAGCGGCTGGAGCGGCACGCACCCCGCTGGCTGCCGTACGCGGCCTACCGGCCCTTCGCCCGGCTCGCGCACTACGCGGCGCTGTGGCGCGCCCTGCGCTCCACCGCGAGCGCCGTCGTGCACGACTGCGGGCAGCGCGGCTGGGTCCGCCGCTGGGTCGCGCGTGACGCACGGCGCCGGGGCGGCGCGGCCCACCTGCTCCTCCTCGACGTGCCGCCGGGCACCGCACTGGCCGGGCAGGCGGCGCGGGGCCGCGGCGTCTCGCCGTACGCCTTCCGCCGGCACCGGAAGGCGATGGCCCGGCTGCTCGCGGCGGTGTCGGAGCCGCCGGTCCCGGACCGCCCGGGTCACCTGCCGGCAGGGGTCGCCTCGGTGGTCCTCCTGGACCGCGGGGCGGTGGACGCGCTGCGGAGGATCACCTTCGAGTAGGCGCGTGCGCGGCGCCGCCTACAGCGGCAGCGGTGCCGGCAGTGTCGAGCCGTCTCCCGCCAGGGGGAGTTTCGCCAGGAGGTCCTTCACGACGGCGAGGGCCTCCGTGATCGCCGACTGGACGCCTTCCGAGTCCTTCTTCGCCGCCGCGTCGATCAGCTTCTCGATCGCCTTGTGCAGCTTCTTCAGCAGGTCGTGGACGTCGTCCGGCGGGGCCGCCGCCGGACGCCCCGAGGAGGGCGGGGACTGCCGCAGGGAGTCCGTGAGCCGGTCCGCCGACGACCGCAGCCGCTGCTGCATCTCCTTGAGCGCGCCGGTGTCCGGCGTCCTGGACTGCGCCTCCTTGCCGATCCGGGAGACCAGCGTGAGCGCCTCCCCCAGCTGTCCCACCGCGTCGAGCTGCTGGTGGACGGCGGCCGCGGACTTCGGTTCGGTGGCCGGGAGCACGACGGACATGTCGGGGTCCGGTGCGTTCACGGCGGCCAGGGAGGGGCCCGCGACGCCGACGGCCACGGAGCCGCAGGCGGCGACGGCTATCGCCGAGGCGGCGAACTTGTTGACACGCATGCTGGAGGTTCCCTTCGGTGCGAGGAACCGGCGGGCCGGCGGGGCCGGCGCAGCCGGTGGCGCTGCAGGGCAGCTGCCCGATCACCGTCCGGCCTGCGGTGCCCCTGTGCAACCGGGTGGCTGCGGCCAGTGCCGTGACGGGAGGGGATGAACGCCCGTACGGCCCGCCCTGACCTGGGACATCACCGGCGATTTCGGCCACCGGCAGGAGCCCGCGGGGGTACAGCCGTTAGGGTGCATGTGCGGCTACGTCGAGAGTGGTTGGGCGGCATTGGACGAGTTGGACGAGATGAGCATCCCCGGGCAGTACGGCTGGAGTCCGGCCACCGGCGGCGGCGCGCCCGCGGCCGCCCCGCCCGGCTGGCCCGCCAATGAACTCGAAGAGGTGCTCGCCGCCTCCGTGGGCGTGCCCGGCACGGGCGCCCGCATCGTGGAGGCGCTCGGCCGCAGCCACGTCTGGGTTCCGCTTCCGTCCGGCGGCGGTCCGGACAGCGCCGACCTCGACCTGCCCACGCTGGAGCTCGGCGGCCAGGCCTTCGTGCCCGTCTTCAGCTCCGAGGGGGAGTTCCTGAGGGTCGCGGGCGAGCGGATGCCCTACGCCGTCGCCCCGGCCGTCGAGTTCGCCCGCGGCCTGCCCCCGCAGGTGGGCATCGTCGTCAACCCCGAGGGCTCCGTGGGCGCGCCGCTGCCGCCGCCCGCCGTCGCCGAGCTGTGCCGGGCCGGCCGCACCGTCCTGGACGGCGACGCCACCGGCGGCCGCGTGCGGCTCTTCGAGCCCGACTGGCAGGACGAGCCCACGGCCTTCCTGGCGGCCGCCGGGCCGGAGTTCGCCGCCGCCGGGGTCGTCCGCACGGCGCGGCGCGCCCTCGCGAGCGTCGAGGGTGCCGATCCGGCCCTGTTCATCGGCGTCGAGCTCGACCTGCCGGACCCCGACAGCCGGTCCGCCGCGCTGGCCGCCGTCGGCCGCGCGCTCGGCTCCGTGCCCGTTCCCTGGCCCGTCCAGCTGGTCTTCCTGGACGTGGCGCGGGACCCGGTCGGCGACTGGATGCGGGACCGGATCCGTCCGTTCTACGACCGCGACCTGTGACTCCTCCCCTGTCCGCCCCGGCGGGCTCGTAAGCTGGTCGGACGACCACGGGTGCGCGACGGCGCTCCCGGGTCGCAGCAGTCAAGGCCGAGAGAAGAGGCGGACCCAGGTGAGCGCGGGCGCGGAGAGCGGCGTGGAGCAGATGCTGCGCCAGGTGGCGCCCGGACGGTACGACGCGTACGAGGAGCTGCTGCGTTCGCTGGCCGAGGGCCGGGTCTGGATGCTGCTCTGGCACGGCCAGGCGGGCTCGCCCGACGCCCAGTACGGCAACATGGAGGTCGAAGGGCTCGGCTACGCGCCGTGCGTGACCTCCGCGCAGGAGCTCGCGGCCAGCGGCTGGAACCGGGCCCACGAGGTGATCTCCGGCCGGGACGTGGCCGAGGCCCTCTACCCCGGCCGCTGGGGCCTGTGGCTCAATCCGCACGCGCCCGGCGGCGGCGTGGGCATCCCCTGGCTCGACCTGCGCCGCATCGCCGGCGGCCTGGACCGGCTGCCGGCCGGCCCGCTGCGGGTGAGCGAGCCCGGCGTGGACATCCCGCAGTTCTACGCCCTCCTCGGGCAGAACGCCCACCGCACCCCCGCGGTGCGCTCGCTGCGCCGCGCCTGGGTGCAGCCCGCGCTCGGCACCGCGTACCTGGCCATCGGCCTGGACCTCTACGACAGCTCGCAGGGGTCCGTGGAGTCCGTGCGGCTGATGATGCAGCAGTCGATCGGCGCGGTCCCGGAGGGGCTGCCCGTCTCCACGGTGGCGATGTCGGACGAGCACGACCCGGTCGCCATGTGGATGCGGGCCAACGCCCGGCCGTTCTACGACCGCGACGCCTACGGCGGCGCGGCGGCGGGCGGCTCGCAGGCCGCGCCGACGGGCTACGGATACCCTCCGCAGCCCCCTCAGGCCGGCGTCTACTGACCGCCGACGGGCCGCAGTTGTCCGTATAACGGAACTCCTCTCCACACATCACGGTTGCGCATCCTTTGCCGACCGGGTCTGGCGGGTGATCGCGGGGGCGTTGAAGACTCCCGCCACAAGGACTCCCGGTCCTGCGTACGGTCCCGCGTACGTCCTGTGCACGGCCTGCTCTGCGTGAACTTCCCGCACCATCGCACCTTTCGCACCAGTGATGTGAACCAGCCGCATGCGCGGCGGGCGTTGGGCCGGTCGGCACCGGCCGAGAGGGGTCCCTCAGACGATGACGGCACCACTGCACGACACGGGCGCGGCGGAGACCGCAGCCGTCGACGTCGCCGCCGGCGTCCCGGCCAAGGCCATCGAGGGCCGTTCCCCCTGGCGGATCGCCTGGATCAGGCTCAAGCGGGACAAGTTCGCGCTGGCCGGCGGTGTCGTCGTCCTGCTGCTCATCCTGGTGGCAGTCCTCGCGCCGGTGATCGTGAGCCTGCTGGGCCATCCGCCCAACGAATTCCACGAGGACCAGATCGACCCGCTGTTCAGCACCCCCAAGGGGGACTGGGGCGGCATCAGTTCGGACTTCCTGCTGGGCGTCGAACCGACGAACGGGCGCGACGTCTTCAGCCGCATCGTCTACGGGGCCCGGGTCTCGCTGCTCGTGGCCTTCCTCTCGGCCGTCGTCGCCGTCGTCATCGGCACGGTGTTCGGCATCGTCGCCGGCTTCTTCGGCGGCTGGGTCGACGCGGTGATCAGCCGGGTGATGGACCTGCTGCTGGCCTTCCCGCAGCTGCTCTTCATCATCGCGCTGGTGTCGGTGGTCCCCGACTCCCTCTGGGGGCTGACCGGTTCCGGCGTGCGCATGGGCGTGCTGATCGCGGTGATCGGCTTCTTCGGCTGGCCCTACATCGGGCGGATCGTGCGCGGCCAGACCCTCTCGCTGAGGGAACGGGAGTACGTCGAGGCGGCGCGCAGCCTCGGCGCGGGCCGCGGCTACATCCTCTTCCGCGAGCTGCTGCCCAACCTGGTGGCTCCGATCACCGTGTACACCACGCTGATGATCCCCACCAACGTCCTCACCGAGGCCGCCCTCAGCTTCCTCGGTACCGGAGTCAAGCCCCCCACGGCATCGTGGGGCGAAATGCTCGCCAGAGCCGTCGACCACTACGAGGCGGACCCGATCTTCATGATCATCCCGGGCCTCGCCATCTTCGTCACCGTCCTCGCCTTCAACCTCTTCGGTGACGGCGTACGGGACGCGCTGGATCCCAAGGGTTCGCGCTAGCGCCCGGCCTCCGGCGGCTCCGCTCCGCCGGCTCGCACGTGTCCCACCGCCCCTGTCGGTCCGTCAGGAGGCTCTGTCCGCAAACCCGCCGCCCGCTTCCCCGGACGGCGACGAACACGGAGGTCGCGACACCTTGAGAACACAGAGAAATTCGAGGCGGAGGCCGGCCGCCGGGGCGGCCCTCGTGGTCGCGGCCCTGGTCACCACCGCCGCCTGTGGCGGCGGCGGGAGCAAGAGCAGCAGCGGGGACGGCAAGGGCGCGGGCTTCAACGCCGGCGTCGGCAAGCTCGCCGCGGCCTCAGACAAGAAGGGCGGGGAGCTCAAGTTCATCGGCACGCAGGACGCCGACTCCTGGGACCCGCAGCGCGGTTACTACGGATTCGTGTGGGACTTCGCCCGCTACTACACGCGGACCCTGGTCACCTCGAAGCCCGCGCCCGGTGCCCAGAGCTCCGAGGTCGTGCCGGACATGGCCACCGACACCGGCAAGGTCTCGGACGACAAGAAGACCTACACCTTCACCCTCAGGCCGGGCCTGACCTGGGAGGACGGCCAGCCGGTCACCGCCCAGCACATCAAGTACGGCATCGAGCGCACCTGGGCCACCGACAAGATCTCCGGCGGGCCCACCTGGCTGATGCAGGTCCTGGACCCGGAGAAGACCTACAAGGGCCCGTACAAGGACGAGAGCAAGGACAAGCTGGGTCTGAAGGCGATCGAGACGCCGGACGAGAAGACGATCGTCTTCAAGCTGCCCAAGCCCAACGGCGACTTCCTGCAGATGCTCGCGCTGCCCGCCGCGGCCCCGGTCCGCCCCGACAAGGACACCGCCGAGCGCTACGGCCAGAAGCCGTTCTCCAGCGGGCCGTACAAGTTCGTCTCGTACAGCCCGAACAAGGGGCTGGAACTGGTCCGCAACGACAAGTGGAACAGGGACTCCGACCCGGTCCGCAAGGCCCTGCCGGACAAGATCTCCGTCACGCTGATCACCAACGCCGACGACATGGACAACCGGCTCCTCAAGGGCGACTACGACCTCGACATCAACGCCACCGGCATGGGCTCGGCGGGCCGGCAGAAGGCCCTCAAGGAGCGCAAGGGCAACGTCGACAACCCGCAGACCGGCTTCATCCGCTACGCGGCGTTCCCCAAGACCGTCGCCCCGTTCGACAACGAGCACTGCCGCAAGGCCGTCATCTACGGCGCCGACCACACCTCGCTGCAGACCGCGCGCGGCGGCCCCCAGGCGGGCGGCGACATCGGCATCAGCATGCTGCCGCCGGCCGTCAAGGGCCACGACGCCGGCTACGACCCGTACAACATGAAGCAGGGCAAGCCCGACGTGGCCAAGGCCAAGGAGGAGCTGAAGGCCTGCGGCAAGCCGGACGGCTTCAGGACGACCATCGCGGTGCGCAACAACAAGATGCAGGAGGTCGCCTCCGCGGAGTCGCTGCAGGCGTCCCTGAAGGCCATCGGCATCGATGCGCAGATCGACAAGTACGACGGCGCGCAGAGCACCGGCATCATCGGTTCGCCCAAGAACGTCAAGGCCAAGGGCTACGGCATCATCATCATGGGCTGGGGCTCGGACTTCCCCAGCGGCCAGGGCTTCCTGCAGCCGATCGTGGACGGCCGCTTCATCCAGCAGAGCGGCAACCAGAACTACCCCGAGCTCGACGACCCGGCGGTCAACAAGCTCCTGGACGACGGCATCGCCGAGACCGACCCCGAGAAGGCCGGGAAGGTCTACCAGGAGGCCAACAAGAAGGTCATGGAAGGCGCCTGGTACCTGCCCTTCACCTACGAGAAGAACATCATCTGGCGCAGCTCCCGGCTGACCAACGTCTACACAGCCGACGCCTACAACGGCCGCTACGACTACGCCTCGCTGGGCGTCGTCAAGTGACAGTCCGTCCGCTCCGCCGGCGCACCCGCCGCTAGGCACGAAGGGCAGGTGAGGGCCGAGCGCGACGACCGGGGACGCCCCCCTCTTCCCCAGGGGGGCGCCTCCGGGCCGCCGCCGGGCCGACCGCAGTGTTCGCTTATATCGTCAGGCGGCTCTTCGCCGTCATCGTGATGCTGCTCGTGGTCATCCTGGTGACCTTCGGCATCTTCTTCGCGATCCCGAAGTTCACCGGTTCCGACCCCGCGCTGATGTACGTCGGCAAACAGGCGGACCCGGAGGCCATCGAGGGCATCCGGCAGAAGCTGGGGCTCGGGAAGCCGATCCTCGAACAGTTCTGGAACTTCGTCACCGGGCTCTTCGCCGGCCGGGACTACGTCAGCACGGGCGACTCCATCCACTGCCCGGCGCCCTGCTTCGGCTACTCGTTCCGCCACGAGAGCCCCATCTGGCCCGAGCTGACCAGCCGGCTGCCCGTCACCCTCTCGCTCGCCGGCGGCGCCTGCCTGCTGTGGGTCACCGGCGGCGTCCTGACCGGCGTCGTCTCCGCCCTCAAGCGCGGCACCGTCTGGGACCGCACCGCCATGACCGTGGCCCTGAGCGGCGTCTCCCTGCCGATCTACTTCACGGCCCTGCTCTCGCTCGCGGTCTTCAAGTACAAGCTCGGCTGGGTCGGGGGCGAGTACACCTCGTTCGCGGACGACCCCGGCGGCTGGTTCGGCGGCCTGATCCTGCCCTGGGTGACCCTCGCCTTCCTCTACGCGGCCATGTACGCCCGGCTGACCCGGGCCACCATGCTGGAGGTCCTCGGCGAGGACTACATCCGCACGGCCCGCGCCAAGGGCCTCGCCGAACCCGTCGTCATCGGCAAGCACGCGATGCGCTCCACCATGACCCCGATCCTCACCGTGCTCGGCATGGACCTCGGGGCGCTGGTCGGCGGCGCCATCCTCACCGAGACGGCCTTCAGCCTGCCCGGCCTGGGCCAGGCCGCGGTCGCGGCGATCAACGAGCGCGACCTGCCGATGATCCTCGGCGTCACGCTGATCACCGCCTCCGCCGTCGTCTTCGCCAACCTGGTCGTGGACCTCCTGTACGCCGTGATCGACCCCCGAGTGAGGCTCTCGTGACCACCGACCCCGCCCCGCACCCGGGGCAGCCGCCCGCCGCCTTCCTCGACGTGCGCGACCTGCGCATCCACTTCCCCACCGACGACGGGCTGGTCAAGTCCGTCGACGGGCTCTCCTTCCAGCTGGAGAAGGGCAGGACGCTCGGCATCGTCGGGGAGTCCGGGTCGGGCAAGTCGGTCACCTCGCTCGGCATCATGGGCCTGCACACCGTCGGCCAGTACGGCCGCGGCAAGGCCCGCATCTCCGGCGAGGTCTGGCTCGACGGCAAGGAGCTGATGACCGCCGACCCCGACGAGGTGCGGCGGCTGCGCGGCCGCGAGATGGCGATGATCTTCCAGGACCCGCTGTCGGCCATGCACCCGTACTTCACGATCGGCCACCAGATCACCGAGGCGTACCTGGTGCACAACGCCGGCGCGGACAAGAAGGCCGCCCGCAAGCGCGCCGTCGAGCTCCTGGACCGGGTCGGCATCCCGCAGCCGGACCGCAGGGTGGACGACTACCCCCACCAGTTCTCCGGCGGCATGCGCCAGCGCGCCATGATCGCCATGGCGCTCGTCAACAACCCCGAGCTCCTCATCGCGGACGAGCCGACCACCGCCCTGGACGTGACCGTGCAGGCGCAGATCCTCGACCTCATCCGCGACCTGCAGAAGGAGTTCGGCTCGGCGGTCATCGTCATCACCCACGACCTCGGCGTCGTCGCCGAGCTGGCCGACGACATCCTCGTGATGTACGGCGGCCGCTGCGTGGAGCGCGGGCCCGCCGAGAAGGTCTTCTACGAGCCCCAGCACCCCTACACCTGGGGCCTGCTCGGCTCCATGCCCCGCATCGACCGAGAGCAGACCGAGCGGCTGATCCCGGTCAAGGGCTCCCCGCCCAGCCTGATCAACGTGCCGTCCGGCTGCGCCTTCAACCCGCGCTGCCCGTACGCCGACGTGCCCGCCGGCGGGGTCACCCGCACGGAGCGGCCCGAGCTGCGCCCGGTGTCCGGCGGCGCCGCCGCCCCGGGGAGCGGCGGGCACTGGTCCGCCTGTCACCTGCCCGCGGAGGAACGGACCCGCATCTGGACCGAAGAGATCGCGCCGAAGCTGTGAAGGACCACGAGATGACCATTCCCGCGCAGCAGGCGAACGACGGGCCCGCGGCCCTCCTCACGGTCGAGGGCCTGGTCAAGCACTTCCCGATCACCAAGGGGCTGCTGCGCCGCCAGGTCGGCGCGGTGCAGGCCGTGGACGGCCTCACCTTCGACGTCCGCACGGGGGAGACCCTGGGCGTGGTGGGGGAGTCCGGCTGCGGCAAGTCCACCATGGGGCGGCTGATCACCCGGCTGCTGGAGCCGACGGGCGGCCGGGTCGCGTTCCAGGGCAAGGACATCAGCCACCTGAGCGTGGCGGGCATGCGCCCGCTGCGCCGCGACATCCAGATGATCTTCCAGGACCCGTACTCCTCGCTGAACCCCCGGCACACCGTCGGCACCATCGTCGGCGCGCCGTTCAAGCTGCAGGGCATCGCCCCCGAGGGCGGGGTGAAGAAGGAGGTGCAGCGGCTGCTGGAGCTGGTGGGGCTCAACCCGGAGCACTACAACCGCTACCCGCACGAGTTCTCCGGCGGCCAGCGGCAGCGCATCGGCATCGCGCGCGCCCTCGCGCTCAAGCCGAAGCTCGTCGTCGCGGACGAGCCGGTGTCCGCGCTGGACGTGTCGATCCAGGCTCAGGTGGTCAATCTGCTCGACGACCTCCAGGACGAGCTCGGCCTGACGTACGTGATCATCGCGCACGACCTGTCGGTCATCCGCCACGTCTCGGACCGCATCGCCGTGATGTACCTCGGCAAGCTCGTGGAGCTCACCGACCGCACGTCGCTCTACACCAAGCCGATGCACCCGTACACCAAGGCGCTGCTGTCCGCCGTGCCCGTGCCCGACCCCAAGCGGCGCACCAAGCGCGAGCGCATCCTGCTCAAGGGCGACGTGCCCTCGCCGATCTCGCCGCCGTCCGGGTGCCGCTTCCACACCCGGTGCTGGAAGGCGACGGAGGTCTGCGCGGCGCAGGAGCCGCCGATGGTGGCGCTGGAGCCGGGGCACCAGGTGGCCTGCCACCACCCGGAGAACGCGCCGGAGGGGGCCCCGGCGGGCTGAGGGTCCGGAAGGGGCTTCCGGCTGAGTAAGAATGTCTGGTGCTCACCGACCTGTTCAGCCCCTCCGTCCAGCATTCGCTGGACATCGCCGGGATCTTCGTCTTCGCGATCTCCGGTGCCCTGCTCGCCGTCCGGAAGAACTTCGACGTCTTCGGCATGGCGGTCCTGGCGGAGGTCACGGCGCTGGGCGGCGGGCTGATCCGGGACGTGATCATCGGTGCCGTGCCGCCCGCGGCCTTCACCGACCTCGGCTACTTCCTCACGCCGCTGATCGCCACGGTGATCGTGTTCTTCCTGCACCCGGAGGTCGAGCGGATCACCAAGGCGGTGGGGGTCTTCGACGCCGCGGGGCTCGGGCTGTTCTGCGTCACGGGCACGGTCAAGGCGTACGGGCACGGGCTGGGCCTGGTCTTCGCCGCCACGCTCGGGCTGGCCACGGCGGTCGGCGGCGGCGTGCTGCGCGACATACTCGCGCACGAGGTGCCGTCGCTGCTGCGCTGGGACCGCGACCTGTACGCGGTGCCGGCGATGGTCGGGGCCGCGCTGGCCGCGCTGCTGCTCCGCTTCGAGGCGCTCGACGGCGCGACGTACGCGCTGCCCGTGGTGACCGCGTTCGTGCTGCGGCTGTTCGCGATGCACTTCCACTGGCGGGCGCCGCGCGCGTGGCACCGCCGGAGCGCGGCTTCGGAAGAGGTGTGACGGCGCGGTGTCACCCGGGTCGTTGACCCTTCACCTAGAGCCTACCGATGGGTAACTTCCGGGTGTAGCGTGACCGGCATGGCACAGGCAACCATCGGTGACAGCGAATTCGACCGCGACAGCGCACTGACCCCCCGCGCCCCCGGCGTCCACGACGTGGAACTTCCCGCCGGGTGGAGCATCGGCGGCGCCGTCAACGGCGGCTACCTCCTCGCCCTCCTCGGCCGGGGCCTCGGCGCGCACCTGCCCCACCCCGACCCGTTCACCGTCACCGCGCACTACCTGTCCGTCACCCGGCCCGGCCCCGCGGTCATCCGCACCGAGACCGTGCGCACCGGCCGCGCGCTCTCCACCGGCCAGGCCTCCCTCGTGCAGACCGCCGCCGACGGCACCGAGACCGAGCGCATCCGCGTCCTCGCCACCTACGGCGACCTCGGCGCCCTCAGCGACGACGTCCGCACCACGGCCAAGCCGCCCGCCATGCCCCCGTACGAGCACTGCCTCGGCAAGGAGCACGGCGACGCCTCCCACCCCCTCGCCGAGATCGCCGCCCGCCTCGACATCCGCCTCGACCCCGCGACCGCGGGCTGGGCGGTCGGGCAGCCCGGCGGGAGCGGCGAGATGCGCGCCTGGTTCGGCCTGGCGGACGGCCGCCCCCTCGACCCGCTGGCACTGCTGCTCGCGGTCGACGCACTCCCCCCGACCACCTTCGAGCTGGGCCTGACCGGCTGGGTGCCCACCGTCGAGCTGACCGCCCACATCCGCTGCCGGCCCGCCCCCGGCCCCGTCCGCATCGCCGTCACCACGCGCAACCTGGCGGGCGGCTACCTGGAGGAGGACGCGGAGGTCTGGGACAGCGAGGACCGGCTCGTCGCACAGTCCCGGCAGCTGGCGGTGGCCCCACGGCACTGACGGGCCGGAGCCCGCCCCGTGCCACAGGCACGGGGCTACGCCACCTCCCGCCCCAGCCACGCCGCCAGCCGCGCGTACGCGTCCGCGCCCTCGGGCGCGGGCCGCACCGGACCGAACGGGACCTCCCCGCCCCGCCGGTCCGCCGGCAGGAACTGCTGCGCCCAGCCCAGCGCCGGTTCGGCCAGCTCCTGGTCCAGCGGGAGCGGGTGCCCCAGCGCCTGCGACAGGTCCCAGGCGTGCGTGACGCTCTCCAGCACCATGCCGGACGTCAGGTACACGGCCCCGGGGAACGTCCCCCACTCCACGCTCACCTGCCGCGCCAGCTTGGCGTCGTCCGCCCAGGCCGCCGCCAGCCGCGCCCGCCCCTCGTCGTAGGCCCGGCCCCAGGCGTCGTCCGCGACGTCCGTGGGCGGCTTGCTCCACTCCACCGTGCCCTTCTCGCCCAGCTGCGCGCCGTCGTGCACGCCGGCCACGAGGTGGCCCAGCAGGGCCCGCACGTCGAACTCCGCGCACGGGGTCGGGTCGCCGAGCCGCTCCGCGGGCACGGCGGCGACGAGGGCCGCCACCTGGGCGACGGCGCGGTCCATCAGGGGGCGGGGGTCGGTGAGGGCGGCCGTGCCGGTCATGTGCGACTCCAGGAGATCCGTCGGTTCGGGAACACGCAGAGCATCCCGCCATAACCTGACAACCGTCGTCAGGTTTTCCTACGGACCCCGGGGCATCCTTGATCCCGTGAAATCCGACCGCCTGCTGTCGATCCTGCTGTTCCTCCAGACCCGCGGCCGCGTGCCCGCCCGCGAACTGGCCGACCGGCTCGAGGTGTCCGTCCGCACCGTCTACCGCGACGTCGAATCCCTGTCGGCCGCAGGCGTGCCCGTCTACGCCGAGCGCGGCCGCCACGGCGGCATCGCGCTGCTCCCCGGCTACCGGACGGACGTCACGGGCCTCACCGCCGACGAGGCCCGCGCCCTGTTCGTCCTCGCGACCGGCAGCACGCACGCCGACCTCGGCCTCGACGGCGCCCTCGGCTCCGCCCTGCACAAGGTCATGGCCGCCCTGCCCGCCCCGCACCGCCCCGCCGCCGAGGCCACCAGCCGCCGCATCCTCGTCGACCCCGTGCGCTGGCTGAACGGCCCCGGGGGAGGCCACGAGGGTGCCGACGTCGGCGAGCTGCAGGCCGCCGTCTTCACCGACCGGCGGCTGCGCCTGCGCTACCGCCACGGAGGACAGGAACAGCCCCGCACGTACACCGTCGACCCCTACGGCCTCGTCGCCAAGGCCGGCGTCTGGTACCTCGTCGCCGACCGGCGGGCCCGGCCCCGGCTCTTCCGCGCCGACCGCATGACCGCCGTGACCGTCACCGCGGACGCGGTGCGCCGCCGCGCGGGCGTGGAGCTCGCCGACGCGTGGGAGGTGCTGCGGCGCGGGGTCGAAGAGCGCCCGGCGGACCTCCGGGTGACCGCCACGGTGCGGCGCTCGCGGCTCGACATGTTCCTGCGCATCCTCGGCCCCCTCCTGGCCGTCCCGCCCTCCGCGGACGACCCCGCCGTCGTCGAACTCCGCCTGCCCGAACTCCGCGCCGCCCGCTCCCTGCTCTCCTTCGGCCCCGACGTCGAGGTCCTCTCCCCGGAGGAGGTCCGGGCGGACCTCGCGCGGGTCGCGGCGGCGACGGCCGAGCTGTACGGGGGCGGGCCGCGGCGCCCTGACGGCGCCCCACGGGCAGGCGGCGGCCCGGGGGCCGGAACGCCCGGTACGGCGCCCGGCCGCGCCTCGTAGAATCGTCCCCACCATGGCCTACCTCGACCACGCCGCCACCACCCCGATGCTCCCGGAGGCGGTGCAGGCGATGACCGCCCAGCTCGCCCTCACCGGAAACGCCTCCTCGCTGCACGCCGCCGGGCGGCGGGCGCGCCGCACCGTCGAGGAGGCCCGCGAGTCCCTCGCCGCGGCGCTCGGCGCGCGCCCCAGCGAAATGGTGTTCACCGCGGGCGGCACGGAAGCCGACAACCTCGCCGTCAAGGGCCTGTACTGGGCCCGCCGGGCCGCCGACCCCGCCCGCATACGCATCCTCGCCAGCCCCGTCGAGCACCACGCCGTCCTCGACGCCGTGCACTGGCTCGGCGAGCACGAGGGCGCCACCGTCGAGTACCTGCCCGTCGACTCCTACGGCCGCGTGCACGCCGACGCCCTGCGCGAGGCCATCGCCCGCAACCCCGGCGACGTGGCCCTGGCCACCGTCATGTGGGCCAACAACGAGATCGGCACCGTCATGCCGGTGCACGAACTCGCCGCCGCCGCGGCCGAGTTCGACGTCCCGCTGCACGCGGACGCCGTGCAGGCCGTCGGCCAGCTCGACGTCGACTTCGCCGCGTCCGGGCTGGCCGCGATGACCGTCAGCGGGCACAAGATCGGCGGCCCGTACGGCATCGGCGCGCTCCTCCTGGGCCGCCGGTACGCGCCCGTGCCGCTGCTCCACGGCGGCGGCCAGGAGCGCCACGTGCGCTCCGGGACGCTCGACGTGCCCGCCGTCGCCGCCTTCGCCGTCGCGGGCGAGCTCGCCGCCGCACGGCGCGCGGACTTCGCGCGCGAGGTCGGCGCGCTGCGCGACAGCCTGATCGCGTCCGTACGGACGGCCGTCCCGGACGCCGTCCTCGGCGGCGACCCCGACCCCGCCGGCCGGCTCCCCGCCAACGCCCACTTCTCCTTCCCCGGCTGCGAGGGCGACTCCCTGCTGCTGCTCCTGGACGCGCAGGGCATCGAGTGCTCCACGGGCTCCGCGTGCACGGCGGGCGTGGCCCAGCCGAGCCACGTCGTCCTGGCCACGGGCACGGACGCGGACCTGGCGCGCGGCACCCTGCGCTTCTCGCTGGGCCACACCTCCACGGAGGCGGACGTCGCGGCCGTGGCGGAGGCCATCGGCCCGGTGGTGGAACGGGCGCGCTCGGCGGGCCTCAGCTAGCGGGCGCCGCTTCCCGTACGAGCCGCAGGTACCGGTCCCAGTCCCAGTGGGGCCCGGGATCGGTGTGATCGGTCCCCGGAACCTCGGAGTGGGCGACGATGTGCGTGCGGTCCACGGGGATCCGGTAGCGGGTGCAGATCCCGGCCGCGAGGCGGGCGGACGAGGCGTACATGGCGTCCGTGAAGCCGCGGGGCCGGTCCACGTAGCCCTCGTGCTCGATGCCGATGCTGCGCTCGTTGAACCGGCGGTTCCCGGCGTGGAAGGCCACGTCCAGCTCGCGGACGGTCTGGGCGATGTGCCCGTCCTTGCGCACGACGTAGTGCGCGGCGGCCTCGTGCAGGGGGTCGCGGAAGACGCGGAGGGCGTCGCCGTAGCCGCCCTGGACGACGTGAACGACGATGCGGTCGACGGCGTAGTCGTCCGGCCGCTCGGCGCGGCGCCAGTTCGCCGACGACGCGGCGACCCACTCGGCGCCGGGATGATCGAGCACGCCGTCGGTACGCGGCCTCTCCTTGCGGGACACCCGCCACCACCAGCGCTCGATCTCGTCCCGCCCGGCGTATCCAGCAGTGCCGGCCGCGGCGAGTGCGGCGGCGCCCCCGATGAGCACCCGCCGCCGCCCTATGTGCTCCGCTTCCACCCCGTGCCCCCTGACGTGCGCGTCCCCTACCTGACCGAAACGCACACGGCACCGCCACCGTTCCAGGACCGGACCACCCCGGGGCCGCCGGGCCACCGCCGGACCGCGCTGCGGCGGAAGGAGGGCCCGGCGCCCCGGCATGTCCCTTCCGCCGCGACGGCGGGCAACCGGGACGGCGCGGTCCGGCGGTGCCGAGTGGCCTCGTGCCGGCCGGGCACCACGGGTGGGCGTCGCCGTGGGAGCCGTCGTCTCGGAGCGTCGGCAAGATCTCCCGCCGCGACGGCGGGCAACCGGGACGGTGCGGTCCGGCGGTGCCGCACGGCGCCGTCCGCCGTGCCGTACGGGCCCCGTACAAACCCGGGAGCCACGGCGCGAGCCGCCCCCGTACCCTGGTAGGGCTATGACTGACTTTCCCGGTGCCCCCGACCTCCGCGCCCCCCGCAAGGGGCTCCGCGTGCTCGCCGCCATGTCCGGCGGCGTCGATTCCGCCGTCGCCGCGGCCCGCGCCGCCGAGGCCGGCCACGACGTGACCGGCGTGCACCTCGCGCTGTCGGCGAACCCGCAGTCCTTCCGCACGGGCGCGCGCGGCTGCTGCACCATCGAGGACTCCCGCGACGCCCGCCGCGCCGCGGACGTCATCGGCATCCCCTTCTACTGCTGGGACCTGGCGGAGCGCTTCCGCGAGGACGTCGTCGAGGACTTCGTCGCCGAGTACGAGGCCGGGCGCACGCCCAACCCCTGCCTGCGCTGCAACGAGAAGATCAAGTTCGCGGCGCTGCTGGACAAGGCGCTCGCGCTGGGCTTCGACGCGGTGTGCACCGGCCACTACGCGACGGTCGTCCTCAACGAGGACGGCACCCGCGAGCTGCACCGCGCGAGCGACATGGCGAAGGACCAGTCCTACGTCCTCGGCGTGCTGGACGACCGGCAGCTGGCCCACGCGATGTTCCCGCTGGGCGACACGGTCACCACGAAGGACGAGATCCGCGCGGAGGCGGAGCGCCGCGGCCTGGCCGTGGCGAAGAAGCCCGACAGCCACGACATCTGCTTCATCGCCGACGGCGACACCCGCGGCTTCCTGGCGAAGCGCCTCGGCCGGGCCGAGGGCGACATCGTCGACGAGACGGGCGCGAAGGTCGGCACCCACGAGGGCGCGTACGGCTTCACGATCGGCCAGCGCAAGGGCCTGCGCATCGGCCACCCGGCCCCGGACGGCAAGCCGCGCTACGTCCTGGACATCTCGCCGGTGAACAACACGGTGACGGTGGGCCCGGTGGAGGCGCTCGACGTCATCGCCCTGACGGCCATCCGCCCCCGCTGGTGCGGCGTGGCCCCCGAGGGCTCGGGCACGTACACCGCCCAGCTCCGCGCCCACGGCGGGGAGACCGAGGTGACGGCCGAGCTGGTCGGCGGCGAGCTGCAGGTGGCCTTCGCCGAGCCGGTCCGCGGCGTGGCCCCGGGCCAGGCGATCGTGCTCTACGACGGCACGCGCGTGGTCGGTTCGGCGACGATCGCGACCACCGAGCGCGCGGCGGCGCGGGCGGCGCACAGCGCCTGATCCGCGGCCGGGCCCGCGCGCCCGGCGGGGCGCGCGGGGGCGTGCGTCACGACTTGGTGCGCATCACGTTGTTGACCGCGCACTTGCCGCTGACGCTGGTGCCCGCCTTCGGCACGTAGGACTGGGAGACGTCCTGCGTGTCGGTCTTGCCGGGGCCGACGTAGGGGATGGTGCGGTTGCGGGTGCCGATGAGCGTGCCGCTGGAGTCGGTGAACTTCACCGAGAACGTGTAGGTGTAGTTGTCCGTCAGGCTGGGGTTGGTGACGGAGATCTTCGCGGTGATGCCGCGGGTGTCGCTGTAGTCACAGCTGACGATCTTGAGGTCGCGCGAGGCGCTGCCGCCGGTGCTGCTGCCGCCCGTGGTGAGCCCGCTGGTCGACGTCCCGCTGCTCGTGGAACCGCCGGTGGTGAGGCCGGAGGTGCCGCCCGTGGTGAGGCCGCCGTCCGTGCTCGTACCGCCGCCGGTCGTGCCGCCGGTGCTGGAGTCGCCGGTCGTACCGCCCGTCGTGGTCGTGCCGCCCGAAGTCGAGCTGCTGCTGCTGTGGCTGGAGCCGCCGCCTCCGCAGCTGCCGCCGTGGCTGCCACGGGCTCCGGTCAGGGCGACGACGGCAATTCCGAAGACCGCGGCCGCGCGGACATGACGAAGCTTCACTGGTAACTTCCCCCGATAATTGGCTGGAAACAGCGCCTGTTGACGCCCGGCTGACGAGTGCACGTCACGCTAACAGCGCTCTTACAAGCCGCCAAACCAAGCCGCTCCCTGTGACGAACCCGCAACCGAACGGGGCCGTAACAGGGACAGCACAAGGACAGGAACGGTCCGAAAACCGCCCAGAGCGGCCGGACCATCGCGGCCGCGTACGGTGGCGTCCATGAACATCGCCGTCTTCTGTTCCGCCGCCGACCTCGACGCCCGCTACACCGCCCCCGCCCGCGAGTTCGCCGAACTCATCGGCAGGGGCGGCCACACGCTGGTGTGGGGAGGCTCCGAGTCCGGCCTGATGAAGGTCATGGCCGACGGGGTGCAGGAGAGCGGCGGCCGGCTGGTGGGCGTGACGGTGGAGTTCCTCGCCGCGCGGGCCCGGGGCAACGCCGACGAGATGGTCGTCACCCGCGATCTCGCCGAGCGCAAGGCGCAGTTGCTCGCGCGGGCCGACGCCGTCGTCATCATGGTGGGCGGCACCGGCACGCTCGACGAGGCGACGGAGATCCTGGAGCTGAAGAAGCACGGCATCCACGACAAGCCCGTCGTCCTGCTCAACGCGGCCGGCTTCTACGACGGCCTCAAGGCGCAGTTCCAGCGGATGGAGGACGAGGGCTTCCTGCCGCTTCCCCTGTCCGAGCTGGTGTTCTTCGCGGAGGACGGGCTCGGGGCGATGGCGTACCTGGAGGAGTCGGCGGGTCTGCAGTAGCACCCGCGGTAGGGCAAGCTGGCTCCCATGGCAACACATCTGATCACCGGGGCCGGCTCCGGCATCGGGGAGGCGGTCGCGCGCCGTCTCCTCGACCGGGGCGACGAGGTCCACCTCTTGGCGCGGGACGCCGGCCGGGCCAGGGAGCTGGCCGCCGCGTTCCCCGGCGCCCACACGCTCGTGGCCGACCTGTCCAACCCGGACCGGCTCTCCTGGGCCCTCGACAAGCAGCCGCTGCCCGACCGGGTCGACACGCTGCTGCACGTCGCGGGCGTCGTGGACCTCGGCGACGTCGGCGAGCTGACGCCGAAGACGTGGAACGCCACGCTCGCCGCCAACCTGGTCTCCCCGGCCGAGCTGACGCGGCTCTTCCTGCCGCAGCTGCGCGTGGCGAAGGGGCACGTCGTCTTCGTCAACTCGGGCGCCGGGCTGCACGCCCACGCCGGCTGGAGCGCGTACGCCGCGAGCAAGCACGGCCTGAAGGCGCTCGCGGACTCGCTGCGGGCCGAGGAGCACGCGGCCGGCGTGCGCGTCACCAGCGTCTACCCCGGCCGCACCGCGACCCCCATGCAGGCGAAGGTGCACCAGCAGGAGGGCAAGGAGTACGACCCGTCGCAGTGGATCGACCCCGAGTCGGTCGCGTCGACGATCCTGCTCGCGATCGACCTCCCGCGCGACGCGGAGATCAACGACCTGTCCGTCCGGCCCGGTCGCTGACGCAGCGGCGTACGCTGGCGGCATGAGCAGCAGCGCAGTGCAGGACACGGCGGCCGTCGGGTGCTCGGTCAAGGAGATACGGTCCCTGGTCGTCGAGCTCAACAAGCGCATGGACGCGCACCAGCGCGGCCGCAGCGCCGAGTTCGACCTCACGCCCACACAGGCGAAGGCCCTGGAGGAGCTCGGGCGGCCGAGGACGGCGCGCGAGCTGGCGGCGATCCTGAGCTGCGAGCCGCCGAACGTCACCTATGTGGTGGACAAGCTGGAGAAGCGCGGCCTGGTCGTGCGCGAGCCGCACCCGCAGGACAGGCGGGCCAAGCGGCTCGTCCTGACCGATGCGGGGCGGGAGTTGCGCCTGGAGCTGCTGCGGCGCATCGGGCGCGACTCGCCGCTGGACCACATGTCGCACGAGGAACGGGCTGCCCTGCGGGACCAGCTGGCGAGGGCGCTGGAAGGCGCGTAGGGCGTGCAGGCCGCGATGTGCGGGCACGAGGAAGCCCCCGGGACGGATGCCCCGGGGGCTTTCGTATAGCTCTCGTAAAGTTATAGCTGTAATGATTGTCTGAGTAATCGATACAGCTTTAACTATCTCCATGATCGCTCAGACCCGCTCCTCCGCGGCCGCCCCCGCCGCACCCGCCCCGCCGGCCGCCCCTGCCCGCCCGGGGCTCGGCATCTTCACCCTCGCCCTCGGCTTCGTGCTGGCCTCGCTCGACGTCACGATCATCAACGTCGCCGGCCCCTCCCTCCGCGCGGGCCTCGGACTCTCCCTGTCCGGCCTGACCTGGGTCGTCAGCGGCTACGTCCTCGCCTTCGCCGCCCTCCTGCTCCTGGCCGGCTCCCTCGCCGGCCGCTACGGGGCGCGCCGCACCTACCTCGCCGGGCTCGCGCTCTTCACCGCGGCCTCGCTGCTGGCCGCGGTCGCGCCCGGGGCGGGCGTGCTCATCGCGGGACGGGTCCTGCAGGGCGCCGGGGCGGCGCTGTTCATGCCCAGCTCGCTGACGCTGCTCCTCGCCGCCTTCCCCGGCGCCCGGGAGCGGGCCCGCGTCCTCGGCCTGTGGTCCGCGATCGTCTCCGTGGCCGCCGGGCTCGGCCCGGCCGTCGGCGGCCTCCTCGTCGGCACGTTCGGCTGGCGCTCCGTCTTCCTGATCAACCTGCCGCTGGGCCTGCTCGGCCTCGTGCTCGCCCGCCGCGTCATCGCCCCCCTGCCGGGCCGGCCCGCCCCGCTCGCCGCGGCCGGCCACGCGCTCGGCCTGCTCGCCCTGGCCGCCCTCAGCTACGGGCTCATCGAGGGCCCGGACCTCGGCTGGGGCGCGCCGCGCGTGCTGGTCCCGCTCGCCGTCGCCGTCCTCGCCGGCGCCGCCTTCGTCGTCCGCGAGCGCCGTGCGGCGGTCCGCGTCCTGCCCCGCGCGCTCTTCTCCGACGCCCGCTTCCCGGCCGCCAACGCCATCGGCTTCCTCTTCAACTTCGGCCTCTTCGGCGGGCTGTTCATGCTCGGCCTCTTCCTGCAGAACGCGCGCGGCGCGAGCCCCGTGCAGGCCGGCCTGGAGCTGCTGCCCGTCCAGGCCGTCTGGCTCCTCGGCAACGTCCTCTACGCGAAGACCGGCCCCCGCATCGGCAACCGCGTGATCCTCGCGGTCACCCTCGCCGTCTCCGCCGCCGGCACCCTCGTCCTGGCCCTCACCGTCTCGCCCGGCATGCCGTACTGGGTGCTCGCGACCGTCCTCGCCACGCTCAACGTCGGCATCGGCATGGCCTCCCCGGCGATGACCGGCGCCACCATGGAGTCCGCCGGCACCGAGCACTCCGGCATCGCGGGCGCCGCCCTCAACGCCAACCGCCAGATCGGCTCCCTTGTCGGCGTCGCCGCCGTCAGCGCCGCGCTCACCGCGGCGGACGGCTGGTACGCGGGCGCGGCGGCGTCCTTCGGGCTGACCGCGGGCGCCTACGCGGCGGCCGGGCTCGTCGCCTGGATCGGCCTGCGCGCCGGCCGCCGCGCGCCCCGTAGTCTTCCTGCGTGAGCGACAAGAGCGACAACGACCAGGGGTCCGGTGGCCGTCCGCCGGGAGCGGGGAAGATCTGGGGCGCCGGTGCGGCCACCGGCGTCGGGTCGATGCCCGGCGGCGACGCCCGCGAGGCCGCGAGGACCGTCACCGGTTCCCTGGAGACCCTGCCGTACCTGCCGGAGCTGCCCTCCCGCGGCCCCGGCGCCGACATGATCGGGCGCACCACCGGACTGCTGGTGGACGTCTACGCGCACGTGGAGCCCAGCGGATGGCGCGTCAGCGACCGCCCGGGCCGCGACACCAAGCGCGCCCGCTCCTGGCTGGGCGAGGACCTGGACGCGCTGGAGGAGTACACACAGGGCTACGAGGGCGCGCTCAAGGTCTCCGCCGTCGGCCCGTGGACCCTCGCCGCCGCCCTCGAACTGCGCGGCGGCGAGGCCGCCCTCGGCGACGCCGGCGCCTGCCGCGACCTGACGGCCTCGCTGGCCGAGGGCCTGCGCAACCACCTCGCCGACGTGCGGCGGCGGGTGCCCGGCGCCCGCGTCGTGCTGCAGCTCGACGAGCCGTCGCTGACCGCCGTCCTCACCGGCCACGTGCGCACCGCCAGCGGCTACCGCACCTACCGGGCCGTCGACCGGGCCGTGGTCGAGGGCGCCCTGCGCGATCTGGTGACGGTCGCCCGCGAGGTCACCGGCGAGGCACCGGTCGTGCACTCGTGCGCCCCCGGCGTGCCCTTCGCGCTGCTGCGCCGGTCCGGCTTCCAGGGCATCTCGTTCGATTTCTCGCTCTTCACCGAGCGTGAGGAAGAAGCGGTGGGAGAGGCGGTGGAGGCGGGCACCGCGTTGTTCGTGGGCGTGGTGCCGGGCACCGACGGCCCATTGTCAGACCCTGCCGGTAGCGTCATGGGTGTCAGGACGCTGTGGCGCAGGCTGGGGCTGGCACCGGGGACTCTCGCGGAGTCCGTGGTCGTCACGCCCTTGTGCGGGCTCGCGGGCGCTTCGCCCGCATATGCCCGTGCGGCCCTCGCCCACTGCGCCCGGGCGGCGAAATCACTCGCAGACAACCCTGAGTGACGGCGCTCATGGATCAACGGGAGGACGAGACGGTGGCTGTCGAACGGCAAGGCGAAGAGCTCGCGGCGGGCTCCGCCGTGCCCGCGGAGGCGCGGGAGAAGCACGCACTGCTGGCCGAGCAGGTCGAGGAGCACCGCTTCCGGTACTACGTCAAGGACGCCCCCGTCGTCAGCGACGCCGAGTTCGACAAGCTGCTGCGCTCGCTGGAGGCCCTGGAGGAGGAGCACCCGGAGCTGCGCACGCCGGACTCGCCCACCCAGAAGGTCGCCGGGGCCTATGAGACGGAGTTCACGGCCGTCGAGCACCGCGAGCGCATGCTCTCCCTCGACAACGCCTTCGACGACGAGGAGCTGGCCGCCTGGGCCGAGCGCATCGCCAAGGAGATCGGCGGCGGCACGCCGTACCACTTCCTGTGCGAGCTCAAGGTCGACGGCCTCGCCGTCAACCTCACCTACGAGCACGGCCGCCTCACCCGCGCCGCCACCCGCGGCGACGGCCGCACCGGCGAGGACATCACGCCCAACGTCCGCACCATCTCCGAGATCCCCGACCGCCTCAAGGGCGACCGCATCCCGGCCCTCGTCGAGGTCCGCGGCGAGGTCTACTTCCCGATGGAGAAGTTCGAGGAGCTCAACGCCGCCCTGGTGAAGGCCGGCAAGCCCCCCTTCGCCAACCCGAGGAACGCCGCGGCCGGCTCGCTGCGCCAGAAGGACCCGCGCGTCACCGCCACCCGCCCGCTGCACATGGTCGTCCACGGCATCGGCGCCCGCGAGGGCTTCGACATCGACCGCCAGTCGCAGGCCTACGGGCTGCTGCGCGAGTGGGGGCTGCCCACGGCGGCGCATGCGGAGGTCGTGGGCTCGCTCGACGAGGTGCGGAAGTTCGTCGCCCACTACGGGGAGCCGAAGGTCCGGCACTCCATGGAGCACGAGATCGACGGCGTCGTCGTCAAGCTCGACGAGATCCCCCTGCAGGGGCGGCTCGGTTCCACGGCCCGCGCCCCCCGCTGGGCCATCGCCTGGAAGTACCCGCCCGAGGAGGTCAACACCAAGCTCCTCGACATCCGCACCGGCGTCGGCCGCACCGGGCGGGTCACCCCGCAGGCCGTCTTCGAGCCCGTCACCGTCGCCGGCTCCGAGGTCGAGTTCGCCACGCTCCACAACCAGGACGTCGTGAAGAAGAAGGGCGTCCTCATCGGCGACACGGTCGTCATCCGCAAGGCGGGCGACGTCATCCCCGAGGTCCTCGGCCCGGTGGTGGACCTGCGGGACGGCACGGAGCGGGAGTTCGTCATGCCCGCGGAGTGCCCCGAGTGCCGCACGCCGCTGCGGCCCATGAAGGAGGGCGACATCGACCTCCGCTGCCCCAACGCCCGCACCTGTCCCGGCCAGATTCGCGAGCGGCTCTACTACCTGGCCGGTCGCGAGTGCCTCGACATCGAGCACTTCGGCTACGTGGCGGCCACCGCGCTCACCCAGCCCCTGGAGCCCGCCAGCCCGCCCATGACGAACGAGGGCGGCCTCTTCGATCTGGAGATCGAGGAACTGCTGCCCATCAAGTCCTACGTCGTGGACCCGGACTCCGGCCTGCCCAAGCACGACCCCAAGACGGGTGAGGAGAAGGTCGTCACCTTCTTCGCCAACCAGAAGGGCGAGCCGAAGAAGAACGCCCTGGCCATGCTGGAGAACATCCAGGCGGCCAAGCAGCGCCCCCTGGCCCGCATCATCAACGGCCTGTCCATCCGTCACGTGGGCCCGGTCGCGGCCGCCGCCCTCGCCCGCGAGTTCCGGTCGATCGACCGGATCGCCGCGGCGACGGAGGAGGAGCTCGGCGCCGTGGAGGGAGTGTCCGGCACCATCGCCACCGCCGTCCGCGAGTGGTTCGCCGAGGACTGGCACCGCGAGATCATCGAGAAGTGGCGCGCCGCCGGCGTCCGGATGGAGGAGGAGGCCGGGAAGGACGAAGGCCCGCGCCCCCTCGCCGGCCTGACGGTCGTCGTCACCGGCACGCTCGCCTCGTACACCCGCGACGGCGCCAAGGAGGCCCTGCAGAGCCGGGGCGCCAAGGTCACCGGCTCGGTGTCGAAGAAGACGGACTTCGTGGTCGTCGGCGACAACCCCGGGTCCAAGTACGACAAGGCCATGCAGCTGAAGGTCCCCGTCCTGGAGGAGGACGGCTTCGCCGTGCTCCTCGCCGAAGGCCCCGACGCGGCGCGGGAAGCGGCCGTCCCGCAAGAGGGCGCGGGAGCGGGCGGGGGCGCGGGCGAGGACGAGAGCACCCACGGCGAGGCGTAGCGGGCAGGGGGTGCGGGTAGCCCCTCCGCACCCCCCACCACCCGCGCCGTCACCCGCCCCACGCGGAGCGGCGCCGCCGGCGGAAGGCAGGTTCGCACACCGGTCGCCACCCCAGCGGAGTAATGCCCGCATAGTCAGTGGGCATTACCCCTACAGCGCATACCAGATGGCTACAAGAGGCCGGATCCCAATCGGGCAACCGCTGCCGATCGCTGCCCGCCGTAGCCTTCTGCGGCCTACTGTTGAGATGTGCGCCTGCCGTGGCGCGGGCACCGCCGGCTGTGAGAGGGACGGGCATGAAACCCACCGACAGCGCCGAACCGGCATCCCGGCTGCGCCGGGTTCCTCCGCCCGCGCTGCCGACGGTCTGCGTCGCCGTGGCGGTGCTCGCACTGGCCGCGGGGATCTGCCGGGTGCTCACCGCGGGCCACTCCGTCTTCCCCGGACACACCGTCGGCTGGTCGCTGGCCGTTCTCACCGGCCTCATCGTCGCCCACCTCGTCGCCCTCGGGCGCGACCGCTGGTGGGGCGGCACGGGCTCCGGCGCCGCCCTCACCCTCGCCGTCCTCCTCCTCTACGGCTGGCTGCCCGCCGTCCTCATCAGCATCGCCGTCGTCCTGCTCGTCGCCACGGCGCGCCGCCACCGCTGGCGCCAGGCCTTACTCCACGGTGCCGTCGACATCCTCGGCATCGGCGCCGCCGGGCTCGCCCTCGCCGTGTGCGGCGTCGTCTCCACCGTCGAGCGCCCCTGGCTGCCCGACGAGTGGCCGCTCACCGCCATCCCCAAGGTGGCCCTCGCCGCCTTCATGTACCTCGCGGTCACCCGCGCCCTGCTCTGGTACTCCATGGCCCCCCGGGCCGGTCTCAGCACCATCGCCCGCACCGCCCTCGTCCGGCAGGCCCTCGTCGGCGGCGCCCTCCTCGGCATCGCCCCGCTGATCGCCGTCGTCGCCGACCACGCGCCGCTGCTGCTGCCGCTGTTCGCCGTCCCTCTCATCGCCCTCGACTCCACGCTGTGGATCGCCCGCGCCCGCGCCGAGGAACAGCTGCGCGACCCCCTCACCGGACTGCCCAACCGCCAGTGGCTGCTGGAGCGCACCTGGAGCGCGCTCGACGAGGCCGAGCGCGCCGGTACCCGCTCCGCCCTCGTGCTCATCGACCTCGACCGCTTCCGCTCCGTCAACGACACCCTCGGCCACCTCGCGGGGGACCGGCTGCTGCTGCAGATAGCCGAACGGCTGCGCCTCGCCCTGCCGCGCGACGCGGAAGCGGCGCGGCTCGGCGGCGACGAGTTCGCGGTGCTGCTGCCCACCGCCGACTCCCTCACCAGCGCCCAGCGCGTGGCCCGTTCCCTGGTGGCCGCGCTGGGCTCGCCGCTCGACCTCGACGGGCTCACCCTCGTGCTGGAGGCCAGCGCCGGCGTCGCCGTCTACCCCGATCACGCCCTCGACGCCGAGGGGCTGCTGCGCCGGGCCGACGTCGCCATGTACCAGGCCAAGCGCGACCGCAGCGGCGTCGAGGTCTACGAGGCCCGCCGCGACGGCAACACCCCCGACCGCCTCGGCCTCCTCGGCGACCTGCGGCGCGCGCTCGACGCGGGCGACGTCGAGCTGCACTACCAGCCCAAGGTCGGCTTCGACGGGCACGTCGCGGGCCTGGAGGCGCTGGTGCGCTGGGTCCACCCGGAGCGGGGCCGGGTCTCCCCGGACGAGTTCATCGCGATCGCCGAATCCTCCGGCCTCATGCCGAGGCTCACCGAGTACGTGCTGGAGACGGCCCTCGGCCAGGTGGCGAAATGGCGGGCCATGGGCCTGGAGGTGCCGGTCGCCGTCAACGTCTCCCCGCGCGACGTTCACACTCCCGGGTTCGCGGGATCGGTCGCGGCGCGGCTGGCCCGGCACGGGGTCCCTGCGGGGGCGCTCCAGCTGGAGATAACCGAACACGTCCTGCTGGAGGACCCGCAGCGGGCCGCGGACACCCTGGCGGGGCTGACGGGGCACGGGGTGAAGATGTCGCTGGACGACTTCGGCACGGGCTACTCCTCCCTGGTCCACCTCCGCCGGCTCCCGGTCAGCGAACTGAAGATCGACCGCTCGTTCGTCGCCCGCCTCGCCATCGACAACGAGGACGCCGAGATCGTCCGCTGCACGCTCGACCTCGCCCACTCCCTCGGCCTGCTCGTCGTCGCCGAGGGCGTCGAGGACGACGAGACCTGGGAGCGGCTGCGGGACCTCGGCTGCGACGCGGTCCAGGGCTGGCTCGTCGCCGCGGCCATGCCGCCGGACGAGACCACGGCCTGGCTGCGCCTGCGCAACGAGTCCGGCTGGCACAGGGAGGCCGAGCGCGTGGCCGCGGCGGCGTCCGCCCCCGCGGAGGAGGACGCGGTCACGTAGGGGTCGAGGCCGGTCAGGCACCGCCGGTTTCCCCGGTGGGGGTTGCGCGCCGCGGGGGCGGAAGAAACAGCCAGGCCGAGCCCGTGCGAGGGTGCCGAGGCCGACGCCCGCACTCCCCTCCGCCGCGACGGCGGCCCGCCCCCACCGGGGGCCTCGGCGGTGCCGAAGCGATCCCGGCCCACGGCGCCCCGTAAAGCGTTTAGCAGGCACTGCGCCCCGCGCCATAGGATTGGGCGCACAACCCGCCCAGAATCCGTCACAACCCCTGAGGATCGCCGCATGCCTGGCATCACGCGCGAGGAGGTAGCCCACCTCGCACGGCTGGCACGTCTGGAGCTCAAGGACGAAGAGCTCGAGCACTTCGCCGGCCAGCTCGACGACATCATCGGCGCGGTCGCCCGCGTCTCCGAGGTCGCCGAGCAGGACGTCCCCCCGACGTCCCACCCGCTGCCGCTGACCAACGTCATGCGCCCGGACGAGGTCCGTCCGTCGCTGACCCCGCAGGAGGCGCTCTCCGGCGCCCCCGCCCAGGAGCAGCAGCGTTTCAAGGTGCCGCAGATCCTGGGGGAGGACTAAACCGCTATGACGGACATCATCAAGCTCACCGCTGCCCAGATCGCGGAGAGGATCGCCTCCGGCGAGCTCACCGCCGTCCAGGTCACCGAGGCCCACCTGGCCCGGATCGAGGCCGTGGACGAGAAGGTGCACGCCTTCCTCCACGTGGACCGCGAGGGCGCCCTCGCCCAGGCCCGCGAGGTCGACGCCAAGCGCGAGCGCGGCGAGAAGCTCGGCCCGCTGGCCGGCGTCCCGCTGGCGCTGAAGGACATCTTCACCACCAAGGGGATCCCGACCACGGTCGGCTCGAAGATCCTCGAGGGCTGGATCCCGCCGTACGACGCGACGCTCACCAAGCGCCTGAAGGACGCGGACGTCGTCATCCTCGGCAAGACCAACATGGACGAGTTCGCGATGGGCTCCTCCACGGAGAACAGCGCCTACGGCCCGACCGGCAACCCCTGGGACCTGACCAAGATCCCCGGCGGCTCCGGCGGCGGCTCCAGCGCGGCGCTCGCCGCGTACCAGGCCCCCCTGGCCATCGGCACGGACACCGGCGGCTCGATCCGCCAGCCCGCCGCCGTGACCGGCACCGTCGGCGTCAAGCCGACCTACGGCTCGGTCTCGCGCTACGGCATGGTGGCCTTCTCCTCCTCCCTCGACCAGGGCGGCCCCTGCGCCCGTACGGTCCTGGACGCGGCCCTGCTGCACGAGGTCATCGCCGGCCACGACCCGATGGACTCCACGTCCATCGACGCCCCGGTCCCGCCGGTCGTCGAGGCCGCGCGCAACGGCAGCGTGCAGGGCATGCGCGTCGGCGTCGTCAAGCAGTTCCGCGGCGAGGGCTACCAGGCCGGCGTCGTGCAGCGCTTCGACGAGTCCGTCGAGCTGCTCAAGGAGCTGGGCGCCGAGATCGTCGAGCTGGACTGCCCGTCCTTCGACCTGGCCCTGGCCGCGTACTACCTGATCGCGCCGTCCGAGTGCTCCTCGAACCTGGCGCGCTTCGACGGCCTGCGCTACGGCCTGCGCGCCGGCGACGACGGCACCCGCTCCGCCGAGGACGTCACCGCCCTCACCCGCGAGGCCGGCTTCGGCCCCGAGGTCAAGCGCCGCGTCATGCTCGGCACGTACGCCCTGAGCTCGGGCTACTACGACGCCTACTACGGCTCGGCGCAGAAGGTCCGCACGCTCATCACGCGCGACTTCGAGAAGGCCTTCGAGCAGGTCGACGTGATCGTCTCGCCGACCACCCCGACCACCGCCTTCGCGATCGGCGAGCGCGCCGACGACCCGATGGCGATGTACCTCGCGGACCTGTGCACCATCCCGACCAACCTGGCCGGCAACGCGGCCATGTCGCTGCCCTGCGGCCTGGCGCCCGAGGACAACCTGCCGGTCGGTCTGCAGATCATCGCTCCCGCCCTGAAGGACGACCGGCTCTACAAGGTCGGTGCCGCGGTCGAGGCCGCGTTCACCGCCCGCTGGGGTCACCACCTGCTTGAGGAGGCACCGTCGCTGTGAGCACCGAGGTGAGCAAGGCGAGCGCTCTGAAGAAGGCCAAGGGCTTCAAGAAGTCCAAGCCCGGCACGTATCTGTCGATCGGCACCACGCTGTTCGGCGCGGTCAGCGTGATCAAGCAGGCGAAGAAGGCGCGCGGCGAGCAGGACACGCTCCAGCTGGTCGACGCGATCGTCTCCGCCGCAGCCATCGCCACCGGCGTCGCGCTGCTGGTGCGCGAGCTGCGCCGGATGAACAGCGACGACGTCCTCGCGCACTGAGCCAGGACCTGAGAGGTTAGTTTTCCGTGACCGTCACTGAACTGGTGTCGTACGAGGACGCGCTGGCTTCCTACGACCCCGTCATGGGCCTGGAGGTCCATGTCGAGCTCGGCACCAAGACGAAGATGTTCTGCGGCTGCTCCACGGAGCTGGGCGCGGACCCCAACACCCAGACCTGCCCGGTCTGCCTCGGCATGCCCGGCGCCCTGCCGGTGGTCAACGCCACCGGCGTCGAGTCCGCCATCAAGATCGGCCTCGCGCTGCACTGCGAGATCGCCGAGTGGTGCCGCTTCGCCCGGAAGAACTACTTCTATCCGGACATGCCGAAGAACTTCCAGACCTCCCAGTACGACGAGCCGATCGCCTTCAACGGCTACCTCGACGTGCAGCTGGAGGACGGCGAGGTCTTCCGCGTGGAGATCGAGCGCGCCCACATGGAGGAGGACACCGGCAAGTCCACGCACGTGGGCGGCGCCACCGGCCGCATCCACGGCGCCCAGCACTCCCTGCTGGACTACAACCGCGCCGGCATCCCGCTGATCGAGATCGTCACCAAGCCGATCGAGGGCGCGGGCGAGCGGGCCCCGGAGGTCGCCAAGGCCTACGTGGCCGAGCTGCGCGAGCTCATCAAGGCGCTGGGCGTCTCCGAGGCCCGGATGGAGATGGGTCAGATGCGCTGCGACGTCAACCTGTCGCTGCGCCCGCACGGCCGGGAGAAGTTCGGCACCCGCTCCGAGACCAAGAACGTCAACTCGCTGCGCTCCGTCGAGCGCGCGGTGCGCTTCGAGGTCCAGCGGCACGCCTCCGTCCTCTCGGCCGGCGGCACGATCGTGCAGGAGACCCGCCACTTCCACGAGGAGGACGGGTCGACCACGTCCGGCCGCATCAAGGAGGAGGCCGAGGACTACCGCTACTTCCCCGAGCCGGACCTGGTGCCGGTGGCCCCCTCCCGCGAGTGGGTCGAGGAGCTGCGGGGCACCCTGCCCGAGCTGCCGCGCGTGCGCCGCAACCGCCTCCGTGAGGACTGGGGCGTCACCGAGCACGACATGCAGTCGATCCTCAACGCGGGCGCGGTCGACCTGATCGTCGCCACCGTCGAGGCCGGTGCCGACTCCGCCGCCGCCCGCAAGTGGTGGATGGGCGAGCTGGCCCGCAGCGCCAACGAGTCCGGTACGGACCTCGCGGCGCTGCCGATCACCCCGGCGCAGGTCGCCCGGGTGGCGGCGCTCGTCGCCGAGGGCTCGCTCAACGACAAGCTGGCCCGCCAGGTCATCGAGGGCGTGCTCGCGGGCGAGGGCGACCCGGACGCGGTCGTCGAGAAGCGCGGCCTGAAGGTCGTCTCCGACGACAGCGCCCTGGGTGCCGCCGTGGACGAGGCCATCGCGGCCAATGCCGCCATCGCGGACAAGATCCGCGCCGGCAAGGTCGCGGCGGCGGGTGCACTGGTCGGCGCGGTCATGAAGGCCACGCGCGGCCAGGCCGACGCGGCCCGTGTCCGTGAGCTCATCCTGGAGCGCCTCGGCGTCGAGGGCTGACCGGCTGAGAGCCGATCGGCCCCGGGCCGATCAGCTGCTCATCGGCAGCGTTCTGCGACACCTCATGGCCGCCCCTTTTCGAAGGGGCGGCCATTGTCTGTCCGGGAATGGTCCGGGAATGGCTGGTTTCCTTTGCTCTATGGCCTTCGTGTCCCCCGTCCGGCATGATCCCGACTGCGGGCCCACCGTGTGCCCGCATCCGATTTCTGGGGGTTGGCACATGAGACGGTTGAGCAGGACGCTGGCTGCACTCACGCTGGCGGGAGCCGGCCTGCTGGTGGCGACGGTCCCGGCCGGCGCGGCCACGGAGGCGCCGGCCACGGTGAAGTGCGAGGCGGGCTGGGGGAGCCTGCCCAAGGTCGGCACGGACACGGCCTACCGCCCGCTGCTGGACATCCGGGCCGGGAAGCACGAGTGCTACGACCGTCTGGTCTTCGACGTCCAGGGCATCGGCGACCGCCCGATCGGCTACCGCGTGGAGTACGTGGACCAGCTGCGCCAGGACGGCTCCGGCGACGTGATCCCGGTCGGCGGCGGCGCGATCCTGGCGGTCCGCGTGGCCGCTCCGAGCTACGACCCGAGCACCGGCGAGCCGCGCTACCCCGGCCACGCCGGACAGCCGCTGACCGGCGTGGACCTCACCGGCTTCCGCACCTTCCAGGACACCCGCTTCGCCAGCAGCTTCGAGGGCGACACCCTGATCGGCCTCGGCGTCCGCGCACGGCTGCCCTACCGGGTCTTCCAGGAGCGCAACCGCATCGTCGTGGACGTCGCCCACACCTGGTAGTCCCTGCGCAGAGCCTGTGATCCCCGCGCCGGACGGCCCCTGGCGGGCCCGGTGTGGGGTGGGCCACAAAGCGGACAAAGGATCTTTTTCCGCTGTCACAGTGGTTCGGCAAGGGGCCCCCACCGCGCCTCTCGCGCTGCGGGGCCCCAGGCCCAGCAGCTCATGCGCTCGGAAATGCACGGGGCAGTTCTCCCGGCGGGATCGACGCGACGACCGGGAAGCAGCCCGAATGACCTCACTCGCCCGATGGTGCCTGCGCCGTCGTTTCGCCGTGATCGTGCTGTGGCTCGTGGCCCTGGCGGGCACCGCCGCGGCCGCGACCCTGGCCGGCCCGGCGTACTCCAACGACTACGCCGTCCCCGGTACCGAGGCCGCCCGCGCGGGCGCGCTCCTGGAAGCGGGATTCCCGGGCCAGGGCGGTGACGACACCATCGTCTGGCACACCGACCGGGGCACCGTGCGCGCCGCCGCCGTCGAGCAGCGTATGACCGAGACCCTGCGCGACGTCGCGGCCCTGCCCGGCGTCGAGTCCGTCAGCGGCCCGTACAGCGGCCCCGACGGCGCCGCCAGGATCAGCCCCGACGGGCACACCGCCTACGCCTCCGTCACCTTCGCCTCGCCCGGCGACCCCGGCAAGGAGCTGGTGCACCAGGTCGTCGAGACGGCCCGGTCCGCGGCGGACGGCGATCTGGAGGTCGCCCTCGGCGGCACCGGCATCGCCACCGGCGAGGCCGCGAGCGGCCACCTCAGCGAGATCATCGGCATCGCCGTCGCCGCCGTCGTGCTCTTCGTCGTCTTCGGCTCGCTGGCCGCGAGCCTGCTGCCGATCGCCACGGCCCTCGTGGGCGTGGGCACCGCCTACATGGGCACCCAGCTGCTCGGCCACGTCATGACCGTCGCCGACTTCGCGCCCATGCTCGGCACCCTCATCGGACTCGGCGTGGGCATCGACTACGCCCTGTTCATCGTCACCCGGCACCGCAAGGGCCTGCGGGCGGGGCTGCCCGTGGCCGTCGCGGCCGAGCGGGCCGTCGCCACCACCGGCCGCGCCGTCGTCTTCGCGGGCGGCACCGTGTGCGTCGCGCTGCTCGGCATGCTCATCCTGCGGCTGAGCTTCCTCAACGGGGTCGCCATCGCCGCCTCGCTCACCGTCGTCCTCACCGTCGCCGCCTCGGTCACGCTGCTGCCCGCGCTCCTCGGGGTCATCGGCGACCGTGCCCTCAGCCGCCGCGAGCGCCGCCGCCTCGCGGACAGCGGCCCCCGCCCGGAGCTGCCCACCGGGCTGGCCGCCCGCTGGTCCGCCTTCGTGGAGCGCCACCCCAAGCTGCTGGGCGCCGTGGCCGCCGCCGTCATGCTCGTGCTCGCGCTGCCCACGTTCTCCCTCCACCTGGGCACCTCCGACCAGGGCAACAACCCGGCCTCGTCCACCACGCGCCAGGCGTACGACATGCTCGGCCGCGGCTTCGGGCCCGGCGTCAACGGCCCCCTGACCCTCGTGGCCGACCTCGACAGCGCCGCCGACCGGCTCGCGTTCACCGAGCTCCCGGACGCCCTGCGGCACACCGAGGGCGTCGCCTCCGCCTCGCCCGCCCAGGTCAGCCCCAGCGGCGACACGGGCGTCATCAGCGTCGTCCCCACCACCTCCCCGCAGTCGCGCGACACCAGCGACCTCGTGGACCGGCTGCGCGGCACCGTGCTGCCGAAGGCGACCGCCGGCACCGGTGTGGACGTCCAGGTCGGCGGCATGACCGCGAGCTACGACGACTTCGCCGCCATCATCCTCGGCAAGCTGCCGCTCTTCGTCGGCACCGTCGTCGGCCTGGGCTGCCTGCTGCTCCTGCTGGCCTTCCGGAGCATCGGCATCCCCCTGAAGGCCGCGCTGATGAACATCGCCGCCGTCGCCTCGTCCTTCGGCATCGTCGTCGCGATCTTCCAATGGGGCTGGGGCGCCGAGTTCCTCGGCCTCGGCGGCGCCGGGCCGATAGAACCGTTCCTGCCCGTCGTCATGGTCTCCGTCCTCTTCGGCCTGTCCATGGACTACCAGGTCTTCCTGGTCAGCCGGATGTACGAGGAGTGGCTCGCCACGCGCGACAACACCCGGGCCGTGCGCGTCGGCCTCGCCGAGACCAGCCGCGTCATCAACTCCGCGGCGGTGATCATGATCTCGGTCTTCCTCGCCTTCGTCCTCAGCGGGGACCGCGTCATCTCGATGTTCGGCATCGGCCTCGCGGCGGCCGTCGCCCTCGACGCCTTCGTGCTGCGCACGCTGCTCGTCCCGGCGCTCATGCACATGCTGGGCGGCGCCAACTGGTGGCTGCCGGCGTGGCTGGAGCGCCGCCTGCCCCGGATCAGCATCGAGCCGCCGGAGCCGGTGGACGCGCCGGAGCCGGTGGACGGGGCCCGCGAGCCGCTCCCGGTCAGTCCCGAGAGGAGCCTTGCCGGGGCGGGCGTATGAGCACGTGGCCCGAGTCGAGGTCGACCGGGCCGCGCGCGGGGTCGCCGTCACCGACGTCCTCGCGGGTCATTTCGAGCCGGTTCTGTTCCTCGTCGGTGTGCTTCCGGCCCGGTGCGAACACTTCCTCGAACACGTTGAACATCTTCAACTCCCGTCGCCGCACTGTCCGTCCAGTCTAGGCGGACGTGTGTACGGTCCCGGCAAAGTCGTGCGCCGCGATGCGTCAGCTCACTTCTAGCCGCAGGATCCGGTCGTCCTCGCCGCCCGGCTTCCCGCGCCCGTCGGTGTTGCTCGTCGTCAGCCACAGCCCGCCGTCGTCCGTGGCCAGGACCGTGCGCAGCCGCCCGTACTCGCCCTGCAGGAACGCCTGGGGGCCGGCCACCGGCTTCGTGCCGTCCAGCGGGATCCGCCACAGGCGCTCGCCGCGCAGGCCCGCCATCCACAGGGAGCCCTTGGCGAAGGCGAGGCCGCTGGGGGAGGCGTCGGAGGTCTTCCACTGCTCGACGGGGTCGGTGTAGCCGGACCTGCCCGCCTTGCCCTCGACGACGGGCCAGCCGTAGTTGCCGCCCGGCCGGATCAGGTTGAGCTCGTCCCAGGTGTTCTGGCCGAACTCCGACGCCCACAGGCGCTTGCCCGCGTCCCACGCCAGGCCCTGCACGTTGCGGTGGCCGTAGGAGTGGACCACCGAGTTCTCCTCGGGGTTGCCGTACGCGGGGCGGCCGTCCGGGGTCATGCGGAGGATCTTCCCGCCGAGGGACTTCCTGTCCTGGGAGAGGCCGCGCTCCCCGCTCTCGCCCGTCCCGGCGTAGAGCATCCGGTCGGGGCCGAAGGCGATGCGCCCGCCGTTGTGGACGTTGCCCTTGGGGATGCCCCGGAGCACCGTGTCGGGCGCCCCCAGCCGCTGCCCCGCGGGCTTGCGCTCGTCGTAGCGCAGGCGTGCGATGCGGTTGTCCGAATCGGTGGTGAAGTACGCGTACACCAGGCGGTCGGTGGCGAAGTCGGGCGAGACCGCCAGGCCCAGCAGGCCGCCCTCGCCGCCCTTGACGACGCCGGGCACCTCGCCCACCTCGCTCTGCGCGCCGTCCTTGACCGCCACCCGGGCGATCTTTCCGGTGTCGCGGGACCCGACCAGGAGGTCGCCGCCGGGGAGCGCCGCGACGCCCCACGGCGAGCCGAGCTTCGCGGTGAGCGTCCGGACGACCTTGACCGAGCCCTTGGCGGGCGCCGGCGGGGTCGAGGGGGTGCCCGAAGAGGCCTCCTCGCCGGGCGACTTGGCCGCCGAACCCTGCCGCGGGCCCTCGCCCGGGAAGCCGTCCTCGCTCGAACAGCCCGCGACGCCGAGCAGCAGGGAGCCGGCCAGGAGCAGAGAGGCGGCCGGCCGCAGAGAGGTGGCGGGCCGCAGAGAGGCGCCGGGGCGCAGAGAGGCGGTCGGTCGCGGAGAGGCGGTCGGCGCGGCGGCGCCGGTACGGACACGGGGACGTCGTCGCACGGTTCGTTCCTCTCGCCGGGGCGCACTGCGTGTACGCGGCACTGTGCCACACCGGGGGCCGCCGTCCGGGGGAGAATCGCACGGGTGCGCCACGTGCGCCGCGTCAGTCCCAGGACCCCATGGCGCGGGGGAGCGCCGCTATCTCCGCGAAGTCCTCGGGGGTGAGCCGCAGTTGCGCCGCCGCTGCGTTCTGCACCGCCCACACCGGCTTCTTCGTGCCCGGTACGGGTATGACGTGCCGGCCCTGCGCCAGTACCCAGGCCAGGGCGACCTGCGCGGCCGTCGCGTCGTGGCG
Organism: Streptomyces roseifaciens; assembly: GCF_001445655.1. Lineage (NCBI taxonomy): Bacteria > Bacillati > Actinomycetota > Actinomycetes > Kitasatosporales > Streptomycetaceae > Streptomyces > Streptomyces roseifaciens. Next base: position 2,979,053 of record NZ_LNBE01000004.1, read on the forward strand.
CAGCGCGACCCGGCGCAGGCCCGCCACGATCGGCTGGTTGGCGGCCATCATCTCGGCGGTGAAGCGCGGGTGGCGCGCCCGGAGGTCCTCCGGCTCGAAGCCCTGCCCCGGCGTGAGCGTGCCGCTGAGGAAACCATTCCCCAGGGGCATGGCGGCCAGCATGCCGACACCCCGGGAAGCGCACCAGGGCACCAGCGCATCGAGCGCCTCCCGGGACCACACCGACAACTCCACCTGCACACAGCTCACCGGGAACACCTGCTGCACCCGCTCCAGCTGCCGGATCGTCGCCTCGTACAGCCCCGCGCGCGACCGGCGGTGCTTGCGCGCGCCGATCGCACACCAGCCCAGCGCCCGCACCTTGCCCGCGGAGACCAGCTCGGCCATCGCCCCCCAGGTCTCCTCGACCGGCACCTCGGGGTCGGGCCGGTGCAGCTGGTAGACGTCGATCACGTCGGTCTGCAACCGGCGCAGCGAGGCGTCGCAGGCCCGTTTCACATAGCCCGGGCGGCCGTTGGCGACGATGTGGCTGTCGCCCACCAGCAGCCCGCACTTGGTCGACACGAACGCCTCGGAGCGCCTCTCCCGCAGCACCCGTCCCACCAGCAGCTCGTTGGTGAACGGCCCGTACATGTCCGCGGTGTCCAGCAGGGTCGTGCCCGCGTCGAGCGCCGCGTGCACCGTGCGCAGCGCGCCCTGCCCGCTCCGCTGGGAGGCGGTGTATCCCCAGTGCATGGGCATGCACCCCAGGCCGATCGCGCCCACTTCGAGCGCCGCCGCACCGATATTCCTGCGCTCCACCGGCCGTACCCCTCCCGTTCCTCGCCCCCAAACTAACCTCTGCCGTGCCGGCCCGATCGCATAGCCTCCAGGCATGAGTGCAGATGACAGCGGTTCCGCCCGCCCCCTGGTCTGGCTGCCCTTCCCGCCCGAGCGGATCGAAGGGCTCCCGGAGAGCCTCGACTACGCCTTCTGGGACGGCGGGCCGGACTACCCGACCGACCCCGCCCGCTGCGACTTCTACGCGGTCCCGTACGTCACCGACCCCGAGCCGTGCCTGCGCCCGCTGCCCGCCATGACGCGCGTACGGGTCGTGCAGGCGCTCACCGCGGGCGTGGAGCACCTGCTGCCCGCCGTGGAGCGGCTGCCGAAGGGCGCCGTGCTGTGCAACGCCCGCGGGCTGCACGACGCGAGCACCGCCGAACTCGCCCTGGCCCTCACCCTCGCCTCGCTGCGCGACATCCCCGGCTTCGTGCGCGCGCAGGACGCGGGGGAGTGGCGGCAGGGCTTCCGGCCGGCGCTGGCCGACAAGTCGGTGCTCATTGTGGGTTACGGTTCGATCGGCAGCGCCATTGAGGACCGGCTCGTGCCCTTCGAGTGCGCGCGGGTCACACGCGTCGCACGCTCCGCGCGGGACAGCGCGCGCGGTCCCGTGCATCCGATCGCCGCCCTGCCCGGCTTGCTGCCCGACGCCGACGTCGTGATTCTCGCGACCCCGCTCACCGAGGAGACCCGGGGGCTCGTCAACGCCGGTTTCCTGGCGCGGATGAAGGACGGGGCGCTGCTGGTGAACGTGGCGCGCGGTGCCGTCGTCGACACCAAGGCCCTTCTGGCCGAACTGGACGCAGGTCGGCTGCGTGCCGCACTGGACGTCACGGACCCCGAGCCGCTGCCGCCCGGGCACCCCCTGTGGAGCGCCCCGGGGGTGCTGATCACCCCCCATGTGGGTGGGCCCTCTTCGGCCTTTCTGCCGCGCGCCGAGCGGCTCCTGCGTGATCAGCTGGCCAGATTCGCCCTGGACGCGCCACTGCAAAATGTCGTAGTCATCGCCCGCTAGTTACCACGTAGAGGTACCGTTCGACTGCACTCAGTGTCCATAACCCCGTGGCTGATTACGCTATGTATATGAGCTATGTCCCTGAGTGACGAGTCTGGTGTATCGTCCGGACGGGGGCTGCGGCGTGCACAGGAACGGCCGCAGCGAGGACCGGAACTCGAGGGGGGCGACGGGCGATGCACGGCCAATGGACGATCAACCCGACGCGGCTCACGCACCGACCACGACCGCACTGTGCACCGCGACCGCACTGCGTGGCCACGCTGCTCCTGTGGCTCCCATGGATCCCGCTGCTGCGGACGGCGGCGCGGTGAGCGCCCCAGGGGCGGCCCTGTCCCGCCCGTCCGGCGGCTCGGGCCCGGTCTCCCAGCTGCTGCTGGCCCTCGTCTGCGGCGGCTATGCCACGGGCGCGGCCTTCGGCTGGGGATCGAGCGAGCTCGCCTCCGCCATGGGCGACTTCGGCCTCGGCGGCGCGGCCGTCCTCGCCGCCGTCTCCTGCTTCTGGTACGGGCGCACGCACCGCACCCGGTTCCGGCTCGCCTGGTTCCTCTTCGCCGCGTCCTCGGCCATGGCCGGCCTCGGCAACGTTGTCTGGGGCTGGTACGAGGTCGTCATGGACGCCCGCGTCCCGACGCCCTCCGTGGCCGACTTCTGCTTCCTGCTCTTCGCGCCGCCGGCCATCATCGGCCTGCTGGTCCTCGCCCGCCGCCCCGTCACCCGGGCCGGCTGGGTGTGCCTGGCCCTCGACGCCTGGCTCACCGGCGGTTCGCTGCTCACGCTCTCCTGGAGCCTCGCGCTCGCGCACACCGCCCACTTCGAGGGCGAGAGCGTCGCCCACGCCGCGCTCTCCCTGGCCTATCCGCTGCTGGACATCGCCCTGGTGTCCATGGTGCTGGCCCTGCACTTCCGGCGCTCGACAGCCAACCGCTCGGCCATCAACACCGCCATCGCGGCCCTCGCCCTGACGGTCCTGTGCGACGCCCTGTTCACCTCGCCGCTGCTGCGCTCGCACTACCGCTCGGGCCAGATCCTCGACGCCGGCTGGTTCGCGGGCTACATGCTCATGGCGTACGCCCCCTGGGTCGCGCGCGAGGACGGCGACGACGCCGCCCCGCCCCGCTCGGCCCAGCACCCGCACCACCCCAGCCGTCCCATCGCCGGCTCCCTCGCGGCCCTCACGCCGTACCTGGCCGCAGCCGTGTGCACCCTGGGCATCCTCTACAACGTCCTGGACGGCCACCAGGTCGACAAAGTCGTCCTGTTCACCGGCTGCACGGTCGTCCTGGCCCTGGTGATCCGCCAGGGCATCATGCTGCTGGACAACATCTCCCTCACCCAGGAACTGGCCCAGAAGGAGAACCACTTCCGCTCCCTCGTCCAGGGCTCCAGCGACGTGATCATGATCGCCGCGCCCACGGGCATACTGCGCTACGTCAGCCCGGCCGCCGCCGGGGTCTACGGGCGCGAGGCCGAAGACCTCGTCGGCTCCGAGCTGGCCTCGCTGATCCACCCGGAGGACCTGGGCAGAGTCGTCCACGAGGTGCGCCGCTTCCTCGCGGCGCCGCCCGCCGAGGAGCCCACGACCCGCATCGAGTGCCGCTTCCGCTCCGGCGGCGGCGAGTGGCTCAACGTCGAGTCCACCGTCAACCGCCACCACGGCGGCCTGATCTTCAACAGCCGCGACGTCACCGAGCGCGTCCGCCTCCAGGCCCAGCTCCAGCACACGGCCGAGCACGACCCGCTCACCGACCTGCCCAACCGCGCCCTGTTCACCAAGCGCGTCCAGCAGGCCCTCACCGGCCGCAGAGCGACCGACGCGGGCACCGCCGTGCTCTTCATCGACCTCGACGGCTTCAAGGCGGTGAACGACAGCGTCGGCCACCAAGCCGGCGACGAGCTGCTCGTCCAGGCGGCCCGTCGCCTCCAGGACTCCGTCCGCGCGGGCGACTCCACGGCCCGCTTCGGAGGCGACGAGTTCGCGGCGCTGATCATCGGTGACGGCACCCGTGACCCCGCCGCCCGGGAGTACCGCATCCACGAGATCGCCGACCGGCTGCGGATCACCCTCTCCCAGCCCTACCGCGTGGAAGGAGGCACCGAGGTCCGCGTCGCCGCCAGCATCGGCGTGGCCTTCGCCGAGCCCGGCATCACCCCGGGCGAGCTGATGCGCAACGCCGACCTCGCGATGTACCGCGCCAAGCAGGCCGGCAAGGGGCGCGTGGAGCTCTACGCACCGCAGATGCAGGCCGACGTGGTCCGCCGCGCCGAGCTCGCCACCCGGCTGCGCACCGCCCTGCACGAGGGCGAGTTCGCCCTGCTGCACCAGCCCGTCGTCGACCTGGGCACGGGCACGGTCACCGCGGTGGCCGCCCAGCCCCGCTGGCGCTCCGCCCAGGGAATACTGTTCACTCCTGCGGAGTATCTCCGCGTGGCCGAGAACGACCGGGGCGACGAGGCCGCCCGCATCGCCGAGCTGGGCCGCTGGACGGTGGAGAAGGCCGTCGAGCAGGCCGCCCAGCGCTGCCGCGCGGGCCACCCCGTGCCCGTGTACGTCCGGCTGTCGGCCGCCCGGCTGATGGACAGGTCGCTGCCCGCCAAGAACCTGGAGGGGCTGCTGATCCGCCACGGGCTGCCCTCCGGCGCGCTCGTCCTGGAGCTGTCCGGAAGCGACCCCCGGGTGCCCCTGGACGAGCTGGAGCGGCGCCTGGCCGCCCTGCGCCGGATGGGGGTGCGGATCGCCCTCGACGGCTTCGGCAGCGGCTATGCCGCCATCAGCGCCCTGCGCCGGCTGCCCATCGACACCCTCAAGCTCGACCGGGGGCTGGTCGACGGCGTGGTGGAGTCCGCCCGGCTGCACAAGATCACCGCCGGGCTGCTGAGGATCGCCACCGACCTGGGCATGCAGTCCGTCGCCGACGGGGTCGACGTGCCCGAGCAGGCGCTCGCCCTGCGCGCCATGGGCTGCACCCATGCCCTGGGCGCCGCCTTCGCCGGGCCGCTCGACGAGCACCGCCTGCGGCACGCGCTGAACCTCGGGGCCTACCCCGTCCCCGGCGCGCCGGTGGATGGCGCAAAAGCGTGGGTCGGAGGCGGCGCCCTGCCCGCAGGAGCAGTACCGTCCGCTACGCGATCCGGGTCCGCGGGGGGCGCCGGATCACTCGCCCATGCTCCATTGCGCTCAAATAATGAGACGCCCGTCCCACCCACTTGACACTTCCCAGGTGGCGGGTGGAGGGTCGGTTCCATGCGCACCCGAATTCTCGTACTTGGAAAGCGCGTCGGCTGAAGCAGGCCCTTCACACGCCCTGCTGACCACACCGGCGCGCTCCCCTCGCTTGCCTCACGGCACGAGGGGTTTTTTGTTGCACTAGAACGTGACAGACCCACCCAAACCGACCTCCGCTCAACCAGTCGAACCCGTCGATCGAACCCGTCGAAATCCTTCGAGAAGAGAATGTCGATGACCGAGCAGGCCACCGGGGCCCACCATCCGCAGCCGCGGGCCCGTAACGGCGCGGCGCACCAGCCCGCCACCGTCGAGCACGTCACGGGCGCGCAGTCCCTCATCCGCTCGCTGGAGGAGGTCGGTGCCGAGATCGTGTTCGGGATCCCGGGAGGGGCGATCCTCCCCGCGTACGACCCGATGATGGACTCCTCGAAGGTCCGCCACGTCCTGGTCCGCCACGAGCAGGGCGCGGGCCACGCCGCGACCGGATACGCCCAGGCCACGGGCAAGGTCGGCGTCTGCATGGCCACCTCCGGCCCCGGTGCCACCAACCTCGTCACGCCGATCGCCGACGCCCACATGGACTCCGTCCCGCTGGTCGCCATCACCGGCCAGGTCGCCTCCAAGGCGATCGGCACGGACGCCTTCCAGGAGGCGGACATCTGCGGCATCACCATGCCGATCACCAAGCACAACTGGCTGGTGACCGACCCCGCAGAGATCCCCCGCACCATCGCCGAGGCCTTCCACGTCGCGTCCACCGGCCGCCCCGGCCCCGTGCTCGTCGACATCGCCAAGGACGCCCTGCAGGCGCAGACCACCTTCAGCTGGCCCCCGCACACCGACCTGCCCGGTTACCGCCCGGTCACCAAGCCGCACAGCAAGCAGATCCGCGAGGCCGCCAAGCTGATCAGCCAGGCCGCCCGCCCCGTGCTCTACGTCGGCGGCGGCGTCCTCAAGGCCCGCGCGACCGCCGAACTGAAGGTGCTCGCCGAGCTGACCGGCGCCCCCGTCACCACCACCCTGATGGCCCTCGGCGCCTTCCCCGACAGCCACCCGCAGCACCTGGGCATGCCCGGCATGCACGGCTCGGTCGCCGCCGTCACCGCCCTGCAGAAGGCCGACCTGATCATCGCCCTCGGCGCCCGCTTCGACGACCGCGTCACGGGCAAGCTGGACTCCTTCGCCCCGTACGCCAAGATCGTCCACGCCGACATCGACCCCGCGGAGATCGGCAAGAACCGCGCCGCCGACGTGCCGATCGTCGGTGACGCCCGCGAGGTCATCGCCGACCTGATCGTCGCCATCCAGGCCGAGCACGCCGAGGGCCGCACGGGCGAGGCCGCCGGGACGGGATACGCGGCCTGGTGGCAGGACCTCAACCGCTGGCGCGACACCTACCCCCTCGGCTACGACCAGCCCGACGACGGCAGCCTCTCCCCGCAGCAGGTCATCCAGCGCATCGGGCAGCTCGCGCCGAAGGACACCATCTACGCCGCGGGCGTCGGCCAGCACCAGATGTGGGCCGCCCACTTCATCGACTACGAGCAGCCCGCCACCTGGCTCAACTCCGGCGGCGCCGGGACCATGGGCTACTCCGTCCCCGCCGCGATGGGCGCCAAGGCCGGCATGCCCGACCGCACCGTGTGGGCCATCGACGGCGACGGCTGCTTCCAGATGACCAATCAGGAACTGGTCACCTGCGCGCTCAACGACATCCCGGTCAAGGTCGCCATCATCAACAACGGCGCCCTCGGCATGGTCCGCCAGTGGCAGACCCTGTTCTACAACCAGCGCTACTCCAACACGGTGCTCCACGCGGGCCCGGCCGTCTCCAACGGCGGCTCCGCCACGGGCGCCGGCACCGAGCCCTGCGCCGGAACCCGCGTCCCGGACTTCGTCAAGCTCGCCGAGGCCATGGGCTGCGTCGGCATCCGCTGCGAGCGCCCGGACCAGCTCGACGCCGTCATCGAGAAGGCCAACGCCATCAACGACCGGCCCGTCGTGATCGACTTCATCGTCCACCAGGACGCCATGGTCTGGCCGATGGTCGCCGCAGGCACCTCCAACGACGAGATCCTCGCCGCGCGCGGAGTCCGCCCGGACTTCGGCGACACCGAGGACGACTGACGGACCGCCGACGACAGATGACAGAGGCCTGACGAGGAAGAGAACCTGATGACCAAGCACACGCTCTCCGTCCTGGTGGAGAACACCCCGGGCATCCTGACCCGGATCGCCGCCCTGTTCGCCCGCCGCGGCTTCAACATCGACTCCCTCGCCGTCGGGGTCACCGAACACCCGGACATCTCCCGCATCACGATCGTCGTCAACGTCGAGTCGCTGCCGCTGGAGCAGGTGACCAAGCAGCTCAACAAGCTCGTCAACGTGCTGAAGATCGTCGAGCTGGAGGACAGCGCGGCCATCCACCGCGAACTCGTCCTGGTGAAGGTCCGCGCCGACAACGAGACCCGCTCCCAGATCGTCGAGATCGTCCAGCTCTTCCGCGCCAAGACCGTCGACGTCTCCCCGGAGGCCGTCACCATCGAGGCGACCGGCGGCAGCGACAAGCTCGGCGCCATGCTCAAGATGCTGGAGCCCTTCGGCATCAAGGAGCTGGTGCAGTCCGGGACGATCGCCATAGGGCGCGGCGCCCGGTCCATCACGGACCGCAGCCTGCGCGCGCTCGACCGCTCGGCCTGAGGCCGCCCTCCCGCAACCCCTGCGGGCCCCGCACCCCCTGCGGACCCCGGACCCCGCGCGGATCCGCATACCGAGACCCGAAATCTTCCGTCCGCCCGCCCGTCATACGGTGGGACGCACAACCGGAAAACCGGAAACAAGGAGAATCCCCAACGTGGCTGCCGAGCTCTTCTACGACAACGACGCCGACCTGTCCATCATCCAGGGCCGCAAGGTCGCGGTCCTCGGCTACGGCAGCCAGGGCCACGCCCACGCGCTGTCCCTGCGCGACTCGGGCGTCGACGTCCGCGTGGGCCTGCACGAGGGCTCCAAGTCCAAGCAGAAGGCCGAGGAGCAGGGCCTGCGCGTCGTCACCCCGGCCGAGGCCGCGGCCGAGGCCGACGTCATCATGATCCTCGTCCCGGACCCGATCCAGGCCAAGGTCTACGAGGAGTCCGTCAAGGACAACCTCAAGGACGGCGACGCGCTCTTCTTCGGCCACGGCTTCAACATCCGCTTCGGCTTCATCAAGCCCCCGGCCGGCGTCGACGTCTGCATGGTCGCCCCCAAGGGCCCGGGCCACCTGGTCCGCCGCCAGTACGAGGAGGGCCGCGGCGTGCCGTGCATCGCGGCCGTCGAGCAGGACGCCTCCGGCAACGCCTTCGCGCTGGCGCTCTCCTACGCCAAGGCCATCGGCGGCACCCGCGCCGGCGTCATCAAGACCACCTTCACCGAGGAGACCGAGACCGACCTCTTCGGCGAGCAGGCCGTGCTCTGCGGCGGCGCGTCGGCGCTCGTCAAGGCGGGCTTCGAGACCCTGGTCGAGGCCGGCTACCAGCCGGAGATCGCGTACTTCGAGTGCCTCCACGAGCTCAAGCTGATCGTGGACCTGATGTACGAGGGCGGCCTGGAGAAGATGCGCTGGTCCGTCTCCGAGACCGCCGAGTGGGGCGACTACGTCACCGGCCCGCGCATCGTCAACGAGGGCACCAAGGCCGAGATGAAGAAGGTCCTGGGCGAGATCCAGGACGGCACCTTCGCCAACAACTGGATGAAGGAGTACCAGGCCGGCCTGCCCAAGTACAACGAGTACAAGAAGGCCGACGAGGACCACCTGCTGGAGACCACCGGCAAGAAGCTGCGCAAGCTGATGAGCTGGGTGGACGACAAGGAGTAGGCGCACTCCGCGCCGCACGGGCGCCGGGCGGGCCGGGAAACCGGCCCGCCCGGCGCCCGTGGGCGAAGCTCGCGCGACGGCGCGGCAACCGCCGATACACTGCACACCAACAAGCGCGTACCAGGCTCACAGCGTCGTGCGTCTTCCACGCGGCTGCCTGCCCCCTTCACCGCCTGCGGCCGTCGGGACGGCCGTCCGCCATGGACCAGTGAGGACTGAGGACTCCGTGAGCACTGTTTCGCCCCGCAAACCCGTCGTGCTGATCGCCGAGGAGCTCTCCCCGGCCACCGTCGACGCGCTCGGCCCCGACTTCGAGATCCGGCACTGCAACGGCGCCGACCGCGCGGAGCTGCTGCCCGCCGTCGCCGACGTCGACGCCGTGCTCGTGCGCAGCGCCACGAAGATCGACGCGGAGGCCATCGCCGCCGCGAAGAAGCTGCGGGTCGTCGCCCGCGCCGGCGTCGGCCTGGACAACGTCGACGTCTCCGCCGCCACCAAGGCCGGCGTGATGGTCGTGAACGCCCCGACCTCCAACATCGTCACCGCCGCCGAGCTCGCCTGCGGCCTGCTCATCGCCACCGCCCGCAACATCCCGCAGGCCAACTCCGCGCTGAAGAACGGCGAGTGGAAGCGCTCCAAGTACACCGGCGTCGAGCTGTCCGAGAAGACCCTCGGCGTCGTCGGCCTCGGCCGGATCGGCGTCCTCGTCGCCCAGCGGATGTCCGCCTTCGGGATGAAGGTCGTCGCCTACGACCCGTACGTCCAGCCCGCCCGCGCCGCCCAGATGGGCGTCAAGCTGCTGACGCTCGACGAGCTCCTCGAGGTCGCGGACTTCATCACCGTGCACCTGCCCAAGACGCCCGAGACGCTCGGGCTCATCGGCGACGAGGCCCTGCGCAAGGTCAAGCCCAGCGTCCGGATCGTCAACGCCGCGCGCGGCGGCATCGTGGACGAGACGGCGCTCGCCGCGGCGCTCAAGGAGGGCCGCGTCGCGGGCGCGGGCCTCGACGTCTACGCCTCGGAGCCGTGCACCGACTCCCCCCTCTTCGAGTTCGACAACGTGGTGGCCACCCCGCACCTCGGCGCCTCCACCGGCGAGGCACAGGAGAAGGCCGGCATCGCCGTCGCCCGGTCGGTGCGGCTCGCCCTCGCCGGAGAGCTGGTGCCGGACGCGGTCAACGTCCAGGGCGGTGTCATCGCCGAGGACGTCAAGCCCGCCCTGCCGCTGGCCGAGAAGCTCGGCCGGATCTTCACGGCCCTGGCCGGCGAGGTCGCCGTCCGGCTCGACGTCGAGGTCTACGGCGAGCTCACCCAGTACGACGTCAAGGTCCTGGAGCTGTCCGCCCTCAAGGGCGTCTTCGAGGACGTCGTCGACGAGACGGTCTCCTACGTCAACGCCCCGCTGTTCGCACAGGAGCGCGGCGTCGAGGTGCGGCTGACCACCAGCTCCGAGTCGACCGAGCACCGTAACGTGGTGACCGTGCGCGGCACGCTGGCCGGGGGCGACGAGGTCTCCATCTCCGGCACCCTCGCCGGCCCGAAGAACCAGCAGAAGATCGTCGCCGTGGGCGAGCACGACGTGGACCTCACCCTCGCCGACCACATGGCCTTCTTCCGCTACGCCGACCGCCCCGGCGTCGTCGGCACCCTGGGCCGCATCCTCGGCGAGGCCGGCATCAACATCGCCGGCATGCAGGTCTCCCGCGCCACGGAGGGCGGCGAGGCGCTCGTCGCCCTCACGGTCGACGAGTCGGTCACCCCGGCGGTGCTGTCGGAGATCGCCGAGGAGATCGGCGCGGCGTCGGCCCGTGCGGTGAATCTGACGGACTGACGGATCGTCGGACCGGCGGATCGTCGGACCGAGGTACGGAAGCGCCCTCGGCAGGCCCGGCAGCCCCTCGGGGCGGCCGGGCCTGCCGTCCGTACGGGACAGGGGAGTTCGGCCTGCGGCCGCGGCGCCCCCATCGGCGGCGGGACGCGCCTTCCGCCGCACCCCGCGGCTCTCCTAGCCTTCCCGTCATGGGTGTACTGGAACAGCCCGCGGCTCCGGCGTCCGCCCCGTACCGCCGGATCGCCGCCGAACTCCGCGCCCGCATCGCCTCCGGGGAGATCGGCCCGGGGGAGAAGGTCCCCTCCGTGCGGCGGATCGCCCAGGAGTGGGGCGTCGCGACGGCGACCGCGGCCAAGGTCCTGTCGGTGCTGCGCGAGGAGGGCGTGGTGCGGGCGGTGCCCGGGGTCGGCACCGTCGTGGCCGCCCCGTGCGGCGGGGCGGGGCCGGAGGAGGGGGCCTGCGCGGAGCGCAACGGGCGGCCGCCCCGTGCGGCAGGTGCGCCGAGGGCGCTCACCCCTGAGCGCATCGTGCGGACGGCGATCGCGCTGGCCGACGCCCACGGCGCCGCGGCCCTGTCCATGCGCGCCCTCGCGGCCGAACTCGGCGTCCCCACCATGGCGTTGTACCGGCACGTGCCGGGCAAGGACGACCTCGTCGCCCGGATGGCGGACACCGCCTTCGGCGAGTGCGGCCCGCCCGGAGGCTCGCCCGGCGACTGGCGCGGCCGCCTGTACGCGGCCGCCCGGTACCAGTGGGCCGTCTACCGCCGTCATCCGTGGCTGGCCAGGGCCATGGTGTCCGTCCCCCGCCCACGGCTCCCCGCGTGCGCCACCGGCCCCATGGAGCGGGCGATGGCTCCGGCGCCGGGGCCCGGGCCGGGCCTGGAGGCGGGCGCGGTGGTCCGCATCGGGGTCACGGTCGCCGGGTACGTGCGCGGCGTGGCCGTGAACCTGGAGGACGGGGCCGCCGCCCGGCGGGCACGGGGCGGCACCGATGCCGACCTGGACGCAATGTTCGAGTTCGGGCTGGCCCGGCTGCTGGACGGGCTGAGCGCGTACGTCGAGCAGCGGCACGGCGGCTGTTCGTAGGGGGCTGCTGCGGGGGTTGCCGGTCGGGCGCCCCGTGCGGGTTGCGGGGCGGCCGCAGCCTCCGGGCGGCTGTCGGCGGGCGCACCTGCCGGACACTCCCCGCCGCAGCGGTGCGCTACTGCATAGCGGCGCTGCCCGGCGGCGCAGAGCCTGGCGGCGGGCGCCCACCGGCCAGGCGCCGCCCCATGCGGCCCCCGGTCAGGCGCCCCGTGCCGCGCGCAGAGCGGCCACCGTGATCGTGGCGGAGAGCAGCAGGACGGCCGTTCCGCCGACGGCGGCCACGTTCATGCCGTGGGTGAAGGCCTCGCGCGAGGTGGCCAGGACCGCCTCGCCGGCCCGCCCGGGGAGGTGTGCGGCGACGGCCGCCGCCCCGCCGAGGGTCTCGCGGGCCGCGTCCAGCGCCCCGTGCGGCAGGTCCGCGGGCAGGCCGTCCGCCATGTCGCGGCGGTAGACGGCCACGCCCACGCTGCCGAAGAGCGCCATGCCCAGGGCCCCGCCCAGCTCCTGGCCGGTCTCCAGCAGGGAGGCCGCGCTGCCCGCCTTCTCCGGCGGGGCGCTGCCGAGCGCCATGTCGTTGACCAGGGCCATGACCACGACGATGCCGGAGCCGATGACCGAGGACCCGGCCAGCGTCAGGGCCAGGGAGTCCGTTCCGACCCCCGCCAGCAGCCCGTAGCCGGCGGCCGCGACGACGAAACCGGCCGCCATGACGTAGGCCTTGGGAGCCCGCTGCCCGGCCGCGGCGGCGAGCGGGGCGGCGCAGCCGACCGCCACGGAGGGGATGACGCCCCACAGCGCCGCCTCCAGCGGGCCCTTGCCGAGCACGGACTGCAGGTACTGCGTGGTGAAGTAGGCCGAGCCCATCATGCCGAACGTGGCCAGCGTGTTGATCCCGACGCCCGCCCCGAAGGCGCGGTGGCGGAACAGCTCGCGGCTGATCATCGCGTCGCCCCGGCTGCGCTGCCGCCGCACGAACGCGGCGCCGATCAGCAGGCCGGCGGCCACGCACGCCGCGGGCGCCACCGCGAAACCCTCCGCGGCGATCTCCTTGACCCCGTAGATCACGGGGATCACGGCGCCGATCGACAGCGGCACGCTCAGCAGGTCGAACCGGCCCGGGCGCGGGTCCTTGGACTCCGGTACGAGCAGCGGCGCGAGCACCAGCAGCAGCACCATCGCGGGCACGTTGACGAGGAACGCCGAGCCCCACCAGAAGTGCTCCAGCAGCACCCCGCCGAGCACCGAACCGAGCGCGATGCCGCCCGCCATGGCGCCCGACCAGATGCCGATCGCCTTGGTGCGCTGCCGGTCGTCGTGGAACAGGTTGCGCACCAGCGCCATGGTCGAGGGCATCAGGGTGGCCCCGCCCAGGCCCAGCACGGCGCGTGCGGCTATCAGCGTCTCCGCGCTCTCCGCGTACGCGGCGAAGACCGACGCGACGCCGAAGGCGCACGCTCCGGCCAGCAGCAGCCTGCGGCGGCCGATGCGGTCCCCGAGCGCCCCCATGGTGATCAGCAGCCCGGCGAGGGCGAAGGCGTAGCTGTCGAAGATCCACAGCTGCTGGGTGCCGGTCGGCTCCAGCTCCCGGCCGATGGCCGGCATGGCGAAGAAGAGGACGGAGACGTCCATCGAGACCAGGAGGAGAGGCAGCAGGAGGACGACGAAGGCCGTCCACTCCTTGCGGCCCGCGAGGGTTCGGACGGGCGGGGTCGCCAGTGGGGTCGTCATGAGCAGCGAATATACGCACGTCTTAAACGCTTGTCTATGACGCTTGTATAAGACGAACGTCTCGTACGGTCGTCTAGGACAGGCGTATGGCCGCGGCTAGGCTGCCGGCATGGGACATCGCGAAGATCTGCTCGACGGCGCCAAGCGCTGTCTGCTCGAGAAGGGCTGGACGCGCACCACGGCGCGCGACATCGTGGCCGCCTCAGGGGCCAACCTCGCCTCCATCGGCTACCACTACGGCTCGAAGGAAGCGCTGATGACGGAGGCGTTTCTGCAGCTGACCGCGGACTGGGTCGACGGGGAGGCGCCCACGATCGCCTCGGCGGCGGACCCGGAGGCGCCGCGCGAGGAGCGCCTCGCCGCCACGCTGGACGCGGTGATCGCGGGCTTCGCGAAGGACCGCGAGTTCTGGTCGGCGCAGCTCGAGGTGATCGGTCAGCTGGTGAAGAACCCTGAGCTCAGGGCGAAGTTCGCCGCGGTGCAGCCCGCCGGGCGCGAGGGCATGGTGGCGCTGTTCGAAGGCGTCGACGACAGCGAGGTCGGCCCGGAGGCGACCCGCACGGCGGGCGCCTTCTACTACGCCCTGTTCGTGGGGCTGTGGATGCAGTGGCTGATCGACCCCGCCGCGGCGCCGACCGGCAGGGAGATCGTCGAGGGCGCCCGGCGGGTGCTCGCGGACACGGTGCTGGACGCGCCGGAGGAGGCGGAAGGGGCGGAAGGCTGACGGGCGCCGCCCGGTCCGCCCCGCGCCGGGCTCGGCGGCAGGGCGGCCGGGCTCAGCGGTAGGAGTCGATCAGGCGCGCCAGATGGCGCCCCGCGATCAGCAAGGGCTCCTCGCTGCGGGCGATCTGGGCCGTCAGCTCGGCGCCCTCCAGCGTGTTGATCACCGTGTGCGCGAGCTCGCGGGCGTCCTGCGCGGCGAAGCCGGCGGCGAGGAGCCTGTCGTGCACCAGGCCCCGCCAGCGCTCGAACGCCTCGGCGGCCGCCGACCGGATGCCGGGGGCGTTCGCGGCGGCGCCCAGGGACGTGGCGGTGACGGGACAGCCGTCCAGCCAGTCGGAGGCGCGCAGCTCCGCGGCGACGAGCCCGGCGACGGCGACCACCGCCTCGGCCGGGTCCGGCCGGCTCTCCAGCGCCGTGCGCAGCATGCCGGCGAACTCCCGGTCGCCGTGCCGGATCGCCTCGGTGGCGAGCTCCTGCTTGCCGCCGGGGAAGAAGTGGTAGACCGACCCGAGCGTGGCGTTCGCCTCCCGGGAGATCTGCTTGATGCCGGTGCCCTCGTAGCCCTGGCGCTGCATCAGCCGGGACGTCGCGCGGACGATCCGCTCGCGCGTGCCGAGGCCGGCGTCGGGTCCCGCGGCGGTTTCGTCGTGGTCGTGCTCCGGCGTGGTCTTCACCCTCCCGAGAATATAGGTAGAGCGTTCGCTCTAGAGGCGTGCTACGTTGATGCCGTCACTAGATAGAGCGTTCGTTCTAGAGGGGTGTGGATTCATGGTTTCCGCGGACAAGCGAGCAGTGACCGTCATCGGCCTCGGCCCCATGGGGCAGGCGATGGCGGGGGCGTACCTGGACGCCGGCTACGAGGTGACGGTCTGGAACCGCACCGCCGCCAAGGCCGACGCCCTGGCCGCACGGGGCGCGCACCGCGCGGCCGGCGTCGAGGAGGCGCTGGCCGCGAACGGGCTGGTGGTGCTGAGCCTGACCGACTACGACGCGATGTACGCGCTCCTGGAGCCCGCCGCGGGCTCCCTGGCCGGCCGGGTCCTGGTGAACCTCAGCTCGGACACCCCGGAGCGGGCCCGCGAGGCCGCCGCGTGGGCCGCCCGGCACGGGGCCGAGCACCTCACGGGCGGGGTGCAGGTGCCGCCTTCCGGCATCGGCAAGCCGGAGTCGTCCACCTTCTACAGCGGCCCCAAGGAGGTCTTCGAGGCGCACGAGGCCGCCCTGAAGGTGCTCACCGGAACCGACTACCGGGGCACCGACCCCGGCCGGGCCGCGCTGTTCTACCAGATCCAGATGGACATGTTCTGGACCGCGATGCTCAGCTACCTGCACGCCACCGCGATCACCGCCGCGAACGGCATCACGGCGCAGGAGTTCCTGCCGTACGCGCAGTCCACGATGGCCTCGATCCCGGGCTTCCTCGCGTTCTACGCCCCGCGCATCGACGCCGGGCGGCACGACGGCGACGTCGACAAGCTCGCCATGGGGGTGGCCAGCATCGACCACGTCGTCCACACCGCCGAGGGCTCGGGGGTCGACGCCGCCCTGCCGGCCGCGGTCCGGGAGGTCTTCCGGCGCGGCGTGGAGCGCGGCCACGGGGACGACAGCTTCACCCGTCTGCTGGAGGTCTTCAAGGCCGGCTGAGTGCCTCCGGGGCGAGCCGGGCGGGCTGGGCCGAACGGGGGTGCGCCGAACGTACTGAAGGCGGCAAAGGTGTGGTCACGGGCCGAATTCGGGAGCTTGTCGGGCGTTGTCCGCGATATGGCCGGATTGCTCGTAGCCCGAACCTCGAAAGAGGCTTGGACTGGATGAACCGGATGTAGAGGACAACAGTCCGAACGCCTGGAAGGAAGCACATGACCGACATCGGGATCCAGCCCACCACCTCATCGGCTCCCTCCTTCCCCAGCGACCGCACCTGCCCCTATCAGCCGCCCGCGAGGCACCAGGACCTGGCCGCCCGCGGACCGCTGACGCGCGTCACCCTGTACGACGGGCGCGTGGTGTGGCTGGTGACGGGCCACACCGAGGCCCGCGCCCTGCTCACGGACCCCCGCGTCTCGTCCAACCGTCAGAATCCGGCCTTTCCCGTACTCGCCCCGCGCGCCGAGAACCAGGCGTCCGTGGTGATCCCGCTCCTCGGCGTGGACGACCCCGAACACGCCCGGCAGCGCCGCATGCTGATCCCCCGCTTCAGCCTCAAGCGGGCCGCCGCCATGCGGCCCCGCATCCGGAGCATCGTCGACGGCCTCATCGACACCATGCTCGCCAAGGGCGACAGCGCGGAACTCGTCTCCGCGTACGCCCTGCCCGTGCCCTCCATGGTGATCTGCACCCTGCTCGGCGTCCCCTACGACGACCACGACTTCTTCGAGGCGTGCTCCCGGCGGATGCTGGCGGCGCCGACCGCCGCGGAGGCCACCGCCGCCCGCGACGACCTGCGCGACTACCTCCACCGGCTCGTGGACCGCAAGGAGGCCGAGCCCGGCGACGGCCTGCTCGACGAGCTCATCGCCGACCGCCTCGCCGACGGCCAGGTCGACCGCGACGAACTGGTCATGATGGCGCTGCTGTTGCTCGTCGCCGGCCACGAGACCACGTCCAACATGATCGCGCTCGGCGTGTACACCCTTCTCGAACACCCTGACGAGCTCGCCGCCCTGCGCGCCGAACCCGGCCTCATGCCCGCTGCTGTGGAGGAGCTGCTGCGCTTCCTGTCCATCGCCGACGGCTTGATACGGGTCGCCACGGAGGACATCGAGATCGGCGGGCGGACCGTGCGCACCGGCGACGGCGTCATGATCGGCACGTCCGTCGTCAACCGCGACGCCGGCGCCTACGCCGACCCCGACGCCCTGGACGTCCGCCGCTCGGCCCGCCACCACGTCGCGTTCGGCTACGGCGTCCACCAGTGCCTGGGGCAGAACCTGGCCCGCGCCGAGATGGAGATCGCCCTGTCCGCGCTCTTCACCCGTATCCCGGGCCTGCGCCTCGCCGTTGCTCCCGGCGAGGTGTCCGTCAAGCCCGGCGACACCCTGCAAGGACTCCTCGCTCTCCCGGTCGCCTGGTGAGCCCGTCGAAACGGAATCCGCCATGAGTTCTCTTCGCGTCTCCATCGACTCCGACGTGTGCATCGGCGCGGGCCAGTGCGTCCTGACCGCACCGGGCGTCTTCGACCAGGACGAGGACGGCTTCGGCCTCGTCCGCCCCGGCCTCGGGGACGGCGGGGGCGACCCGCTCGTCAGGGAGGCGGCGCGCGCCTGTCCCGTCCAGGCCGTCACCGTGGAGGAGGGCTAGCGGGCCGCGGCCGCGCGCCGGCGGCTACAGGCGGGAGGCCTTCAGCGCCATGTGGAGCAGCAGCCGCCCCTCGCCCTCGTCCAGGTCCAGGCCGGTGAGCTGTTCCACGCGCGCCAGGCGGTAGTACAGCGTCTGGCGGTGGATGCCCAGGGCCGCGGCCGTGCGGCCCGCCTGGCCCGCGCAGTCGAGGAACACCTCGGCGGTGCGGGCCAGTTCGGCGTGGGCGGGGGCCAGCAGGGGGCGGACCGAGGTGTCCTCGGCGGCCCCGGCCGGCAGGGCGGCCAGCACGCGGTACGGGCCGATGTCCCCCCACTCCGCCACCGGCCCCAGGCGCGGCTCCGCGGCCGCGGCCCGGGCCGCGGCCAGCGCCTCGCGCCAGGCCTCCGGCAGCTCCGCGAGGCCGCGGCGGGGGGCGCAGCAGCCGCTCGGCGGCGGTGCGGGCCGGGGCGATCGTGGTCGTCGTGCGCAGCCGCACCAGGGCGGCCAGCACGCGGTACGGGCCGATGTCCCCCCACTCCGCCACCGGCCCCAGGCGCGGCTCCGCGGCCGCGGAGCCGCGCCTGGGGCCGGTGGCGGAGTGGGGGGACATCGGCCCGTACCGCGTGCTGGCCGCCCTGGTGCGGCTGCGCACGACGACCACGATCGCCCCGGCCCGCACCGCCGCCGAGCGGCTGCTGCGCTCCCCGCGCGCGGGGAGCGCAGCAGCCGCTCGGCGGCGGTGCGGGCCGGGGCGATCGTGGTCGTCGTGCGCAGCCGCACCAGGGCGGCCAGCGCCGCCGAACCGTCGGGCAGGGGGTCCGGCACGGTGCACAGGGCGGCCACCCCCGACTGCCCCGCCAGCGCCGACCCCACGCCGTCGGGCGCGGACGGGTCGCCCTCGCCGTGCTCGCCCTCGCCCAGCGCCCAGGGCGCCACGGCGACCAGCCCGAGCGGCCCGTCAGCCGCTTGGCCCATCGCCTCCCGCAGCGCCGCGGCCGCCGCGTCGCGCCCCGCGGGCCGCCCCGCGAGCACCTCGCGCAGCAGCTCGCCCAGCTCCGCGCCCGCCCGCGCCTCGGCGGCCAGCAGCTCACCGATCCGGGCGGCCGTCTCCATGGCCTGTGCGAGCCGCGGATCGGCGTGGGGGACGCTCAGGTCCAGGCCGGCCAGGTGCTCGTCGTCCAGCAGCCACACGTAGCCGTGCACCACCCCGCGGTGGCGCACCGGCAGGCAGATGCGGCCCTTGAAGACCCCCGCCGCCGGGTCCGGCGGGATCCGCAGCGGGGCCTGGGCCCGCGCGATGCCGAACGCCTCGAACCACGCCCGTACGGCCGCGGTGGACCGCCGCTGCAGGATCGAGCGGGTCCGCACCGGGTCCATCATCACGTCGAGGTCGTCCTCGCCGCCGTGGGCGCCGAACGCGATCAGTACGAAGTCGCGGTCCTCGAGCGTCGCGGGGGCGCCGAGCGCCGCCGATATTTCGTCGACGAGGTGCTGATAGTCGCCGCGCATGGCCCCGCCACGCTCCTTCCCCCGATTCGTGCGGGCTGCCCGGCCCACCGTGAGGCGGGTCATTTTGGCCCGGAATCAACCCAAGGTTCTATGTACAGGTCACCATTGTCATACATCTGTCTGAGATCCGGGCCACGGATGCGTGACAGCTGTCGATGGTCCAGGATCGGGGTGATCTCTAGTTTTCACGATGAGTTCCTTATGCCGTCCCCCCAGGTGGGGACGGCCGTCATCGTGGAGGTGCCCGTGCTGGGTCCCGTGATCCTCGCTGCGTCGCGCAGCGACAAGATGCGCCGTTTCGTGTCGGCTGCCCCGGGCACCAAGCAGGTCGTCGACCGCTTCATCGCGGGCGAGACCGTCGACCAGGTCATCCCGATCGTCAAGGACGCCGCGGCCAAGGGCCTCGAGGTCACCCTGGACGTCGTGGGCGAGGACATCACCACCGTCGAGCAGTCCCACGCAGCCCGCGACGCCTACCTGCAGCTGATCGGCCGGCTCGAGGAGCTCGGCCTGGGCACCCGGGCCGAGATGTCGGTCAAGCTCTCCATGTTCGGCCAGGCCCTGGAGGGCGGCCACGAGCTCGCCCTCGCCAACGTCCGCCCCGTCGTCGAGGCCGCCGCCGCCATCGGCACCACGGTTACGCTGGACGCGGAGGACCACACGACCCTCGACTCGATGTTCGCCATCCACGAGGAGCTGCGGAAGGACTTCCCGCAGACCGGCTGCGTCATCCAGGCGTACCTCTTCCGCACCGAGGACGACGCCCGCCGCCTGGCCGCCGCCGGCAGCCGTGTGCGTATCGTGAAGGGGGCGTACAAGGAGCCCGCCTCCGTCGCGTACCAGGACAAGGCGGAGACCGACAAGGCGTTCGTCCGGATCATCAAGATCCTCATGGCGGGCGAGGGCTATCCGATGATCGGGTCGCACGACCCGCGTCTGATCGCCATCACACAGGAGCTGGCCCGGCAGGCGGGCCGCAAGCTGGACGAGTACGAGTTCCAGATGCTGTACGGAATCCGCAGCGAGGAGCACGTCCGCCTGGCCGCCGAGGGCCACCGGATGCGCGTCTACACGGCGTACGGCACCGACTGGTACGGCTACTTCATGCGCCGGCTCGCCGAGAAGCCCGCGAACCTGCTGTTCTTCGCCCGGTCCATCCTCACCAAGGGCTGACCCCCGACATCCCCCCGCAGAGCCCCGAAGGAGAAACGGAACCCATGGACGCTGTGACCCAGGTCCCCGCCCCGGTCAACGAGCCGGTCCACGGCTACGCCCCCGGCAGCCCCGAGCGCGCCCGCCTCGAGGCCAAGCTCAAGGAGCTGGCGGCCAACCCGATCGACCTGCCGATGACCATCGGCGGCGAGAAGCGCATGGGCGGCGGCGAGCCGTTCAAGGTCGTCCAGCCGCACAACCACGCCGCCGTCCTCGGCACCTTCAACCACGCCACGCAGGCCGACGCCCAGGACGCGATCGACGCCGCCCTCGCCGCCGCCCCGGCCTGGCGGGCGATGTCCTTCGACGACCGCGCCGCGATCATCCTGCGCGCCGCCGAGCTGCTGTCCGGCCCCTGGCGCGAGACGCTGGCCGCCTCCACCATGCTGGGCCAGTCCAAGACCGCCCAGCAGGCCGAGATCGACACCCCCTGCGAGCTCGTCGACTTCTGGCGCTTCAACGTGCACTTCGCGCGCCAGATCCTCGCCGAGCAGCCGGTCGCCAACTCCACCGGCGTGTGGAACCGCAGCGACCACCGGCCGCTGGAGGGCTTCGTCTACGCGATCACGCCCTTCAACTTCACCGCCATCGCCGGCAACCTGCCGACCGCCCCGGCCCTCATGGGCAACGTGGTCGTCTGGAAGCCGTCCCCCACCCAGACCCACTCCGCCGTGCTGCTGATGCAGCTCCTGGAGGAGGCGGGCCTGCCCAAGGGCGTCATCAACCTGGTGACCGGCGACGGCATCGCCGTCTCCGAGGTGGCCCTCGACCACCCCGAGCTGGCCGGCATCCACTTCACCGGCTCGACCAAGACCTTCCAGCACCTGTGGAAGACGGTCGGCAACAACATCGAGAAGTACAAGTCCTACCCGCGCCTGGTCGGCGAGACCGGCGGCAAGGACTTCGTCGTCGCCCACCCGAGCGCCGACCGCGCGGTCCTGAAGACCGCCCTGACCCGCGGCTCCTTCGAGTTCCAGGGCCAGAAGTGCTCGGCCTCCTCCCGCGCCTACGTCCCCCGCTCCATCTGGGAGGACGGCTTCAAGGAGGAGTTCGCGGCCGAGGTCGACGGCATCACCATGGGTGACGTCACCGACCTGTCGAACTTCATCGGCGCCGTCATCGACGACCGCGCCTTCGCCAAGAACAAGGCTGCGATCGACCGCGCCAAGGCCGACCCGGCCTGCACGATCGTCGCCGGCGGCACCTACGACGACTCGGTGGGCTACTTCGTCCGCCCGACCGTCATCGAGTGCACCGACCCGGAGAACGAGGTCTTCACGACCGAGTACTTCGGCCCGGTCCTCGCCGTCCACGTCTACGAGGACGCCGACTTCGACGCGATGCTCGCCCAGATGGAGTCCGTCTCGGCGTACGCGCTGACCGGTGCCGTCATCGCGAACGACCGCGCCGCGGCCGCCGACGCCATGGCCAAGCTGCGCTTCGCCGCCGGCAACTTCTACATCAACGACAAGTCGACCGGTGCCGTGGTCGGCCAGCAGCCCTTCGGCGGCGGCCGCGCCTCCGGCACCAACGACAAGGCCGGCGCCGCGTCCAACCTGACGCGGTGGGTCTCGACCCGCTCCATCAAGGAGACCCTGGTCGCGCCGACCGACTACCGCTACCCGCACATGGGCTGACCCGCCCCGTAGCCGAATTCCGCCCCCGTCCGGCCGACCAGCCGGGCGGGGGCGGAATGCTGTTCGGCGGGGCCCTCCGTTCAGCTCTCCCGAGGGCGCTCCGTTCAGCGGAGGACGCTTTAACTCCACCCCGCCACGATCAGCGACAGCCCGGCCGCGAACCCGCCTCCCAGCAGCGCCAGGTACAGCCCGTACAGATGCCGCAGGCGCCGCCCCGCGGCACCCAGCGCCGCGAAGGCGAGCCCCACGCCCACCGTCCGCACGGAGCGCGCCGCCCCCGCCTCCACGGCGAAGTCACCGGGCGCCACGTGCGCCCGCCCCGCGGCCGCCGCGTACACCTTGAACGGCACGCCGTTCCACGGCTGGTGCGCCACGGCCGCGGCCCCCTCCGCGGAGAGCTCCCGCACGACCTCCGCGTGCATCCGCGGCGTCGTCAGCGGCGCCGGCAGCCGTACGCCGGACGCGGCCACCTGCAGGGCGAGCAGCCCGCCCACGAGCGTCCCCGCGAGCGCGGCGACCGAC
The DNA here is from genome assembly GCF_001445655.1 of Streptomyces roseifaciens. Lineage (NCBI taxonomy): Bacteria > Bacillati > Actinomycetota > Actinomycetes > Kitasatosporales > Streptomycetaceae > Streptomyces > Streptomyces roseifaciens. The sequence goes on from NZ_LNBE01000004.1 coordinate 3,001,501, forward strand.
AGCCGCAGGGCCGCACGGGGCGCCGCCGCGCAGGCGACGGCCAGGAACAGCTCCGGCATCAGCGGCCAGCTCAGGGCCTCCGCGAACGCCCAGGCGAACGCGATCGGCAGGCCCCAGAGGGATGCCACGACCGCGGCGGTGCGGCGCCGCAGCGCGGAGTCCCGCTCCGGATGCGCGGCCGCCTCGACGGCGAGCTCCGCGACGGCGGCCCGGGCCCGCTCGGGGGAGACGGGGCCGTGCAGCGGCTCGCCGATGCGGACCCGCACCAGGGCCGGGCGGAGCCGCCCGTGCTTGGGCAGCAGCCGGTCCGTGCCCGCCAGCCCCACGGGTACCACGGGCACCCCCGCCTGCTCGGCGAGCAGCAGCGCGCCCCGGTGGAACCCGCCGAGCCCGCCGTCCTTCCCCCGCGTGCCCTCCGGGAAGAGCACCACGGCGCGCCCCGCGCGCAGTTCGCCGGCCGTCCCCAGCAGGTCCCCGAGCCCGCCGCCGGTGCGCCGCACGGGGAACCCCGCGGCCAGCCACCGGCACACCCGGCGCCGCCCCGGGCGCGCGAACCAGTAGTCGGCCGCGGCCCCGATCATCGGCGCGTGGCGCGCATCGAGCGCCGCGAGCAGCGCCGCGGTGTCGGCGTGCGAGGAGTGGTTGGCGACGACGACACAGCCGCCCCGTGGGAGGCGGCCGCGCCGGGAGACCCCACCGGTGAGGGTGAGCGCCACCAGCCACAGCGCACGGCGCAGCCAGGCGGCGAGAACGGCCCGCCGGGGAGTCCGGGGCGCGCGGGGAGCCCGCCCCGTGGGAGCCCCGGCGGGGCCGGACGCAGAGACGGAACGGACGCTCGGCCCGCCCCACGCGCGAACCCGGAAGCGCCGCCTGCCGTGCGCCCCGGCCAGGTCGCCCACCGGGCGGCGGTGCAGTGCGCCGTGGGCTGCTCGGTGCCGCGCGCCGCCGTCGCGCAGGCCCTCGGCGGTGTCCGACAGCGACTGCCCGGTTGCCCCGCCGGTTTCCGCGCGGGGCGGCCCCGGGCGGGCGCCGTCCCCCGCCGGGTGCGGCATGTGCGGGGCGGCGGTGCCGTCGGTGTCGGCGGCCGGGCACGGGGCGCCCGATCCCGGGCCGCCGAGCCGGTTCCGGGCGCCCCCGCCCGTCCGCCGCGTGCGCTCGCCGGACCGGCCGATGCCGTACGAGCCGAGCAGCGTCGTCGGCGGGCGGAGTTCCGGACCGGTGCCGGTCGCGGTCGCCGCCCCGTGCCGCAGCGGCCTCCGCACCGCCCGCCCCAGGCGGCTGCGGAGCGCCGCCACCCGGAGGCCGCGCCGGTGCCCGGGCCCCGTGCCGGGGCGCCTGTACGCCCTGCCTCGTGCGCGCCGTGCGCGCCGTGCGGCCCGCGCGGCCGGGTCGCGACGCAGCCGCCCCGTGCGCAGGGATCCGGAGGGAGAGGTCGTCGTCACAGCGTCACCACCATGGCCAGGAGCAGGGCGAGGAGAAGGGAGTCGATGCGGTCGAGGAGGCCGCCGAAGCCCGGCAGCCAGGTGCCGGCGTCCTTGACGCCCGCCTCCCGCTTGAGCATGGATTCGAGCAGGTCGCCGAGGACACTGCCGGCCAGGACCGCGGCCCACAGCGTGACGGTGAAGGCGCCCGCGGCCTCCAGCCCCGCGGCCACGGCCATGCCCGCGCCGAGGACGCCCGCCCAGGTCTTGGCGGGGGAGTGGGGGGACAGCGGGCGGGCGAGGGCGCCGCCGAGGGGGCGCAGGAGCATGCCGCCGCACCACGCGCCCACGTCGCCGAACGCGACCGCCACGGCGACGGCGATCGCCGTGCCGTCCAGTACCACAAGTCCCGTCAGTGCGACGGGAATCCACAGCAGGCCGAAGACCGTACGGGCCGCGCGCTCGCCGCCCCGTGCGGTGTCGCCCGACAGCACCGCGGGCAGCACGCCGGCGACGGTGAGCAGGGCGAAGGTCTCCAGGTCCAGGGCGTCCGCGAGGCGCCAGTGCTCCAGCAGCGCCGGCAGCGGGAGGAGGACCACCGCGGTGCGCAGCACCGCCCGCTCGCCCCGCCCCAGGCGGGCCAGCCGGGCGTACTCGCCGACCGCGATCAGCCCCAGCAGCCAGACCAGCGCCGTCGCCCCCAGCTCGTGCAGGAACATCGCCCCGAGGAAGAGGGGGGCCGCCACGGCCCAGGTCAGCCAGCGGCGCCGCAGTTCGCGGCGCATCGCCACGCGCGCGGGGAGGCACGCCACCGCCAGGCCGCCCGCGCCGAGCACCCCGGCGACCACGGGTATGACCCGGGGCAGGACGTCGCTCGTGAACAGCGTGCTCACCGGGCCGCACCCGCCTCGCCCAGCACCCGCCACAGCCGGCCCAGCCGGAAGGCCGCCGTCAGCGCCGAGCCCACCGCCACGACGGCCAGCACGGGCACGGCCCAGCCCGTGGCGGCGGCCACGACGGCCAGCAGGCACCGCTCCGTCTTGCCGACCGGCCCGCCGTTGAGCCGCTCGGCCCCTGCCGCCGCGCCCGCGAGGGACACCCACGAGGGCAGCGTCGCGGCGAGCGCGGCCGTGGCCACGAGCCACAGCGGGGCCAGCGTCAGGAAGCCGGCGAGGACGAGCAGATCGGCGGCGCGGTCGCCGAGTTCGTTGAGGACCGAGCCCCTGTGCGTGGTGCGCCCCGTGTCGCGGGCGAGCGCGCCGTCGAGGTTGGCGAAGGCGAGCCGGGCCGCCAGGAGGAGGGCGACGGGCGCGGCGGCCGCCGGTGCGGGCAGCAGCGCGAGCGCCGCCCCCGCACCGGCCGCGCAGAGCACGCCGGCGGCGGTGAGGGTGTCCGGTGACACGCCGCGCCGGGCGAGTGCGGTACGCAGTCCGCCGAGGCGGGCCGCGTACCAGGGCTTGAGTGCGTACAGGCCGTTCATGGGCCCCACTTTCGCCGCAGGGGGCGGGGCCGCGGATCGGCGGGGGTACTCAAACCCCTACTCAGTCGCTACTCAGTACGAGCCGGGCGGTCCTGCGGGGCGCCGTGGGCACCCCGCCGTCTCAGATAGTAGGAAGCCCGAGTAATTGTGCAGACAGCGCGGTACAGCTGTCCTAGCGTGGAGGAAGCCGAACGTGCGCTCCATCGAGCGACAAGCGGTTGCGGCCCCGTGCGCGAGTGCAGGCGATCCCTGCGGCACCCCGGCCCCCGCCCTTTCCCCGGCGCTCTTCCCACCGCTCCCGGGGCCCCGCAGCCGGTGCCCCCTCCCGCAGGCGCAGCAGAGGAGACGTGACTTCCCATGGCCGAAACCGCCGTCCGCAGGACCCGCCGCATCGCCCGTACGGCCGACCGCACCGACCGCACGACCGACCGGATGAACGCCGCCGCCGCACTCCAGCGGGCGCTGGACCGCCGGGACAACGGCGGCGTGACCGGCCACTGAGGGCCCGGCCGCTGAGGGCCCGGCCGGTGCGCCGTCAGCCCCGCCGCGCGGGGCGGACGACGTCGAAGTGGTCGATGCGTGCGCCGTTCTCCGCCAGTGCGGTCACCCGCAGCCGCGGGCGCCCGCCCCGTGCGGCCGGCTCGGCCTCGACCGCGAGGAACGAGAAGCCGGTGTAGCGCACGCGCGACCACTCCACCGTCTCCGGGTGCTTCGCCCGCCCCTCCTCCCAGAAGTAGCTCTCCACGCTCTCCAGGTCCCTGACGTGACCCTCGTAGCTGTCCGGCACCGGGAAGTCGTAGAGCGACTTCCCGGCCCCGCCGGCGGTCACGTAGACGATGCCGTCGCGCGTGGAGTCGGCGGTGCCGCCGATGGGGACCTCCCGCCCCACGCGCGTGCCGCGGAGCGCGTCGGTGCGCTCGTAGACGTGGTTGTGGCCGTTGATGACGAGGTCGACCCCGTGCTTCTCGAAGAGCGGCAGCCACTCCTCCCGCACCGCCCCGTCCGAGGCGTGCGCCTTCGTCGTGGAGAAGGCGCAGTGGTGGAAGAAGACGACGAGGAAGTCGAGGCCGCGCGTACGGCGCAGTTCGCCCAGCCGGCGGTCGAGCCAGGCGGTCTGCCGGCCGTCGCTGTAGCCGGTGTTCGCGGTGATCTCGTAGGAGATGTCGTTGGCGTCCAGGGCGACGATTCCCACGTTGCCGTAGACGAAGGAGTAGACGCCCGGGGCGCTCACGGGGTCGAAGCCGTTCCGCGGGAGGGACCAGCGGGCGCTCTGGCCGCCGTAGCCGTCGGGCGAGTACCAGGCCTCCATGTCGTGGTTGCCGGTGGTCACCATCCAGGGCACGGATGCGGCCACCGACTCCGTCTGGGAGAGGAACTGGTCCCACACGCGCGCGTCGTAGACGTCGGTGGGCTTGCCCGCCCCGCTGTCGTCGGCGTAGCAGATGTCGCCCGCGTGCAGGTGGAAGGCGGGGTTCTGGCCGAGGATCAGCTGGTCGTTGGCCAGGGCCTGGTAGCTGACGCCCTGGTCGCCGAAGGCGGTGAAGGTGAACCGCTCCGCCTTGCCGCCCTTCTCCGGCCGCTCCGGTGCCGTGCGGAAGGTGCCGATGCGGGCGAAGTGGCGAGGGTCGGCGGGGTCGTGGCCGTCGTGCCCGACGCCGTAGTAGTACGTCCGGCCGGGCCTGAGGTTGTCCAGTGCCGCGTGCAGGTACACCTGGTCGACGGCGGGGAGCTTCTTGGACAGCGGCGGGGTGTGCAGGGTGCGCACCTCGGCGTCCAGCTTGACGCCGAGGTCCCACGGCGCGTGACCCACTCGCACGTACGGCCGCTTCACCGCGAACGGCACCTGCCAGGAGATCCGCATCTGCGTGCGCGGGTCGGCGCCGAACGCCAGGTGCCGGCCGAAGGGCGCGACGTGCCTGCCGTCGACCCGCGACGTGGCGGGGGAGTCCAGCAGGGCCGGGGCGGGGGCCGGGCCGGTGTACGCCCGCGCGGCGCCGCCCAGGACGCCCGTGCCCGCCGCGGCCCCGGCCGTCACCGCGCCGGCGCGCAGCACGCCGCGCCGGGTGAGGGGCCGGGCGAGCCGGGCCCGCAGGTACGCGTGCTGCTCGGCCATCGTCATGCGGTCCGCGAGGTGCTCGGGGATCCCTACGCGTGGTGTGTCCATGACGGCAACGTGCCAGGAAGCGGCAACTTCGTTGCGGACTTTGGGTGAACGTGACCTGACTGGAGCGCAATCCGTCCGCATGGTGGACGTCGTGTGTCATCCAGCGGGACGGGAGAGTACGGTCCCGGTATGTCTCGCAGCATTCGCCTCGCAGTGATCCCCGGTGACGGAATCGGCCGGGAAGTCGTGGCCCAGGGCCTCAAGGTGCTCTCGGCGGTCCTCCCCTCCGACGTGAAGCTGGAGACCGAGGAGTACGACCTCGGTGCCCGGCGCTACCACGCGACCGGCGAGGTTCTGCCCGACGCCACGCTCGAGTCCCTCAAGGGCCACGACGCGATCCTGCTCGGGGCCATCGGCGACCCCTCCGTGCCCGCCGGCGTCCTGGAGCGCGGTCTGCTGCTCAAGCTGCGGTTCGCCTTCGACCACTACGTCAACCTGCGGCCCTCGAAGCTCTTCCCGCACACGGCCACCCCGCTGGCCGGCCGCCCCGACATCGACTTCGTCGTCGTCCGCGAGGGCACCGAGGGCCCGTATACCGGCAACGGCGGCTCCCTGCGCACCGGCACCCCCGCCGAGGTCGCCACCGAGGTCAGCGTCAACACCGCCCTGGGCGTGGAGCGCGTGGTGCGCGACGCCTACGAGCGGGCCCAGGCCCGCTCCCGCAAGAAGCTGACCCTCGTCCACAAGAACAACGTCCTCGTCTACGCCGGACAGCTGTGGAAGAGCACCTTCGACCGGGTGGGCCGGGAGTACCCCGAGGTCACCACCGACTACCTGCACGTGGACGCGGCGACCATCTTCATGGTCACGCAGCCCGAGCGGTTCGACGTGATCGTCACCGACAACCTCTTCGGTGACATCCTCACCGACCTCGCCGCGGCCGTGACCGGCGGCATCGGCCTCGCCGCCTCGGGCAACATCAACCCCGACGGCGCGTTCCCGTCCATGTTCGAGCCCGTCCACGGCTCCGCGCCCGACATCGCGGGCACCGGCAAGGCCGACCCGACGGCCACCGTGCTCTCCGTGGCCCTGCTGCTGCGCCACCTCGGCCACGAGGCCGAGGCCGCCCGCATCGAGACGGCGGTCGCCGAGGACCTGGCCGAGCGCGACGGCGCCGCGCCGCGCTCGACGGACGAGACCGGAGACGCCCTCGCCCGGCGCGTAGCCGGCTAGCCCCCAGCCGCTGACTCGGCGCGCGGTGGGGTGCGACCATCGACCCGGGCCGCGCGCACGTTTTCCGTCCACGGCCCCACGAGCGATAATCGAACGTGGGGCCGCGGCATGAGGGGAAGCTCGGATGTCCTGACACCGTCAGGGACGGGGCGAGCTCGCGGTCCGCCACACACAAAGGTGAAGGACACGCACTCATGACGACGCCCACGATCGAGCTCAAGCCCTCTTCGCACCCGCTGTCGGACGCGGAGCGGGAGCAGATCCTGGCCAACCCCGGCTTCGGCCGCCACTTCACCGACCACATGGTGACGATCAAGTGGACGGAAGGCCGGGGCTGGCACGACGGCCAGCTCGTTCCGTACGCGCCGCTGTCGATCGACCCGGCGAACATGACGCTGCACTACGCGCAGACGATCTTCGAGGGCGCCAAGGCGTACCGCCAGCCCGACGGCTCCGTGGCCATCTTCCGGCCGGAGGAGAACGCCCGCCGCCTGCAGGCCTCCGCCCGCCGCCTGGCCATGCCCGAACTGCCCGTCGAGACCTTCATCGAGGCGTGCGACGCCCTGGTGAAGCAGGACAACGCCTGGGTGCCCGGCTCCGGCGAGGCCTCGCTGTACCTGCGCCCGTTCATGTTCGCGACCGAGGTGGGCCTGGGCGTCCGCCCGGCCAACGAGTACATGTTCGTGGTCATCGCCTCGCCCGCCGGCGCCTACTTCCCCGGCGGCGTGAAGCCGGTCTCGGTGTGGCTGAGCGAGGAGTACGTGCGCGCGTGCCCCGGCGGCACCGGCGCCGCCAAGGCCGGCGGCAACTACGCGGCCTCCCTCGTCGCCCAGGCCCAGGCCATGGAGCACGGCTGCGACCAGGTCGTCTGGCTGGACGCCATCGAGCGCCGCTGGATCGAGGAAATGGGCGGCATGAACCTGTACTTCGTGTACGGGGACAAGATCCTCACCCCGGAGCTCACCGGCTCCCTCCTGCCGGGCATCACCCGCGCCTCCCTGATGACGATCGCCGCCGACCTCGGCTACGAGGTCGCGGAGGGCCGCATCTCCGTGGACGACTGGAAGAACGGCTGCGCCGACGGCACCCTCACCGAGGTCTTCGCCTGCGGCACCGCCGCCGTCATCACCCCGGTCGGCACCGTGAAGTCGGCACGTGACGGCTGGACGGTCGCCGACGGCCGGCCGGGCGAGGTCACGATGAAGCTCCGCAAGGCGCTCCTCGACATCCAGACCGGCGCCGCCGAGGACACCCACGGCTGGATGCACCCCCTGGGCTGAGGCCCGCCCGCACCCGGCCGATCCGCCCTCCCCGGCCCCGTACGCAAGCCCGTACGGGGCCGGAGTGCGTGAACCCCGCGTGCGTCGGGCCGCGCCGTGAACGCAACGCACGCAAGTACGCATGATCGTTGCCGCTCGTACCCTTGTCCGGCCCCGTGCGTTCCGCCACCGTGATCGACCATGGGACAGCACTGGAAGAAGATCTGGGTCGGTTCGGCCGGCAACATGGTCGAGTGGTTCGACTGGTTCGTCTACGCGTCGTTCGCGACGTACTTCGCGGGCGCCTTCTTCCCCGCGGGCAACGACACCGCGAAGCTGATGAACACCGCCGGCATCTTCGCCGTCGGCTTCTTCATGCGCCCCGTGGGCGGCTGGCTGCTCGGCCGGGTGGGCGACCGCAAGGGCCGCAAGGCGGCGCTCACCATGACCGTCACCCTGATGTCCGCCTCCGCCGTGCTCATCGCGATCGCCCCGACCTACGCGGTCGCGGGCTACGGCGGCGTCGCCGTCCTCCTCGTGGCCCGGCTGCTGCAGGGCCTGTCGGTGGGAGGGGAGTACGCGGCCAGCGCCACGTACCTGACGGAGGCCTCCGCGCCGGGCCGCCGCGGCTTCGCCTCCAGCTTCCAGTACGTCTCCATGACGGCGGGGCAGATCCTCGGCCTGGGGCTGCAGATCGTCCTGCAGCACACGCTCTCCAGCGACGAGCTGCACAGCTGGGGCTGGCGCATCCCCTTCATCGTGGGCGCGCTCGGGGCGGCCGTCATCTTCTACCTCCGGCGCAACATGCTGGAGACGGAGGCGTACACGGAGGCCACGGCGGAGAGCACGGAGGAGAGCGCCGCGCAGGCGGCGGAGCGCGGCACCATCCGCGCCCTCATGCGGCACAAGCGCGAGGCCTTCCTCGTCATCGCCCTCACCATGGGCGGCACCGTCGCGTACTACACGTACACCACCTACCTGACGAAGTACCTCTCCAACAGCGCGGGCCTGCCCAAGCAGACCGCGACCCTGGTCAGCTTCTGCGCGCTGATCGTCTTCGCCTGTCTGCAGCCGCTCGCGGGCGCCCTCTCCGACCGCATCGGCCGCCGCCCCCTGCTGATCACCTTCGCGGTGGGCTCGACCTTCCTCACCGTGCCGATCATGACGCTGCTCAAGCACGCCGGCTCGTTCTGGCCGGCCCTCGGCCTGTCCCTGCTCGCCCTGGTCGTCGTCACCGGCTACACCTCGATCAACGCCTGCGTGAAGGCCGAGCTGTTCCCGACGGGCATCCGGTCGCTGGGCGTGGCCCTGCCGTACGCGATCGCCAACGCGCTCTTCGGCGGCACGGCCGAGTACGTGGCCCTGTGGTTCAAGAAGGGCGGCATCGAGTCGGGCTTCTACTGGTACGTGGCGGGCTGCGCCGCGGTGTCGCTGGTCGTCTACCTGACGATGCGGGAGACGCGCGACATCGACCTCAAGCGGGTGGGGCGCGCGCCCGGGGCCCTTCCGGAGGCGGGCGCGGGCAAGGACGCGGGCAAGGTGCCCGCATCCTGAGACCCGCCCGCACCGCGGGCCCGGCGTGTGTCAGGATGCACCTATGCTCCCGTTCGCCATGATTATTGGCAGCAGGCGCGCCGGTCCGCAGTGACCGCCCCGTACCACCCCGTACGGAGCGGACACCGTCGTCCCAGACCCGCGCGCAGACCTCTCGCACCCGCGAGAGGTTTTTGCGTTTTCCGGACCACCCCACGCCGGAGGACGCAGGGCGAGGGTGAGCATGGGGACGGTGGAACGGGTAATTCCGGTAGACCGACATCCTCACAGGAGTCAGAGCAGCATGACGGACGCAACCGACGGCCCCGACGATCGCTTTCACGTCTTCGACACCACCCTGCGCGACGGTGCGCAGCGCGAGGGAATCAACCTCACCGTCGCGGACAAGCTGACCATCGCCCGGCACCTGGACGACTTCGGCGTCGGCTTCATCGAGGGCGGCTGGCCGGGCGCCAACCCCCGGGACACCGAGTTCTTCCAGCGCGCCCGGGAGGAGATCGGCTTCCGCCACGCGCAGCTCGTCGCCTTCGGCGCCACGCGCAAGGCCGGAGTGCGGGCCGAGGACGACCGGCAGGTCGCCGCGCTGCTCGACTCCGGCGCCCCGGTGGTCACCCTCGTCGCCAAGTCCCACGACCGCCACGTCGAACTCGCCCTGCGCACCACCCTCGACGAGAACCTCGCCATGGTGCGGGACACCGTCTCGTACCTGCGCGGGCACGGCCGCCGCGTCTTCGTCGACTGCGAGCACTTCTTCGACGGCCACCGGGCCAACCCGGAGTACGCCCTCCAGGTCGTCCGCACCGCGCACGAGGCGGGCGCCGACGTAGTGGTGCTGTGCGACACCAACGGCGGCATGCTCCCCGCCCAGGTCGGTGCGACCGTGCGGGAGGTCATCGAGGCGACCGGCGCGCGCCTCGGCATCCACGCGCAGGACGACACCGGCTGCGCGGTCGCCAACACGCTCGCCGCCGTGGACGCCGGCGCCACGCACGTGCAGTGCACCGCCAACGGCTACGGCGAGCGCGTCGGCAACGCCAACCTCTTCCCCGTCGTCGCCGCCCTGGAGCTCAAGTACGGCCGCCGGGTGCTGCCCGCGGGGGCGCTGGCCGAGATGACGCGCATCTCGCACGCCATCGCCGAGGTCGTCAACCTCACGCCGTCCACGCACCAGCCCTACGTGGGCGTCTCGGCGTTCGCGCACAAGGCCGGCCTGCACGCCTCCGCGATCAAGGTCGACCCGGACCTGTACCAGCACATCGACCCCGAGCGGGTCGGCAACACCATGCGCATGCTGGTCTCCGACATGGCCGGCCGCGCCTCCATCGAGCTCAAGGGCAAGGAGCTCGGGGTCGACCTCGGCGGCGACCGGGAGCTCATCGGCCGCGTCGTGGAGCGGGTCAAGGAGCGCGAACTGGCGGGCTACACCTACGAGGCGGCCGACGCCTCGTTCGAGCTGCTGCTGCGCGAGGAGGCCGAGGGGCGCGCCCGGCGCTACTACCGCGTGGAGTCCTGGCGGGCCATCGCCGAGGACCGGCCGGACGGCATCCACGCCAACGAGGCCACCGTGAAGCTGTGGGCCAAGGGCGAGCGCATCGTCGCCACGGCCGAGGGCAACGGCCCGGTCGACGCCCTGGACCGGGCGCTGCGCGTCGCCCTGGAGCGCATCTATCCGCAGCTGGCCGCGCTCAAGCTGACCGACTACAAGGTGCGCATCCTGGAGGGCGGCCGCGGCACGGGGTCGATCACCCGCGTCCTGGTCTCCACGAGCGACGAGCGCGGCGAGTGGTCGACGGTCGGCGTCGCCGAGAACGTCATCGCCGCCTCGTGGCAGGCGCTCGACGACGCCTACGCGTACGGGCTGCTGCGGGCGGGCGTCGAGCCGCTGGAGTGAGCCGGGCCGCGCGCCCCGGAGCGCAGCCGGGGGCGCGCCGCAGCCGGCGCAGGCGGCACGGACGTCACAGCCCCTGAGGAGCCAGCCCGGCGCCGAGCAGGTCGTACGCCCGCTCGGCGTCGGCGTGGGCCGCGCCCAGCACGGCGACGGCGCTGCGGCCGGACGCCAGGCGCCGCCAGTTGTCCCGGGCCAGGACGTGGTGGACGGCGATGATCTGCGCCGCCGCGAGCCCCGCCGTCACCTCGTCCGCACCGGCCTCCGCCAGGGCTTCGGCCAGTGCCCGTTCGTCCTCGGCGGCGTAGCGCGTGAGGCGGGCCTGCAGGCTGGGCGTCGAGTAGAGCATGTCGCGGAAGGCCAGCACGGCGGGGACGTCGCACAGGCCCGTGACGGGGTCGTGGGCGTCGAGCCGCGCGTGGAAGTGGGCGCGCAGGGCGGCCAGCGGCGCCGTCCCGGAACCGCGGTCGCGCACGACGCGCGCCGCCTCCCCCTGGTGGTCGGCGATGCGGTGGAGGGCCAGGTCCTCCTTGGCGGGGAAGTAGCGGAACAGCGTCGGCTTCGACACCTCCGCGGCCGCCGCCACCTCGGCCACCGACACCTGGTCGAAGCCGCGCTCCAGGAAGAGCGCGATGGCGGTCTCGGACAGCGTCTGCCGCGTGCGCTGCTTCTTGCGCTCCCGCAGCCCCGTCTCCTCGTTCACGGGCCCACCCTAGCAGAACGAGCGTTACTCGGAATCTTTTGTTACTCGGTTGCATTTTCTGTCCGGGCGGTCTTTCATGAGGGCATGACGACGACCACCGCCGCCGCCGACGCGACGACCGCCACTGACGCCCCCGACGCAACCGACGTCCTGATCGTGGGCGCCGGGCCCACCGGACTCACCCTCGCCTGCACCCTCGCCCGCGCCGGAGCGACCGTACGGGTCATCGACAAGTCCCGGGAGTTCCACCGCGCCTCGCGCGGCAAGGGCCTCAACCAGCGCAGCCGCGAGCTCTTCGACGACCTCGGCGCGGGCTCCGGGGCCACCGCCTCGGGCATCGAGCACATCACCCTGCGCAAGTACCGCGACGGCGTCGCGGTCGCCGACACCGTCACCTTCGGGGACCGCACGCCCACGCCCGACACCCCGTACGCCAGCGGGCTGATCGTGCCCCAGTGGCGCACCGAGGAGGTCCTGCGCGACAAGCTGGCGGAGTACGGCGTGGCGCCCGAACTCGGGTGCGAGCTGACCGGATTCGCCCAGAGCACGGACGGCGTCGTCGCGACGCTCGCCGACGGGCGGCGCATCGAGGCCGCCTACCTGGTCGGCTGCGACGGCGGCCACAGTCCGGTGCGCAAGGCCCTGGGCGTGGGCTTCGAGGGGGCGACCGACGCCGAGGAGTGCATGGTGGTCGGCGACGTCCGCGTCGACGGTCTCGACCCCGCCTACTGGCACCAGTGGTTCGACGAGGACGCGGCGGTCCTGCTCTGCCCCTTCCGCGGCAGCGCCCACTGGCAGCTGCAGGGCAGCCCCGAACGCGGCGCCGACGGCCGGCCGGCCAAACCGACGCTGGAGTCGTTCCAGCGGCTCGTCGACCGCTGCTCCCGGGACACCGGCATCCGGCTGTCCGACCCCACCTGGCTCTCCAGCTACCGCATCAACGTGCGGATGGCCGACCGCTTCCGCGTCGGCCGGGTCTTCCTCGCCGGGGACGCGGCCCACGTCCACTCCATCGCGGGCGGCCTGGGCATGAACACCGGCATCCAGGACGCCTTCAACCTCGGCTGGAAGCTCGCGCACGTGGTGCTCGGCCGCGCCGCGCCGGGCCTGCTGGACACGTACGAGGAGGAGCGGCTGCCCGTCGCCGCCTGGACGCTCGACCTCACGAACGAGCGGCTGCGCGCGGTGACCGAGGGCGTGAAGGAGGCCGGCATCGGCACGGAGGCGGTCCTCACGGACGACGTCACCACACTGGGCGTCGGCTACGGCTGGAGCTCGCTGGCATGGGGCGGCGCGAAGGCCGGCGGGCGGGCGCCCGACGCGCCCTGCCGGAACGGCCGGCTCTTCGACGTCTTCGCCGGGCCGCACTTCACGCTGCTCGGCTTCGGCCGGGGGAGCGCGGCGGCCCTCACGGAGGCGGGGGAGAAGTGTGCGGGCCTGCTGCGCACGCACCTCATCGAGGACGGGGACGACCCCGACGGACACGCCCGCCGTGCGTACGGGGTGGAAGGGGACGGGCTCGTGCTCGTACGGCCCGACAACCACATCGCGCTGAGCGCGGGTGCGGACCGAGGCGCCGAGGTCGTCGACCGTCTGCTGCGCCTCGGCCGGTGACACCGCACGGGGTCAGGCCTGCGGGGCGGCCTTGACCGCGGAGATGTCGAAGGTCAGCTTCACCTTGTCGCTGACCATCACCCCGCCGGTCTCCAGGGCGGCGTTCCAGGTCAGGCCCCAGTCGGAGCGCAGGATCTCGGCGCCGCCCTCGAAGCCGACGCGCTCGTTGCCGTAGACGTCGGTGGCCGAGCCGTTGAACTCCAGGTCGATGGAGAGCGGGCGGGTGACGTCCTTGATGGTGAGGTCGCCGGTGATGCGGTAGCGGTCCCCGCCGAGCTGCTCGGCGGCGGTGGAGCGGAAGCTCATCAGCGGGAAGCGCTCGGCGTCGAAGAAGTCGTCGCCGCGCAGGTGGGCGTCGCGGTCCTTCATGCCGGTGTCGACGCTCGCGATCCGCACGTCGATGGCGGCCGTGGAACGGGACGGGTCGGTGCCGTCGAGGCCGAGGGTGCCCTCGTGCTCGGTGAAGGCGCCCTTGACGTTGGTGACCATGGCGTGGCGGACGGTGAAGCCGATGCTGCTGTGGGCGGGGTCGATGGTGTAGTCGCCGGTCAGGGCGGCCAGCGCGGGGTCGACGGCGCGCGGGGCGGGGACGGCGGGGGTTGCGCTCTGCTTGCGGCTGAAGAGGCCCATGGTGTGCTCCTTGGCTGAGTTCGGGCCGGCCAGATTCGTTGAATGTTCAACTTGACCGTGAAAGCACCGTAGCGCGCTCTGGTTGAATATTCAACATCTATGTGAGGGTGAATTCCGGCCGACGCCGCCCCGAGGGCATTGCCACGCCCCCCGCCCCGTGCCACGGTGTGCCTCCGGCACCGTCCGCACCGTCCCGCACCACGCGCCCCGGGGAGGACCCGCCGTGCTGTCCGGTTCCGCCGCACCCCTCCCGTCCGCCTGGACCCGCAGAGGATTCCTCGCCGCCTCCGTCGCCGGCACCCTCGGCATCACCGGCGCCGCCACCGCCGGAGCCCGCGCCGACGACGAGGCCGCCTTCGCCGCCCTCCGCGCCCGCTGGCGCGGCCTCATGCTCGGCACCGGCTTCGACCCCGCCGCAGAGCCCTACGCCTCCGCCCTGCGCCGCACCGGAGAACTCGCCCGCACCTACCGCGCCGGACTCGCCCCGGGCCCCGGCTCGCTCTGGCCCGACGCCCCCTTCGACCCGCCCTCCGGCATCACCCGCAGCTACGCCCGCCTGCACACCATGGCCCAGGCCCACGCCCAGCCCGGCACGGGGCTGACCGGCGACCCGGCCCTGGCCGCCGACACCCTCGCCGGGCTCGACCACGTCCACGCCCGCGTCTACCACCCCGCCACCACCCGCTACGGCAACTGGTGGGAGTGGCAGATCGGCAGCCCCAGGCTCCTCCTCGACAGCCTCACCCTCCTGTACGACCAGGCCGGCGCCGCACGGCGTACCGCCTTCCTCGCTGCCGTCGACCACTTCGTCCCCGACGCGATGCTCGGCGACTACACCGGCACCAGCACCGGCGCCAATCGCGTCGACCTGTGCCGCGTCGTCGCCCTCCGCGGCATCCTCGGCGCCTCCGCCGCCAAGACCGCCCTCGCCCGCGACGCCCTCTCTCCGGTCTTCCCCTACGTGACCCGCGGCGACGGCCTCTACGCCGACGGCTCCTTCGTCCAGCACAGCCGCGTCGCCTACTCCGGCACCTACGGCCAGGTGCTGCTCGACGGACTCGGCCGGCTCCTCGCCCTGCTCCGCGGCTCCCCCTGGGAGATCACCGACCCGGCCCGGCGGACGGTCCACGACAGCGTCGAGAAGGCGTACGCCCCCCTCGTCCACGACGGGCTCGTCATGGACAGCGTCTCCGGCCGCGCCGTCAGCCGCGGCCTGCAGGGCGCCGAGCCCGGCCGGCAGCAGCAGAGCGACCACCAGCGCGGCCACGCCCTCATCGCCGCCGTCGCCCTCCTCGCCGGCAGCGCGAGCCCGGCCGAACGCACCCGCTGGCACGCGATGATCAAGGGCTGGGCCGCCCGCGACACCACCCTCCCGCTGCTCACCGACCCCGCCCTCGGCGTCGCCGACCTCGCCCGCCTCGCCGCCGCCTGCGCCGCCCCCGTGCCCCCCGCGCCCGCGCCCGTGGGGCACCGCCTCTTCCCCGCCATGGACCGGGCCGTGCACCGCCGCCCCGGCTGGACGGCCAACCTCGCCATGGCCTCCGACCGCATCGCCCACTACGAGAACGGCAACGGCGAGCACCCGCGCGGCTGGCACACCGGCGCCGGAATGCTCTACTGGTGGCGCGCGGGCGACGGCGCCCCGTACACGGATGCCTTCTGGCCCACCGCCGACCCCTACCGGATGCCCGGCACCACCGCCTCCGCCAAGCCGCTCGCCGACAACGAGGGCGGCGCATGGGGCGAGCCCCGGCCCGACGTGCGCTGGGTCGGGGGAGTGACGGACGGCGAGTTCGCCGTCGCCGGCCAGCACCTCAAGGGGCTCTCCTCCACCCTGGAGGCCCGCAAGACCTGGATCTTCGCCGCGGACGCCGTCGTCTGCCTCGGCGCGGGCATCACCGCGCGCGACGGCACCCCGGTCGGCACGACCGTCGAGCACCGCAACCTCGGCGCGCACGGGGCCCCCGCCCTCCTCGTCGACGGCGTGCCCCAGCCCGTCACCGACGGCTGGAGCGCCCGCTACGAAGCCGCCCGCTGGGTCCACCTCGAAGGCCACGGCGGCTACGTCCTCCCCGGCGGCGCCCCGCTCCACGCCCTGCGCGAGGCCCGCACCGGCGCCTGGCGCGACATCAACGCCGGCGGCGCCCCCGACCCCGTCACCCGGCGCTACCTCACCCTCTGGCGCCCCCACGGCACCGATCCCGCCGGCGCCGCGTACGCCTACCTCCTCATGCCCGGCGCGGGGCCCCGCGCCGTGGCCGCCCGCGCCGAGGACGACGCCTGGCTCGCCCTCCTCGCCAACACCGCCGCCTGCCAGGCCGCGCACCTGCCCGCCCTCGGCCTCACCGCCGCCGCCTTCTGGGCCCCCGGCGCCGCCGGCTCCCTCGCCGTCACGGCCCCCGCCGCCGTACTCGTCCGCGACCGCGGCCGGACCGCTACCCTCCATATGGCCGAACCGGTCCGGACCGGAACGCCCTTCGAGATCACCTGGGACCGCCCCGTGCGCCGGGTGACGGCGCACGACGCCACGGTGCGCGTCCTGTCGACAGGCGACAGCCTCCGGCTGCGCGTCACCCCCGGCACCGCCTGCGCCCCCCACCGCTGCACCGTGACCCTGCAATGACCCGGTGTGACGCCCTCCGGGGCCCCGCGCCCGTCAAGTTCGCCAGCCTACGGGCCGGAGGCAAGAGTTTTGTGGAACCCCCACAGCCTGACCCCCCTATAGGGGGGACCCCTACTCCCGGCGGCTGCGCGGCTCTGTGCCGCCTGCCCACCAAAAGGCACATGACGTTGTATGGAAACGACATGAGTCCCGGGCGTCCTCGCCACGTACCGTCTATGCATGAGCAATCTCGAAGGTGCGCCCGTAGAGGCGAGTGACGTCCGTGGGCGCGTCGCCGAGCTGCACGCCATTCGCGAGCAGGTTCGGCGTGGTCCGAGCGAGCGGGCGACCCAGGCCCAGAAGGCCAAGGGGAAGCTGACGGCCCGGGAGCGTATCGACCTCCTGCTGGACGAAGGGTCCTTCTCGGAGGTGGAGCCGCTGCGCCGGCACCGCGCCTCGGGGTTCGGACTGGAGAGCAAGAAGCCCTACACCGACGGTGTGATCACCGGCTGGGGCACGGTGCACGGCCGCACCGTGTTCGTCTACGCGCACGACTTCCGGATCTTCGGCGGCGCGCTGGGCGAGGCCCACGCCACCAAGATCCACAAGATCATGGACATGGCCATCGCCGCCGGCGCGCCCCTGGTGTCGCTGAACGACGGTGCCGGTGCCCGTATCCAGGAGGGCGTCTCCGCCCTGGCCGGCTACGGCGGCATCTTCCAGCGCAACACCAAGGCCTCCGGCGTCATCCCGCAGATCTCCGTGATGCTCGGCCCCTGCGCGGGCGGCGCGGCCTACTCGCCGGCCCTGACCGACTTCGTGTTCATGGTCCGCGAGACCTCGCAGATGTTCATCACCGGCCCCGACGTCGTCCGCGCCGTCACCGGCGAGGAGATCACCCAGAACGGCCTCGGCGGTGCGGACGTGCACGCCGAGACCTCGGGCGTTGCGCACTTCGCGTACGACGACGAGGAGACCTGCCTGGAGGAGGTCCGCTACCTCCTGTCGCTGCTGCCGCAGAACAACCGGGAGAACCCGCCGCGCGTGGCGAGCGAGGACCCCGCCGACCGGCTGGGCGAGGCCCTGCTGGACCTGGTGCCCGCCGACGGCAACCGCCCGTACGACATGCGCAAGGTCATCGAGGAGATCGTCGACGAGGGCGAGTACCTGGAGATCCACGAGCGCTGGGCCACCAACATCATCTGCTCCCTGGCCCGGCTCGACGGCCAGGTCGTCGGCATCGTCGCCAACCAGCCGCAGTCGCTGGCCGGCGTCCTCGACATCGAGGCCAGCGAGAAGGCCGCGCGCTTCATCCAGATGTGCGACGCCTTCAATATTCCGATCATCACTCTTCTGGACGTCCCCGGCTTCCTCCCCGGCGTCGACCAGGAGCACGGTGGAATCATCCGCCACGGCGCCAAGCTGCTGTACGCCTACTGCAACGCCACGGTGCCGCGCATCTCGGTCATCCTGCGCAAGGCCTACGGCGGCGCGTACATCGTCATGGACTCGCAGTCCATCGGCGCGGACCTGACCTACGCCTGGCCGACCAACGAGATCGCGGTGATGGGCGCGGAGGGCGCCGCCAACGTGATCTTCCGCAAGCAGATCGCCGAGGCGGACGACCCCGAGGCGATGCGGGCGCGCATGGTCAAGGAGTACAAGGCCGAGCTGATGCACCCGTACTACGCCGCCGAGCGCGGACTGATCGACGACGTGATCGACCCCGTCGAGACCCGGCAGGTGCTGATCCGCTCGCTGGCCATGCTGGCCACGAAGCACGCCGACCTGCCCTCCCGCAAGCACGGCAATCCGCCCCAGTAAGGGAGAAAAGCATGAACGACACGCTGGTACGCGTGGAGAAGGGCACGGCGGACGCCGAGGAGCTCGCGGCCGTCACCGCCGTCCTCCTCGCCCGCGCCGCCGCCACCACGAACCACGCGGCGCCGCCCCGCCCGCGCCGTTCCACGGCCGTCTGGCGCCGCCTGGAGCGCACGCCGGGCTTCCGCGCGCCGCACAGCTGGCAGGGCTGAGACCAGAACACCGAGAGGGCCCGGGGCATTGCCCCGGGCCCTCTCGGTATGGCCGCACCGGGCAGGCGCCGGCAACGCAGAAGGCCCCCGCACACACTCCGTGAGGAGCGTGGCGCGGGGACCTTTTCGCGTCGGTGCGACCGACGCCTCACCGAAGGCGCGCCATCAGGGCGTGCTCGACCAGGGTGATCAGGGCGCTCTTGGCCTCGTTGCGGTGGCGGGCGTCCGTGGTGATGATCGGCGCGTCGGGGCCGATCTGCAGCGCCTCGCGGACCTCGTCCGGCGTGTAGGGCTGGTGCCCGTCGAAGCCGTTGAGGGCGATGACGAAGGGCAGGCCGCTGTTCTCGAAGTAGTCGACCGCGGGGAAGCAGTCGGCGAGACGGCGGGTGTCCACGAGGACGACGGCGCCGATGGCGCCGCGGACCAGGTCGTCCCACATGAACCAGAAGCGGTCCTGGCCGGGGGTACCGAACAGGTACAGGATCAGGTCCTGGTCCAGGGTGATGCGGCCGAAGTCCATGGCCACGGTCGTCGTGGTCTTGTCCGGCGCGTGGGTGAGGTCGTCGATGCCCGCCGAGGCGGACGTCATGACGGCTTCGGTCCGCAGCGGGTTGATCTCCGAGACCGCGCCGACGAACGTGGTCTTGCCCACGCCGAAACCGCCCGCCACCACGATCTTCGCGGAGGTGGTGGAGCGGGCTGCCTCGCCGCTAGAGGTTCCGAAGTCCACTGAGCACCCTTTCGAGCAGTGTCACGTCAGGCTGGCCGCCGGCGGACTCGTCGCCGCCGGGCTGATGGATGGCGACGAGCCCGGCCTCCGCCAAGTCGGCGACGAGGATTCGGGCGACGCCGAGGGGAATGGTGAGAAGTGCCGAGATCTCGGCGACCGACTTGATCTCGCGGCACAGGTGGCAGATGCGCTGGTGTTCCGGCAACTGCCCTTGGAGCTGGGCCGGCTGGGCCGTGGTGTGCACCAGCGCCTCGATGGCGAGCTGGTAGCGCGGCCGGGTCCGGCCGCCGGTCATTGCGTAGGGGCGGACCAGCGGATTGCTCCGCTTGCCACCGGAAGGGGACGAGGACGCCCTGCGGTGCTGCGGCGTCTGAGGTACTTGCGGGGGCCGTGCCGGCTCCCCCTGCGCACGCTGGCTTGGTGCGGAGGGGAAATTGAAGCGGTTCAGCGGAGGCTGAGCCTGCTGATCATTGCCGTACGGGTAACCGCCGGGGGGCGTTGCCACGTCTCCTCCTCAACGTGCCTGTCTGCTGCTGGTCGCGCCACCGCACCCTATGGCGCGGTGGCGCGAAACGCACTGCCTCTTTGCTAGTTGAGAAGGCTCCCCTGCAGTTCGGCGCGGAGGTCCGGGGTGAGGACGTTGCCCGCGCGGTCGACGAGGAGGGCCATCTCGTAGCCCACGAGGCCGATGTCGCACTCGGGGTGCGCCAGCACGGCCAGCGAGGAGCCGTCGGAGATGGACATGATGAAGAGGAAGCCTCGTTCCATCTCCACCACGGTCTGATTGACCGGACCGCCTTCGAAGATGCGGGAGGCACCGGCGGTCAGCGAGGTCAGGCCGGAGGCCACGGCCGCCAGCTGGTCGGCGCGGTCCCTCGGGAACCCTTCGGACATCGCCAGAAGGAGTCCGTCGGCGGAGACCACGACGGTGTGGGACACCCCTGGGGTGTTCTCCACGAAACTGGTGATCAACCAGTTCAGGTTCTGCGCCGCCTGGCTCATCGGGCTCACACTAACGCTCCTGATCGTAGGTGCCGCCGGGGCCGAAGCCCTGGTCGTGTTGCTCATGCTGCTCATGTGTGGTGGCCGAACCGCTGTCGGTCCCCACGGTGCGCCCCTGCTGGACACCGCGGCGCAGGTTGCTCAACCTGCCACGGATGTCCTCCGGGGCACGGGAAATCTGGGAACCGCCCTGCGGCGTCTGCGCCGCCTTGCCCTCGATCAGATTGGCCTTGGGCACTCGGCGGGGCAGTCCGGAGGGGGTCACTCCGCCGGCCTTCGGGTCCCGGAGCTGCTCGGCACGGTGCCAGCGCTCGTCGTTCTCCGACCGCCAGTCGGGGCTTTCACCCTCGTGAGGCTGCTGTAGGTCCTGCTGGGGCTGCTCCGGTTCGCCGGCCCCCACGGCCTCTTCGACAGACTCGGACTGCTGCCACTGCGTCGCGCGTCGCGGCAGACCGGACCCGGTCAGCGAGTGGGAGCCGCTCGTAGAGGGGCCCGGACGGTCGAACTCTACGCGCTCGGGCTGCGCCGTGTCAGCGGGCGGCAGTGATTCCGAATCCGCTCCGTAACCCTGCGGGCCGCCGTCCTGGTACGCACCGGGCTGCTGCCACACGTCGTTGCGGGTCGGGACCTCGGGCTCGGCGTACGCCTGCTGCTGCGGGTAACCGGCCTCCGTGTAGCCCTGCTCGGAGTAGCCCTGGTCGGCATAGCCCTGCTCGGCGTAGCCGGAGTCCGGGTAGCCGTGCTGCGGCTGCTGCTGCTCGTAGGACTGCTCGTACGGCTGCTCGGGCAGCGCCGGGAACTCCTCGGTCCGGTGCGGGCCCTGCTGGTCGTACTGCTGCTGGTCGTACGCCGGCTGCTGCTGCTCGTGCTGCTGCGGCACCTCGTCGCGGAACAGCGGGCGGCTGTCGGCGGCAGCCTCCAGCGCGGCACGCCGCTCCTCACGGAGGCGGGAGCGGTTCACCGGGTCCAGCGTGGCGCCCGGAGCACCCTGCTGCGGCTGCTCGTAGCGGGAGTCGTCGAAGCCCAGCTCCGCCGCGGTCCGCATGCGGCCCATGGCTCCGGCAGCGGCACCGGCGCCGGCAACGGCACCGGCCTGGCCGCCGGGGCCGGCCTGCTGCTGACCCGGGACCATCTGGGAGACCGTGAAGTCGTCGCCGGACAGCTCGTCCTCGCCACCGCCACCGTGCGTGATCCGGTCCGGCAGCATGACCAGCGAGGTCGTGCCGGCCTGCTCGCCCGAGGGGCGCAGCTGGACGCGGATGCCGTGGCGCGTCGCCAGACGGCCGACCACGAACAGGCCCATGCGCTGGGAGATCGTGGCGTCCACGGTCGGCGGGTTGGCCAGCTTGTGGTTGATGTCCGCGAAGTCCTCGGCGGTCAGGCCGATGCCCTTGTCGTGGATCTCGACCATCACGCGGCCGTCGGGCAGCCGCGTCGCGGTGACCCGGACCTTGGTGTGCGGGGAGGAGAACGTGGTGGCGTTCTCCAGCAGCTCGGCGAGGAGGTGCACGAGGTCGGTCACGGCGAGGCCGTGGATCTCGGCGTCCGGGACGCCCGAGAGCTCGATGCGCTCGTAGGCCTCCACCTCGGAGGAGGCGGCGCGCAGCACGTCCACCAGCGGGACCGGCTGGTCCCAGCGGCGGCCGGGCTCCTCGCCGGCGAGGACCAGGAGGTTCTCGCCGTTGCGGCGCATACGGGTGGCCAGGTGGTCCAGGCGGAAGAGGTTCTCCAGCTGGTCCGGGTCCGCCTCGT
Source organism: Streptomyces roseifaciens (assembly GCF_001445655.1). Classification (NCBI taxonomy): domain Bacteria; kingdom Bacillati; phylum Actinomycetota; class Actinomycetes; order Kitasatosporales; family Streptomycetaceae; genus Streptomyces; species Streptomyces roseifaciens. The sequence goes on from NZ_LNBE01000004.1 coordinate 3,023,503, forward strand.
GCTCCTCGAGCTCGGTGATCAGGGTCAGCTGACCCTCGATGAGGCTCTGGTTGCGGCGCGAGAGGTTGGTGAAGATCGCGTTGACGTTGCCACGGAGCAGGGCCTGCTCGGCGGCGAGCCGGACGGCCTCGCGGTGGACCTGGTCGAAGGCGCGGGCGACCTCGCCGATCTCGTCCCGGGTGGTGATCGGGATCGGCTGGACCCGGGTGTCGACCCGGCCCGGGTCGGTCCGCGACAGCTGGTCGACCAGCGCGGGCAGGCGCTGCTCGGCCACGTCGAAGGCGGCGCGCCGCAGGCGGCGCATGCTGCGGCTCATGGAACGGGCCATCATGCCGGCCACGAAGAACGCGAGCAGCAGGGCCACGACCATGACCGAGCCGTTGAGGATCGCGTCGCGCTGGGCGTCGGAGGAGATCTTCTCGGCCTCGTCCACCGCCTTGTCGGTGAGGTGGACCTCGACCGAGCGGTAGGCGTCGAACTTGGCCGTGGCGGCGTCCTGCCAGCCGGCCGCGGTGATGCCCGCGGTCTCCAGCTGTTCCTTGGTCTTGCCCGCCATGATGGCGTTGGCGATCTTCTCCTGCTCCGACGACTTCGCCTTGGTGGCGATGGCGTCGTTGAGCCGGCTGATGTCGTCCTCGGTGCCGCTCGCGTCGTACTCGGCGCGGGCGATGTACTCGAGGAAGTAGTAGGAGGAGAAGGACGTCCGCTGGAGCTGCTGCTCCTTGGGGTCCTTGGCCGGCTTGACGAGCAGGTGGGTACCGATCGAGCGCTCGAGCGACTCGGCGGCCTTCGCCAGGGAGACGGCGTAGACCATGCGGCCGTAGGAGACGACGTTGTCGTTGCCCAGGCCCGAGCCCAGCTCGTTGGCGAAGGCCATGAGCGGACGCTGGATGGCGCCGTAGCCGTCCTCGGTCTGCACCCCGGTCATCGCGGGCGTGTAGGCGGCCTTGCGCAGCTTGGGCAGCGTGCCCTCCGCCTCGCGGAAGAGCTTCATGCGGCGGCGCAGGCCGGCGGTGTCCGGCATGTCCTTGACGGTCTTGTCGAACTCCGCGCGGGCGGCGTCCGTGGCGTCCCGGGTCTTCTTGATGACCGGGTCGTCGGGGTTGTTCTGCAGGAGCGGCTGGGCCGTCAGGTCGCGCTCGTCGATCACCGCGTGGGCGTAGGTGGCCGCGGCGCGCACCACTCGCGCGGTGTTCGCGGCGTCCTTGGCCTGCTCCCAGGTGTCGACCTGCTCCTTCACGTGCAGGCCACCGACCACGACGGCCACGATCACGGGGATCATGAGGATCGCGTTCAGCTTGACGGGCACCCGCCAGTTGCGGGGGGAGAACCGGCCGCCCGAGCCCCCGGAGGGAGCCGGGGTTTCGGGCACGCTCGAAGCAGGGGAAGGCGAAGGCGGCACCGCTCCGCGCGACGGCGGGGTGAAGTTGCCCCGCTCGTCCTGCGTCTGCTGTGCGGCGCCCGTCTTTCTGCGCGTCACTCGACCAACAACCTCTCGGCGTCGGCACCCGGGTTGTGTGCCGTTTTTCGGCTGAGCCGTTACTGCTCAGTTCCTGGAATTCCAGCACGTCGGGGGTGCGCATTCCAAACAGCGGGGGCTCCCGCCAGGCCACTCGATTTGCCCGACATAAAACGGGCATTAAGAGCGAGCGGCGCCAAATGGCGGGCGAAATGTGCGCAGAGTGAAGTCGACCGAACGCGGTGGGTTGCCGCGTCCGGTCGATTCTCTGTCGAAACGTTATGAACTCTGCGTCGGGTCGTGTCCAATGCCACAGCCCCTCCGTAACGTTTCACGCGACGATCTGGGCGATGCGGAAGTTGTCGGCGAAGAGCAGACAAAGGGCCGGTGGAGAACCGGCGGAGAACCGACGAAAAGCTGACGAAGAGCTGACGAAGAGTTACTTCAGCCGGGCCATCAGGGCGTGCTCGACCAGGGTGATCAGCGCGCTCTTCGCCTCGCCGCGGTGGCGGGCGTCGGTCGTGATGATCGGCGTGTCCGGCCCGATCTGCAGCGCTTCGCGGACCTCTTCGGGGGCATAGGGCTGGTGTCCGTCGAAGCCGTTGAGGGCGATGACGAAGGGCAGGCCGCTGTTCTCGAAGTAGTCGACGGCGGGGAAGCAGTCGGCGAGACGGCGGGTGTCCACGAGGACGACGGCGCCGATGGCGCCGCGGACCAGGTCGTCCCACATGAACCAGAAGCGGTCCTGGCCCGGCGTACCGAAGAGATACAGGATGAGATCGTCATCCAGGGTGATACGGCCGAAATCCATCGCCACGGTGGTCGTGGTCTTGTCCTGAACGTGGCTCAGATCGTCGATGCCCGCCGAGGCGGACGTCATGACGGCTTCGGTCCGCAGCGGACTGATTTCCGAGACCGCGCCGACGAACGTGGTCTTGCCCACGCCGAAGCCGCCCGCCACCACGATCTTCGCGGAGGTGGTGGAGCGGCCGGTGCCGCCGCCGGCGACGCCTCCGCTAGAGCTTCCGAAGTCCACTGAGCACCCTTTCGAGCAGTGTCACATCCGGCGTCCCGCCGGACTCGCCGCTGCCGCCCGGCTGGTGGATCGCCACCATGCCGGCCTCCGCCAGGTCCGCGACCAGAATGCGCGCCACACCGAGCGGCATGTTCAGCAGTGCCGAGACCTCGGCGACCGACTTGACCTCGCGGCACAGGTGGCAGATCCGCTGGTGCTCGGGGAGCAGGCTCCCGAGCACGGCCGGGTCGGCGGTGGAGCTGACCAGCGCCTCGATGGCGAGCTGGTAGCGCGGCCGGGTGCGGCCGCCCGTCATGGCGTAGGGGCGGATCAGCGGCTCTTCGCCTTCACTCCCGTACGGCGCGTGATGAGAGGCACCGTACGGGCCGGGCGAGGCGGGCGGGGTCATGAATCCTCCGGACGGGACAGCAGGACTGGCAATAATGCCGTCGAGCGCGGGCCGGTGGGGGGTTTTCGGCCGTACGGTCGGACGGGATCAGCAGGAAACATCGGTCAGTTCAGCAGGCTGCCCTGGAGCTCGGCGCGGAGGTCCGGGGTGAGGACGTTGCCCGCGCGGTCGACGAGGAGGGCCATCTCGTAGCCCACGAGGCCGATGTCGCACTCGGGGTGCGCCAGCACGGCCAGCGAGGAGCCGTCGGAGATGGACATGATGAAGAGGAAGCCTCGTTCCATCTCCACCACGGTCTGATTGACCGGACCGCCTTCGAAGATGCGGGAGGCACCGGCGGTCAGCGAGGTCAGGCCGGAGGCCACGGCCGCCAGCTGGTCGGCGCGGTCCCTCGGGAACCCTTCGGACATCGCCAGAAGGAGTCCGTCGGCGGAGACCACGACGGTGTGGGACACCCCTGGGGTGTTCTCCACGAAACTGGTGATCAACCAGTTCAGGTTCTGCGCCGCCTGGCTCATCGGACTCAACTAACGCTCCTGCTGGTAATTGGTGGGGTCAACGGTGTGGTTGCCCGTGGTCGAGGTGTTGCCGGCCTGACGCCCCTGCTGGATGCCCCGGCGGAGGTTGGTCAGACGGCCGCGCACGTCGTCGGGTGCACGCGAGACCTGCGGGCCGACCTGCTGGATCGGCTGCGTCGCCTGCGCGGCGCCCTCGACGAGGTTCGCCTTGGGGACGCGGCGCGGCAGCCCGGAAGCGGTCTTGCCGCCCGCGGAGGGCTCGCGGACCTGCTCGGCCCGGCGCCACGTCTCGTCGTTGGGGGACTGGCGCCAGTTGTCGGCCGGGGCCTGCTGGGGCTGCTGGGCCTGAGGCGCCTGGCGGGTCTGCGGGACCGGACGGGCCTGCGACGGCCGGGTCGGCCGGCCGGCCTGCGGGGCCCGGGGGACCGCGCCCAGCGGACCGCGCTCCGGGTCCTGGAGGGACTGGCGCGGCCGGCGCTTCGGCAGGTTCTGACCGGAGGGCGCGTCAGGGGTCTGCTCCGGCGCGGCCTCACCCTCGCCGGCGGCACCGCGGAACCAGTTGGACTCCAGCTCCTCGAACAGCGGCGAGCTGTGCCCGGACTCACGGAGAGCCGGCTGGGCGAACTGACCGGTGGTGCTGGTCAGCGGGTCGTCGTCGAGCTCCGGGCGGGCGTACTGGCCGGACGTGCTGCCGGGTGCCTCGCCGAGGGCGGGGCGGTCGTACTGGCCGGAGGTGCTGTTCGGCGTGTCGCCCTGCACGGGGCGGGTGAACTGACCGGAGGTGCTGTTCGGGGCGTCGCCCTGCGCGGGGCGGGCGAACTGGCCGGACGTGCTGTTCGGCGCGTCGCCCTGCACGGGGCGGGCGAACTGGCCCGACGTGCTGTTCGGCGCGTCACCGTGCTGCGGCCGGTCGAACCCGCCCGCGGTGCCCCGGGACTCCGGAGCCGACCCGATCGCCGGGAACTCGGCGGTGTCGCCAGGCCCGGCGCTCGGCAGCGCGGGGCGCGAGGCGGGGAACTGACCCGTGCTCTCGACGTCCTCGTGGCCGCGCGGGCTGTCCTGCGCGGAGCGCGCGGAGCCGCTGTCGGCCACGGGCCAGTCGTCCACGGGGGCGGCGGGCGCCTTCGGGGCCTGGGGCGCGGCAGCGGGCTGCTCGCTGCCCCAGCTCGGGGCCTGGCGGGCCGGAAGCTCGCCGGCACCGTTGCCACGGCCGGGCTGACCGGGCTGACCGGGCTTGCCGGGCTGCTGCTGCCGGCCGCGGCCGCCGCCCTTGCCCGCCTGGGGCGGGGGCGGCACGGCGGCGGGGCCGCCGTTGCCACGGGTGGGCAGCGCGGGGCGGCCGCCGGGGCCCTGGGCGGGCGCACGGTCCGCACCGCCGCGCGGCGCGGTGTCGAAGAGGCTGCCCGCGGCGGGGTTGGCACCGCCGCCGGGAGCCGGGGCGGGACGCGTCGGCAGACCGCTGTCGGTCGCACCCTGGCGCGGGGGCAGCGCGGGGCGCTGCTGGCCGGCGGCCGGGGGCACCTGACGGCGCGGCGCGGAGCCCGCGACGCCGGGGTTGCCGCCCGGGGCGCCGGGCGCACCGGTGCCGCCGGCCGGGGGCACGGCGCCGGGCATCGGCTTCTTGCCGCCCTGGGCGACGTCCACCGGCAGCATGACGAGCGCGGTCGTACCGCCCGAGTCGGACGGACGGAGCTGGATGCGGATGCCGTGTCGCAGGGACAGGCGGCCGACCACGAACAGACCCATGCGGCGCGAGACCGAGACGTCCACGGTCGGCGGGCTGGCGAGCCGCTCGTTGATCGCGGCCAGGTCCTCCTGGGAGAGGCCGATGCCGGTGTCGTGGATCTCGACCAGCACCCGGCCGTCGGGCAGCGCGTGACCGGTGACCTTGACCTTGGTCTGCGGCGAGGAGAACGAGGTCGCGTTCTCGAGGAGCTCGGCGAGGAGGTGCACGAGGTCGTTGACGACGCGGCCGGCGACCTCGGTCGGCGGCACGCCGCTCAGCTCGATGCGCTCGTACTGCTCCACCTCGGACGCGGCGGCACGGAGCACGTCGACGAGCGGGACGGGGCGGGTCCACCGGCGGCCCGGCTCCTCGCCCGCGAGGACGAGGAGGTTTTCGCCGTTACGGCGCATGCGGGTCGCGAGGTGGTCGAGCTTGAACAGCGAGGACAGCTGGTCCGGGTCGGCCTCGCGGCTCTCGAGCTCGGAGATGAGCGAGAGCTGACGCTGGATGAGGCCCTGGCTCCGGCGCGAGAGGTTGGTGAACATCGCGTTGACGTTGCCCCGCAGAAGGGCCTGCTCGGCGGCGAGGCGGACGGCCTCGCGGTGCACGTCGTCGAAGGCCGCGGCCACCTTGCCGATCTCGTCGCGGCTGTGCACGCCGACGGACTCCACGGACGTGTCGACGTCCTGCGGGTCGGTCTCGGACAGCTGCTTGACGAGCTCGGGGAGGCGGTCCTGGGCGACCCTCTGCGCGGTGTCCTGCAGACGGCGCAGCGAGCGCACCATGGAGCGGGCCACGACGAAGGCGCCGACGAGCGAGATGCCCAGAACGAGGATGATCAGAACACCGTTGAGGATCGCGTCCTGCTGGGCGTCCTCACGCAGCTCGAGGGCCTTCTGCTCCATCTGGGAGAGCAGGGTCTGCTCGATCTTGGACATCTCGCCGAGCTTGACCGACGCCAGGTCGTACCAGTCCTTGTAGGACCTCGGCTCGCTCTTGAGGCCGTCCGGCTTGCTGAGGACGCGGTCGGTGTAGGTCTTGGCGGTCGTGATGTCCGCGTTGCCGCCGTTGATCGCCTGCAGCAGCTGCTGGGAGTCGCCGCCGCGGATGGCGATGAAGCGGCGGATGGCCTCGTTCTCGGCCTCGTACGCCTCGTGGCCGTACTGCTGGTCGTTGCCGGAGAGGTACGGGCCCTTCTTGTTGGCGAGGGCCGCACTGATCACGGCGCGCTGGATCGACGCGTACTCCTTGGCGGCGGAGAACGTCGCCAGCGCACGCGTGCTGGTGATCATTTCGGGGTTGCTGGTCGCCTGGGCCATGTCCTGCGACAGCGAGAGCAGCGAGTTGATCAGACCGTCGTAGTTGTTGACGGTCCGGGCGATGTACTCGGGCTCGTTCTGGTAGGCGTTCTTGCGGACGTCCTGGATCTTCTTCAGCTGCCGGCTGATGTCGACCAGGGTGGTCTGCACACCGACCATCGTCGGGTCGGTCGGCTTCACGCCCTGGGTGGCCCCGGTGAAGGCGTTGATCGCCTGGTTGGTCTTCTCCCGCGACGCGGTGACCCCGTCGTCGTCGGTCAGGCCCCGGGCCAGCGGTCCGGCGGACTTGTCGCGCTCCTCCTGGAGCGCGTTGGCCAGGAGGGTCGCGCGACCGGTCATCTCCGTGAGGAGCTTCATGTGGTCGAGCTGCTCGACGTTGTTGAGCGCGTCGTTGATGCGCAGGCCACCCAGCGTCGTCGCGGCGACGACCGGCAGGGCCAGCAGGGATACGAGGCGGGTACTGATGCGCCAGTTGCGCAGGGCTATTCGTGAGCCGGGCCCAGCGGGCAGCTTGGCCTTGTTCGCCTTGGCCTTCGCCTTTGACGTGGCCTGCTGGCGGTCTGCGGAACCGTCGCCCGCCGGCCCTTCGGCGGGCGTGCCGCGGTCGTTCGCACCGCGCGGCTCCGGCTCCGCCGCAGCGCTGCCATCCCTCTTGAAACGTCCCTGCACTAGCGTCGCAACCTCTGGACCAGGCGCCCCGCCGGTCGAAGGCGGGACGGTGTCGAGTCGTGGGGGGACCGCGGTTGCCCCCTGGCGGTCCGTGGAATTCCAGCACAGTGCCAGATCTCCAACAAGGCCGGTGCGCCTCGCCCGCACCGGCATCACGCTCAGTGCCGGAAATCGTCACGGGGCGTAGAGGACCAGGGCCTTTATAAGGGGCATAGGCGGGCAAGTTAGCCGGTCGGCGAGGAGGGTCGTCCGGTGTCCCAGATTCCATGATCAGGAGCGGAACGTCAGGTTCAGCCCTGCAATGTCCGTTTCGTGAAAGCCGGAAGGCCGCCCGCTATGCGGCATTTTTCAGTGCTCTCGTGAGCAAACTCACAAGCAAGTCAGGACTTCTCCCGCGGACGCGTGGGGATAGGCGCGCCTAGCCTGTTCCTTTACGCAGGCCGCGAGAACACCCCCCGCGCACCCAGCGCACCACGACACCGCGAGGCAGCAAGTGAAGACCAGCACGACGAAGCTGACGTCCCGGAACGCGACCCCGAAGGCGAACCGGAAGACCGCCAACCCGCTCCGTACGACGCTCGTCCACCTCGAGGACGGCGCCTCCCTGCGGATCGCCGAGGCCGTCGCCCACGCCACCGAGCTGCCGCAGGTCACCGCGAACCCGCGCCGCACGGTGCTGATGACGGCGCCGGTCGTCGTCATCCCCCAGGACTGAGCGCCGCTCCCACGGGGCCGGCCGCCCGGTCCGGCCCCGCGGATCCGTCGCGCACGGGCGGCCGGCGGCCCCCGCGATAGCCTGGGGTGTCAGACTCCGGCCGGATCAGATAAGGGGCAAAAGCTTCCCGTGCGCATCGCCAGGTTCTCCATCGACGGCAACGTCGGCTACGGCGTCGTGGAGGGGGATGCCGCCACAGAAGGCGGCCCCGTCCTCGACATCATCAAGGGCATCCCCTACGGCGACTTCGAGCGCTCCGGGACCAAGGTCCCGCTGGACAAGGTCCGCCTGCTCCCGCCCGTCCTGCCCAGCAAGGTCGTGGCCATCGGCCGTAACTACGCCGAGCACGCCGCGGAGCTGGGCAACGAGGTCGGCGACGTCCCCGTGGCCTTCCTCAAGCCCTCCACCTCGGTGATCGGCCCGGGCGGCGCCATCGAGTACCCCTCCTTCTCCAGCGAGCTGCACCACGAGGCCGAGCTGGCCGTGGTCATCGGCCGCATGTGCCGCGAGGTCCCCCGCGAGCGCGTGAAGGACGTCATCCTCGGCTACACCTGCGCCAACGACGTCACCGCGCGTGACGCCCAGCAGCGCGAGAAGCAGTGGGCCCGGGCGAAGGGCTTCGACACCTCCTGCCCGCTCGGCCCCTGGATCGAGACCGAGCTCGACCCGGCCGACCTCGGGATCATGTGCACCGTCAACGGCGAACAGCGCCAGCTGGGCCGCACGAGCGACATGGTGCGCTCCATCGAGGACCTGATCGTCCACATCACCGAGGCGATGACGCTGCTCCCCGGCGACGTCGTCCTCACCGGCACCCCGGCCGGGGTCGGACCCCTGAACGTCGGCGACGAGGTCGCCGTCACCATCGAAGGCATCGGCACTCTCACCAACAAGGTGATCAAGCGTGGCTAACGCGAACGTCCGCGTACGTTTCTGTCCCTCGCCGACCGGCAACCCCCACGTGGGCCTGGTCCGCACCGCCCTGTTCAACTGGGCGTTCGCCCGGCACCACGGCGGCACCCTGGTCTTCCGCATCGAGGACACCGACGCGGCGCGCGACTCGGAGGAGTCGTACCAGCAGCTGCTCGACTCGATGCGCTGGCTGGGCTTCGACTGGGACGAGGGCCCCGAGATCGGCGGCCCCCACGCGCCGTACCGCCAGTCGCAGCGCATGGACATCTACAAGGACGTCGCGCAGAAGCTCCTGGACGGCGGCTACGCCTACCGCTGCTACTGCACCGCCGAGGAGCTCGACGAGCGCCGCGAGGCCGCCCGCGCCGCCGGCCGCCCCTCCGGCTACGACGGCAAGTGCCGCGTCGTCACGCCCGAGCAGCAGGCGGCGTACGAGGCCGAGGGCCGCGCCTCCATCGTCCGCTTCCGGATGCCCGACGAGGCGATCACCTTCACGGACATCGTCCGCGGCGAGCTGACCTTCACCCCCGAGAACGTGCCGGACTACGGCATCGTCCGGGCCAACGGCGCCCCCCTGTACACGCTCGTCAACCCGGTCGACGACGCGCTGATGGAGATCACCCACGTCCTGCGCGGCGAGGACCTGCTCTCCTCCACCCCGCGGCAGATCGCCCTGTACAAGGCGCTGATCGAGCTGGGCATCGCCAAGAGCGTCCCCGGGTTCGGCCACCTGCCGTATGTGATGGGCGAGGGCAACAAGAAGCTCTCCAAGCGCGACCCGCAGGCCTCCCTGAACCTCTACCGGGAGCGCGGCTTCCTCCCGGCGGGCCTGCTGAACTACCTGTCGCTGCTCGGCTGGTCGCTCTCCGCCGACCAGGACATCTTCTCGATGGAGGAGATGGTCGCGGCGTTCGACATCAAGGACGTCAACGCCAACCCGGCCCGCTTCGACCTCAAGAAGGCCGAGGCGATCAACGCCGACCACATCCGCCGCCTGGACGTGAAGGCGTTCGCCGAGGCCTGCGAGCCCTGGCTGCAGGCCCCGCACGCCCCGTGGGCGCCCGAGGCCTTCGACCGGGCCGCGTGGGAGGCCATCGCCCCGCACGCCCAGACCCGCCTCACGGTCCTCTCCGACATCACCGCCAACGTCGACTTCCTCTTCCTCGACGAGCCGGCCGAGGACGAGGCGTCCTGGGCCAAGGCGATGAAGGAGGGCTCGGACGCCCTGCTGCGCACGGTCCGCGCCAAGCTCGCGGACGCCGAGTGGAACGCCGATGCCATCAAGGCCGCCGTCGTCGCGGCGGGCGAGGAGCACGGGCTGAAGCTCGGCAAGGCCCAGGCCCCGGTCCGGGTCGCGGTCACCGGCCGTACGGTCGGCCTGCCGCTGTTCGAGTCCCTGGAGATCCTCGGGCGCGAGCGCACGCTCGCCCGCGTCGATGCGGCGCTGGCGAAGCTCACCGCCTGACGCACGGCCCGCACGGGGCCCGGCAGCCTCTCCCGAGGCCGCCGGGCCCCGTCGCGTCCGCACAGGGGCGTCTATCGATTTTGGCGCCCCGTCCTCCTTCGGGTAATGTTCTTCCTGCGCCGCCCGAGAGGGCCGAGAGGCCGGAGCGGAGGGCGCAAGCCGGACAAGCCCCCCTGAGGGGGGTGGAGTTACGGTGGGGTATGGTGTAATTGGCAGCACGAGGGTTTCTGGTTCCCTTAGTCTAGGTTCGAGTCCTGGTACCCCAGCAAGAGAAATTCTTCGCCGAAATTCTCTCGCAAAACTACTGATAAAGTAGGAAGCGCGCGAAAGCGCAAAAAGCGAAGTGCAAGCCCCCGTTGTGTAGCGGCCTAGCACGCCGCCCTCTCAAGGCGGTAGCGCCGGTTCGAATCCGGTCGGGGGTACCACAGAGAGAATGCCTCCCGCATAGGCGGGGGGCATTTTTTCGTGCGGCCTTCCATGCGCCCCGGCCCGGCCCGATAATCCCCTCATGGCCCATCCCCGCGGCGGCCGCTGCCGGCTCCGCCGCGCCACGAAGCCCTGCCCGCCGCGGAGTTCGGGCACCGGCGGGGCGCCGGAGTTGCGTCAGCACGACATCCGTCGCCGCGAGCCCGCCGCACTGGACGCCCTCGCAGCGGCCCATTCCAGGAGCGTCGAAGTGGATCCTCTCGTCCGCACGGCCGAACTGACCGTCGTCCCCACCGTCAGCCCGCCGGGCCTGCGGATCGTAGGGGTGGTCGACGCCGACTCGCACCGCCACCTCAGGGACGCCCTGCAGTCGGTGGCCTCCGTCCGCGGCGACCTGTGCCTGGAGATGTCCCGGGTGGAGTTCCTGGACCTCGCGGGGCTGCGGCTGCTCATGACCTTCGCCAGGGCCCGCGCCGCCCGCCACTGCACCGTGGAGCTGGCCGGGGTGCCGCCCCACCTGCTGCAGGTCATCACCCTCATCGGGTGGGACACCACGCCCGGCCTGCGGCTGGGGGCCGCGCATGGCTGCTGACCGCGCCGGCCTGGCCGGGTTCGTCCACCACGCCTGCCTGTACGGCTCCGACGCGGAGTTCCTGGCGATGGCGGTGCCCTTCGTGGAGGGCGGATTCGCCGCCGGGGAGCCCGTCCTCGCCGCCACGACGCCCGCCAACATCGAGCTGCTCCGGGAGGCCCTGGGGGAGGGCGCCCACCACCTCGACACCGCCGAGACCGCCCACTTCGGGCGCCGCCCCGTCGAGCGGGTGTCCGCGTTCCTGCGCTACCACGGGCGCCGCGCCCGCCCCGGGCGGCGGACGCGGATCATCGCCGAGCCGGTGTGGGGCGGCCGGTCCGCCCGCCAGACCGCCGAGTGGAAGCGCATGGAGTCCGGGCTCAACGTGCTCCTCGCGGACCTGCCGATGTGGATGATCTGCCCGTACGACACCCGCGTCGTCCCCGGGGACGTGGCCGAGGCCGCCGTGGCCACCCACCCCGTGCGCCTGGACGGCGAGCGGCAGACGCCATGCGACGCCTACGCCGACCCCGCGGCCTACGCCGCTGCGGTGCAGGGTCCCGCCCCGTGCCCGCCCTCCTCGGCGTGCAGCACGGAGCCCACGGCCGACGTCCCGGAGGTGCGCCGCCTCGGCCGGGAACGGGCTGCCGGCGCAGGTCTGACCGGCAACCGGCTCGCCCTCGCCGAGCTGGCCGTGCACGAGGCCGCCTCGTACCTCCTGGCCCCCGAGGGGGCCCGCCTCACGCTGCGGGCCTGGGAGGAGCCGGGCGCCGTGGTGTACGAGCTGCGGCGCACGGGGCCCGAGGGCGCCGCCGTGCCGCCGTTCGCCGGGTACCGCCCGCCCGCACCGTCCGGCGACGCGCAGGGGGCCGAGGACGGCCTGTGGCTCGCCCGCAGCCTCGCCGACTTCGTGGAAGTGAGCACACAGGGGCCGGAGACCGTCCTCACCCTGCGCATGGCGGGCCCGGGGGACGCGGAACGGCTGTGAGGGGCGCAGGGGCGCAGGGGCGTAGGGGCGTGGGGCGCCGTGGCCTGACGGCGTGGGGCCGCGAGGCGTCGGCGCCTCGTGCCCGGCCGCATGGGGCCCCGGGTGCCCCGTGCGGTCGCGCTCCGTGCGGCGCCTCGTGCGGGCCGGGCCCCGCGCCTCAGGCGGGCTCTTCGCCGCCGGCGAAGCGCCGGGCGGACTCCTCGGCGTGCGCCAGGCGGCGCAGGCTCAGCAGCACGGGCTCGTAGAGGACGGTCAGCGCGGCGACTGCCGCGACCAGCCTGCGGTTACGCGGGGGAGAGCTCCCCGAGCTCTGTCGTGCCGCCGGCCGATCTGCGCCGGCATGCCGGCGCACGGTCTCGGTGCGGCCTACGGCACGGAGCCGGTGGCGCGCCGCGGGGAGCGCGCGGCGCAGCGGTTCGCGAGCGCCTGGGGGACGCAAGAAGCGGCGCACGGGGCGGGGGCCCCGTGCGCCGCTTCGTCGTTCCCGTCCTTGCTCAGCCGTTGCGGCGCAGCGCTTCCGTCAGGCGCACCGCGGCGTCCAGCACCGCCTGGGCGTGCATGCGGCCCGGGTGGCGCGTCAGGCGCTCGATCGGTCCGGAGACCGAGACGGCGGCGACCACGCGGTTGGAGGGCCCGCGCACGGGGGCGGAGACCGAGGCGACGCCCGGCTCCCGCTCGCCGATCGACTGGGCCCAGCCCCGGCGCCGCACGCCCGAGAGCGCCGTCGCCGTGAAGCGGGCCCCCTGCAGACCGCGGTGCAGCCGCTCCGGCTCCTCCCAGGCCATCAGCACCTGGGCGGCCGAGCCGGCCTTCATGGGCAGCGTGGAGCCCACCGGCACCGTGTCCCGCAGGCCGGACAGACGCTCCGCCGCGGCCACGCAGATGCGCATGTCGCCCTGGCGGCGGTAGAGCTGCGCGCTCTCGCCCGTGACGTCCCGCAGGTGGGTGAGCACGGGGCCCGCCGTGGCCAGGAGCCTGTCCTCGCCCGCCGCGGCCGCCAGCTCGCTCAGCCGCGGGCCGAGGATGAAGCGGCCCTGCATGTCCCGCGCCACCATCCGGTGGTGCTCCAGGGCCACCGCGAGCCGGTGCGCCGTCGGACGCGCCAGGCCCGTGGCCGTGACGAGCCCGGCCAGGGTCGCCGGCCCGGACTCCAGCGCGCTCAGCACCAGAGCCGCCTTGTCGAGTACTCCCACGCCGCTCGAGGCGCTACCGGTGTTGTCCATGCAACGATACTTGCGTCTCACACTGTGAAACGCAAGTTCAATTTTCCCGGAGAAGCGCCAACCTGGATGGAGAGCACCCACAGGCACACGAATGTGACCGGCGAGGACGCCGGCCGGAGGGACAGCGATGGGACGCACACTCGCGGAGAAGGTCTGGGACGACCATGTCGTCAGGCGCGCCGAGGGCGAGCCCGACCTCCTCTACATCGACCTGCACCTGCTGCACGAGGTCACCAGCCCGCAGGCCTTCGACGGTCTCCGCAAGGCCGGCCGCCCCGTGCGGCGCCTGGACCTCACCATCGCCACCGAGGACCACAACACCCCGACCCTCGACATCGACAAGCCCATCGCCGACCCGGTCTCGCGCACCCAGCTGGAGACGCTGCGCAAGAACTGCGCCGAATTCGGCGTCCGGCTGCACCCGCTGGGCGACGTGGAGCAGGGCGTCGTCCACGTGGTGGGACCGCAGCTGGGGCTGACCCAGCCCGGCACCACCGTGGTCTGCGGCGACAGCCACACCTCCACCCACGGTGCGTTCGGCGCGCTGGCGTTCGGCATCGGCACCAGCCAGGTCGAGCACGTCCTCGCCACCCAGACGCTGCCGCTGGCCCCGTTCCGCACCATGGCGGTGACCGTCGACGGCGAGCTGCCCGAGGGCGTCACCGCCAAGGACCTGATCCTCGCCGTCATCGCCCGCATCGGCACCGGCGGCGGCCAGGGCTACGTCATCGAGTACCGCGGCACGGCCATCGAGCAGCTCTCGATGGAGGCCCGCATGACCGTGTGCAACATGTCCATCGAGGCGGGTGCCCGGGCCGGCATGATCGCGCCCGACGAGACCACGTTCGCCTACCTCGAGGGCCGGCCCCACGCCCCCCGCGGGGCCGACTGGGACGAGGCCGTCGCGTACTGGCGCACCCTGCGCACCGATGACGACGCGGTCTTCGACCACGAGGTCGTCATCGACGCCTCCGAGCTCTCCCCGTTCGTCACCTGGGGCACCAACCCGGGGCAGGGGGCGCCCCTGTCGGCGCACGTTCCCGACCCGGCCTCCTACTCCGACCCCTCCGACCGCCTCTCCGCCGAAAAGGCCCTGGAATACATGGGGTTGACGGCGGGTCAGCCGCTGCGCGACATCCGCGTGGACACCGTGTTCGTGGGTTCGTGCACCAACGGCCGGATCGAGGACCTGCGCTCCGCCGCAGCCGTCCTGGAGGGCCGCCGGATCGCCGACGGCATCCGCATGCTGGTCGTCCCCGGCTCCGTCCGGGTGGCCCTGCAGGCCGTCGACGAGGGACTGGACAAGGTCTTCACCGCGGCCGGTGCCGAGTGGCGCCACGCGGGCTGTTCGATGTGCCTCGGCATGAACCCCGACCAACTGGCGCCGGGCGAGAGGTCCGCGTCGACCTCCAACCGCAACTTCGAGGGCAGGCAGGGCAAGGGCGGCCGCACCCACCTGGTCTCGCCCCAGGTGGCCGCCGCCACCGCCGTGGTGGGCCATCTGGCCTCCCCGGCCGACCTGCCCGGCCCGGCCGGCGCGTCCGACGTCCGCACTCCCCTGGGGGCCTGAACAGCCATGGAAGCTTTCACCACGCACACCGGCCGCGCCGTACCGCTGCGCCGCAGCAATGTCGACACGGACCAGATCATCCCCGCGCACTGGCTCAAGAAGGTCACCCGCGACGGCTTCGAGGACGGGCTCTTCGAGGCCTGGCGCAAGGACCCCGAGTTCGTGCTGAACCGTCCCGAGCGCCGGGGGGCCAGCGTCCTGGTGGCCGGTCCGGACTTCGGCACCGGTTCCTCCCGTGAGCACGCGGTCTGGGCGCTGCAGAACTACGGCTTCAAAGCGGTCGTCTCCTCGCGTTTCGCCGACATCTTCCGTGGCAACTCGCTCAAGAACGGTCTGCTGACCGTCGTCCTGCCGCAGGAGACCGTCGACGCCCTCTGGGAGCTGACCGAGGCCGACCCGGCCGTCGAGGTGACCGTCGACCTCGTGGCGCGCCAGGTCCGGGCCGGCTCGATCACGGCTGATTTCGACCTTGACGAGAACGCCCGGTGGCGCCTCCTGGAGGGGCTCGACGACATCGGCCTGACCCTGCGGCACGAGCCCGACATCGCCGCCTTCGAGGCCGGAAGGCCTTCTTTCAAGCCCTCCACGGCCCAGATCTGACACGGATTTCGCGCCCCTCCGGGCGCCCGGGGCGACGCTCGGGGGACCCCGGATTTTCGCTGCTCACCAAGGGTTTGGCATGATGCGCCCCCTGTCTTCGGACAGGGGGCGCATCGCTCTGTTGAGGCCCTGTGAAGCGACAACTCGCCTCAGATGGCACAATCGGTGCATGGAACGCGACAGCCAACTCGAGCTATACCGGCTCGTCGCGGACCGACTCAAGGAAGCGCACTCCCGGGTGCGCGCACTGCAAGTCCCGGAGGGCGTACGGATGGCGCTGTCCCGGAAGCTGCTGGCCATCACGGCCGCGGCGAAGCACGATCTCTCAGGCGCCGCAATGCGTCTGGACCGGCTGATGAACGACCTCGACGAGGGCCGTTTCCCCGAAGAGCCCGACCGTGACGGAACTCCGTGATGGTCGAGTTCGTTGCGGCACAAGGGTGATTAGACCGTTTCGTGTTTGATTTGCGGTATATATCTGCCTAACGTGCGAAAAGGCTGGAGCGCATTCGTTCCAGCAATGTCTCCGAAGGGGAAGACGTGAACAAGGCGCAGCTCGTTGAAGCGATTGCCGACAAGCTCGGCGGCCGTCAGCAGGCCGCAGACGCCGTCGACGCGGTGCTCGACGCGATCGTCCGTGCAGTCGTCGCGGGTGACCGGGTCTCGGTCACCGGCTTCGGTTCGTTCGAGAAGGTCGACCGCCCGGCCCGTTACGCCCGCAACCCGCAGACGGGTGAGCGCGTGCGGGTCAAGAAGACCTCGGTGCCGCGCTTCCGCGCGGGTCAGGGCTTCAAGGACCTGGTGAGCGGCTCGAAGAAGCTGCCGAAGGGTGGCGAGGTCGCCGTCAAGAAGGCGCCCAAGGGCAGCCTTTCGGGCGGCAAGGTCACCGCCAAGGCCGCGGCCAAGAAGGCCACCGCCAAGAAGGCGACGGCGAAGAAGGCCACCACGGCCGCCACCGCCAAGAAGGCCGCCGCGAAGAAGACCACGACGGCGAAGAAGACCACGGCCGCCGCCAAGAAGACGACGGCGAAGAAGACGACGGCGAAGAAGGCCACCACGGCCGCCACCGCCAAGAAGACCGTCGCCAAGAAGGCCGCCCCGGCGAAGAAGGCCACCGCGGCCACCGCCAAGAAGGCCGCCGCGAAGAAGACCGCCCCCGCCAAGAAGGCCACGGCGACCAAGGCCACGACGCGCAAGACCACCACCGCGCGCAAGACCACCGCCAAGAAGACCGCTGCCAAGAAGTAAGGCGGCGAACGGCGTCACGCGCCGGGCCGGGCTCCCCTCGGGGAGCCCGGCCCGCGGTGTGTCCGGGCTCCGGTCAGAGCGTCTGAAGCGTCACCAGCGTCACGCGGCGGCCCTCCGGGGCCCCCTCTGCGCCCGTGGCGCCCTCCGTGCACTCGATGCGCACGCGCTGCCCCGGCCGCAGCAGGCGCAGGCCCCCCGCGTCGAAGGCCGCTGCGTCGAAGGACAGCGGGGTGCCGTCGTCCAGGAGCACGCTCCCGGAGCGCGTCTGAGGGTCGAAGGTGTAAGCGGTGGCCTGCATGTCAGCAGCCTAGTCGGCGCGGGGCGGAGCGTTCCGCCCCGGCCGCCCCGTGCCGCTGCGCACCGCCCGCACGGGGCGGCCGCCCCGTGCCCCCGCGGCCCCCGCCGCCCGGCTCCGCGGGGGCGCCCACGAGGGCGGCCGTACGGGGCCCCACGCCCAGGGCCAGGGCGGCCCGCAAATCCGCCTCCGTATCCACGTCCCGGCGCACGGAATCCACCCCGGTCAGCCCGATCTCCCGCGCCCCCGAGTCCCGGTGCCGGGCGCGCGAATGTCCTTCGAACGCCGGCGCCAATTCCATTCCCGGCGCCGCCGCCAGCAGTGTCGTTCCGATTCCCGCCGCGTCCGCGAGAAATGCGCGGGGGAATTCCGTCGCGGAATCGAGGACCCGGCCCAGTTCCGCCGGGCGCAGGGCGGGGAGGTCCGCGTTGAGGGTCGCCACGGCGGCGCCGGCCCGCCCGGCCCGTACGGTCCGCGCCCCGTGCGCAAGGGCGCGGTTCAGGCCGCCCGGCCCACCGGGTTCGGCCAGGACGCGCGCCCCGAGGGCGGTGAGCTCGGCCCCGGCCAGCGGATCGTCCGTGACGACCACCACATCCCGTACCGCCGCACAGGCCAGTGCCGCGGCCACGGTGTCCACGGCGAACGCCAGCGCGAGCGCGGCGCGGGGCCCCTCCCCGGCCCCGGTGCCGAGACGGCTCTTGGCCAGGGCCAGCGGCTTCACCGGCACCACCAGCGTCCAGACCACATCCGCCCCCTCTCTTCGCATCCGCCTCATTGTCACCCGCTGCCGCAGCCGCCCGCGGAGCGCGGGGTTACGGTGTTCTCGACAGACCGGGGACCTGGGGCGACACTTGTGCGGCCTCCGGGTTCAGCACAGCTCCAAGGTCCCAAGAGAAGGGTGTCCGAGTGTCCCGCCACAGAATCGGCTTCTGGTACCGCTTTACGGCGGTGTTGGCTAAACCGCCGCTCGTGGTTCTGTTCAAGCGGGACTGGCGGGGAATGGAGCACATTCCGGCCGACGGCGGTTTTATTACCGCCGTCAACCACAACTCGTATCTCGACCCGCTCTCCTACGCCCACTACCAGTACAACACCGGGCGCGTCCCCCGCTTCCTCGCCAAGGCCGCCCTGTTCAAGGGCAGCTTCGTCGGCGCCGTCCTGCGCGGCACGGGGCAGATCCCCGTCTACCGGGAGTCGGCCGACGCCGCGGCCGCCTTCAAGGCCGCCGTCGCGGCCATCAACAAGGGCGAGTGCGTGGCCTTCTACCCCGAGGGCACCCTGACCCGCGATCCCGACATGTGGCCCATGGAGGGCAAGACCGGCGCCGCCCGCGTCGCGCTCCTCACCCGCGCACCGGTCATCCCGGTTGCCCAGTGGGGCGCCAACGAGGCCATGCCGCCGTACGCCAAGGAGAACAAGCTCCGGCTCCTGCCCCGCAAGACGCTCAAGGTGATGGCCGGCCCGCCCGTCGACCTCTCCGCGTACTACGACAAGGAGCCCACCGCGGACGTCCTGCGCGCCGCGACCGACGACATCATGACCGCCATCACCGCCCTCCTCGCCGAACTGCGCGGCGAGCCGGCCCCCGCCGAGCCGTACAACCCCAAGAAGGCCCGCGCCGCGGCCCGCCGCAAGGCCCAGGAGGACGAGAAGTGACGCGCTGCGCCGTATACGGCACCGGTTCCTGGGGGACCGCCTTCGCGATGGTCCTCGCGGACGCCGGCTGCGAGGTCACCATGTGGGGGCGGCGCGCCGCCCTCGTGGAGGCCGTCAACACCACCCGCACCAACCCCGACTACCTCCCGGGCGTCGAGCTCCCGCGCTCCGTGCGGGCCACCACCGACCCCGCCGAAGCCGCACGGGGCGCCGAATTCACGATCCTCGCCGTGCCCTCCCAGACGCTGCGCGGCAACCTCGCCGAGTGGGCCCCCCTGCTGCCCGCGGACACCGTCCTCGTCTCCCTGATGAAGGGCGTCGAGCTGGGCACCGCCAAGCGCATGAGCGAGGTCATCGAGGAGGTCGCCAAGGTCCCCGCCGGCCAGGTGGCCGTCCTGACCGGCCCCAACCTCGCCAAGGAGATCGCCGCGCGGCAGCCCGCCGCCGCCGTCGTCGCCTGCCGCGACGAGTCCGTGGCCAAGCGCCTCCAGGCCGCCTGCCACACCGCCTACTTCCGCCCGTACACCAACACCGACGTGGTCGGCTGCGAGCTCGGCGGCGCCGTCAAGAACGTCATCGCCCTCGCCGTCGGCATCGCCGACGGCATGGGGCTCGGCGACAACGCCAAGGCCTCCTTGATCACCCGCGGCCTGGCCGAGACCACCAGGCTGGGCCTGGCCATGGGCGCCGACGCGCACACCTTCGCCGGCCTCGCCGGCATGGGGGACCTCGTCGCCACCTGCGCCTCCCCGCTCTCCCGCAACCGCACCTTCGGCGCGAGCCTCGGCCGCGGCATGACCCTCGCGGAGACCATCGCGGTCACCAAGCAGACCGCCGAGGGCGTCAAGTCCTGCGAGTCGGTGCTGGATCTGGCGCGCCGCCACGGAGTCGACATGCCGATCACGGAGACCGTGGTGGAGATCGTGCACGAGGGCAAGCCGCCGCTGGTGGCCCTCAAGGAGCTGATGTCGCGCAGCGCCAAGGCCGAGCGGCACTGACGCCGCCCGCACCACGAGGTACTCTCGTCGCGATATGAGCAGCGAGATCACCCCCCAGAGCCCTGGCCGGAAGCCGCGTGTGGCGGTCGTCTTCGGCGGCCGCAGTTCCGAGCACGCCATTTCCGTGGTCACCGCCGGCGCCGTGCTGCGCGCCATCGACCGCACGAAGTACGACGTGCTGCCGATCGGCATCACCACGGACGGCCGTTGGGCCCTCACCGCCGACGACCCCGAGCGGATGGCCATCACCGACCGCGCGCTGCCGAGCGTCGAGCAGCTCGCCCAGTCGCCCGACGGCTCCGTCGTCCTGCCGGTCGACCCCTCCGACCGCGAGCTCGTCTACACGGAGCCGGGCACGATGCCCAAGGCGCTGGGCGAGGTCGACGTGGTCTTCCCCGTCCTGCACGGCCCCTACGGGGAGGACGGCACCCTCCAGGGCATGCTGGAGCTCTCCGGCATCCCCTACGTGGGCGCCGGAGTGCTCGCCTCGGCCGTCGGCCAGGACAAGGAGTACATGAAGCGCGTCTTCATCTCCTTCGGCCTGCCCGTCGGCCCGTACGAGGTCGTCCGCCCCCGCGAGTGGGACACCGACCCGGCCGCCGCCCGGAAGAAGATCGTCGACTTCGCCGGCGAGCACGGCTGGCCCGTCTTCATCAAGCCCGCCCGCGCCGGCTCCTCCATGGGCATCACCAAGGTCGACGACATCTCCGGCCTCGACGAGGCCGTGGCCGAGGCGCGCCGCCACGACCCGAAGATCCTGGTCGAGTCGCTGCTGCGGGGCCGGGAGATCGAGTGCGGCGTCCTGGAGTTCGAGGACGGGCCGCGCGCCAGCGTCCCCGCCGAGATCCCCCCGGTCACCGCCCACGACTTCTACGACTTCGAGGCGAAGTACATCGACTCCGCCGCCGGTCTCGTCCCCGCACCGCTGACGCCGGAGGAGACGGCGAAGGTGCAGGAGCTCGCCGTGCAGGCCTTCGACGCCGCCTCGTGCGAGGGCCTCGTGCGCGCGGACTTCTTCCTCACCGAGGACGGCGAGTTCGTCATCAACGAGATCAACACCCTGCCGGGCTTCACGCCGATCTCCATGTACCCCCGCATGTGGCAGGAGACCGGCGTCGGCTACACCGAGCTGATCGACCGCCTCATCCAGGCGGCCCTGCGCCGGCCCACGGGCCTGCGCTAGACGACCCCCACCGGGATCGTCCTCGCGACGGCGCCGGCGAGATCGGTGAGCGCACCGAGATCGCCGGCCTCGCCGACGACCTTCCTCGGCAGCGTCACCTCCACGAACGCCTCCCGCAGGGTGGTCGTGCAGCGGACGCTGCCGTCCGGCCGCCGCTCCGGCAGCCAGTCCACACCGTCGATCTCCACCGAGTCCGCGGCGGGGTTGTAGTGTTCGGAACCGGGCTTGATGATCTCGGGACGCTCCACCCCGCAGCGCAGGGCGATCGCGGGATCACCCCACACGGCGGTGAAGTCCGAGACGGGATCGGCGGTGCGCCGCTGTTTCCCGTCCACGGTCTTCGGCAGCTCCTTGTGCAGGGCCCGGCAGAGCCCGGCCGCCCGCGCCGACGGCGTGGGGACCGCGGGACCCTCCGCGCCGCCCGACGGCGAGCAGCCGGCGGCCGCGCACAGCACGACGACAGCGGACAGGCCGAAGGGCCGGCGGAGGGAAGACTTCACCGGGCGAGCATACGGGGGACCTACAGATGGACGACCGGGCAGGTCAGTGTGCGGGTGATGCCCTCCACTGCCTGGATCCTGGCCACCACCATGCGGCCGAGCTCGTCCACGGTCTCGGCCTGGGCACGCACGATCACGTCGTACGGACCGGTCACGTCCTCGGCCTGGATCACCCCCGAGATCTTCGAGATGACTTCGGCCACGGTCGACGCCTTGCCGACCTCGGTCTGGATCAGGATGTACGCCTGTACCACGGAACCTCCAGGGCGGCTACGAGGATCATGTGGGGAGAAGAGACGCCACGGTACCGCGTCGCCGCACGGCGCGGGGAGACCCGCGCTGCCTGCGCGGCGCGGCGTATGTCACAACCGATACTCCTAGGAGGAGCTCAGTGAAAGGCACCGTGGGCGAGTTGGGGGAGTTCGGGCTCATCAGAGAGCTTACTTCCCGGCTCACCACCACCCCTGCGGTCCGGCTCGGGCCGGGTGACGACGCCGCGGTGGTGGCTGCGCCCGACCGGAGGGTCGTGGCCAGTACGGATGTGCTTCTGGAGGGGCGGCACTTCCGCCGCGACTGGTCGACCGCCTACGACGTCGGGCGCAAGGCCGCCGCGCAGAACCTCGCCGACATCGCGGCGATGGGCGCGGTGCCGACCGCGATCCTGCTCGGCCTGGTCGTCCCCGCCGAACTCCCCGCCACCTGGCCGACCGAGCTGATGGACGGCATCCGCGACGAGTGCCAGGTCGCCGGTGCGGCGGTCGTCGGCGGCGACGTGGTGCGCGGCGAGACCATCACCGTCGCCATCACGGCCCTCGGCGACCTGCGCAACCACGAGCCGGTCACCCGCTCCGGCGCACAGCCCGGCGACATCGTCGCCGTCACCGGGTGGCTCGGCTGGTCCGCGGCCGGACTCGCGGTGCTCGCCCGCGGTTTCCGCTCGCCCCGCGCCTTCGTCGAGGCCCACCGGCGCCCCGAACCGCCGTACCACGCGGGCCCCGCGGCGGCGGGCCTCGGCGCCACCGCGATGACGGACGTCAGCGACGGCCTGATCGCCGACCTCGGCCACATCGCGGAGGCCAGCAAGGTCCGCATCGACCTGCACACGGCGGCCATCGACGTGCCCACCCAGATGTCCGACATCGGCCAGGCCGTCGGCGTCGACCCGCTGCAGTGGGTGCTGACCGGGGGAGAGGACCACGCGATCGTCGCGACGTTCCCGCCGGACGTGAAGCTGCCCGCCCGCTGGAAGGTCATCGGCGAGGTCGTCAGCCCCTCCGCCCTGCCCCAGGTCACCGTGGACGGGGCCCCGTGGGACAAGGCCGGCGGCTGGGACCACTTCGGGGAACTGGAGCCGGGGGAGCAGCACGGGGCGGGGCCCCACGGGCCGCACGGGGCGCCGCTGTAGATTCGGCCCCATGCCGATACCCCCACGCGTGCTGACCGTCGCCGGATCCGACTCCGGCGGCGGTGCGGGCATCCAGGCCGACCTCAAGACCATGCTCGCCCTCGGCGTGCACGGCATGAGCGTGGTCACGGCCGTGACCGCACAGAACTCCCGCGGCGTGCAGGGAGCCTGGGAGCTGCCCGCGGAGGCCGTACGGGCCCAGTACCGCAGCGTCGTCGACGACATCGGCGTCCAGGCCGTGAAGACCGGCATGCTCGCCTCGGAGGAGCTCGTGCGGACCGTCGCCGAGCTCCTGGCGGGCACCGCCGCCCCCGTGGTCGTGGACCCGGTGGGCATCTCCAAGCACGGCGACGCCCTGCTCGCCGCCTCCGCCCTGGACGCGGTCCGCACGAAGCTGCTGCCGGCGGCCACCGTCGCCACCCCCAACCTGGACGAGGTCGCGTGGCTCACGGGCCTGCGGGTCGCCTCGGAGGCCGACATGCGCCGGGCGGCGGACGCCGTGCTCGCGTACGGGCCCCGGTGGGCGCTCATCAAGGGCGGGCACCTGGAGGGGGACGCGCTGGACCTCCTCACGGACGGCGCCGAGGAGCACTGGCTGCGGGCCCCGCGCCACGACAACCGCCACACGCACGGGACGGGGTGCACGCTGGCGAGCGCCATCGCCTCCGGGCTCGCCAAGGGGCACACGGTGCCGGAAGCGGTGACCGCGGCCAAGGACTACGTCACCGGCGCCATCGCGGCCGGATTCCCCCTGGGGGACGGCATCGGGCCGGTCGACCACGCGTGGCGGTGGCGTTCTTAGCGCACGGGGCGGGGGAGGCCCGGCCTTACGGCGGTGAACAGTCCGGGCTCAGGCCGTGAGCGGACACGGCAAGAAGCCGGCCCACCGCTAGGTGGACCGGCTTTCAAGGCAACCAGATGGGCAGCGCCACGACGTGAGACGTCACAGCGAGACCGGCTCGCCCCCGCTCGCGCGGGGGACAGCACTCGCTTAGCGCGAGACCTTGTCGGCCTTGATGCACGAGGTGCAGACGTTGAGCCGCTTCGGCGTCCCACCGACCACAGCACGCACCCGCTGGATGTTGGGGTTCCAACGACGGGGGGTACGGCGGTGCGAGTGCGAAATAGCGTTGCCGAAGCCCGGCCCCTTGCCGCAGACGTCGCAGTTGGCAGCCACGGGTTACTCCAAAGACGGGTCACCCCCGCTTACGCGGAGACGACAGGCACGTACGGAAAATCCCTGCGTGCCGAAATCTGTAGTGACCGGCATTACCAGGGGGATGGCCTGATTCTCATCAGGCAACCGGAGCAGCATACAACGGCCGCTCCCGTTCGACGAAACTACCATGGCTGCCCGGGCTGTGACCTGTCCGACCTGTCTGACCTGTCCCGTCCCCCCGGCCGCCCGCCCTCCCTCCGGGCCGCGCCCCGGGACTAGTCTGCGATCACCGCCCCACCGCCCCCGGGAGTCCGAGGAGGACACGCACGTGCCGCACCCGCTGGACGCCTCCGCGGTACGCACCTGGTGCGCACTGGCTCTCGACGCGCTGGGGCGGGCCCGCGAGGAGATCGACGCCATCAACGTCTATCCCGTCCCGGACGGCGACACCGGCACGAACCTGTACCTGACCGCCGAATCCGCCGCCAGGGCCGTCGACGCCGTCTTCGACGGCCACGCCACCACGGGCCCCGCCTCCCGCCCCACGCTCCCCGACGCCGTCCGCGCCATGGCCCACGGCGCCCTCATAGGCGCCCGCGGCAACTCCGGCACGATCCTGGCCCAGCTCCTGCGCGGCATGGCGGAGGTCCTGGCGGGAGGCGGGGAGCCGCGCCCCGCGCCCTCCCGCACGGGGCGCCCCGCCGCCGACGCCGAGCTGCTGCGCCGCGCCCTGCTACGGGCCGTGGAATCCGCGTACGAAGGCGTCGCCCGCCCCGTGGAGGGCACCATCCTCACCGTCGCCGCGGCCGCCGCCGACGCCGCCGCAGCAGCGCAGGGCGACGGCGCCGCCGTGGCCCGCGCCGCGGACGAGGCGGCCCGCTCCGCCCTCGCGATGACCCCCGGCCAGCTCGACGCCCTCGGCCGGGCCGGAGTCGTCGACGCCGGCGGCCTCGGCCTCGTGGAGGTGATCGGAGCGCTCGCCAGGACCCTGTCCGGGGAGGCCTACCCGCGCGGCACGCGCGCGTGGACGCGGCCGGTCCCCGTAGCGCCGCAGCCCCCCGCACCGGCGGAGGGCCCCGTGCCCTGCCCCGCCACCGCCCCCGGCGGCGCCTCGCCCGCCTTCGAGGTCATCTACCTCCTGGACGCCGACGACACCGCCGTCCCCCGCCTGCGCACCCGGCTCGACGCCCTCGGCGACTCCCTCGTCGTCGTCGGCGGCGACGGCCTGTGGAACGTCCACGTCCACGTGGACGACGCCGGAGCCGCCGTCGAGGCCGGCATCGAGGCGGGGCGCCCCCACCGCATCCGCATCACCCACTTCGCCGGAGCCGCCGCAGAAGTCGCCGCCGCAGCCCCGGCAGGCGACCCCGGCCGCACCCGCGAGCCCGCCCAGCGCGCCGTCGTCGCGGTCGTCCCCGGCGAAGGGCTCGCCGGGCTGTGCACGGACGCCGGCGCCACCGTCGTCGCGGCCCGCCCCGGGGAGCCCCCCGCCAGCGGGGAGCTCGTCGACGCCATCCGGCGCGCCAACGCCCGCGAGGTCGTCCTGCTCCCCAACGACCCCGAGCTGCAGCACGCCGCGGCCGCCGCGGCAGAGCAGGCCCGCGCCGCAGGCGTCCGCGTCGCCCTCATCCCGACCCGCGCCGCCGTCCAGGGCATCGCCGCGCTCGCCGTCCACGAGCCCGCCCGCCGCTTCGACGAGGACGTCGTCGCGATGACCTCCGCCGCCGGAGCCACCCGCTACGCCGAGCTCGCCGTCGCCGAACGGCAGGCCTGGACCATGGCCGGCGTCTGCCAGGCGGGCGACGTGCTCGGCCTCATCGACGGCGACGTGGCCGTCATCGGCTCTGACCTCGCCGCCACCGCCGCGACCGTCCTGGACCGCATGCTGGCCGCGGGCGGCGAAATGGTCACCCTCGTCCTCGGCGCGGACGTCCCCGACGCCGTCGCCGACCGCCTGGAGCGGCACGTACGGGGCGGTCACCTCGCCGTCGACACGGTGGTCTACCGGGGCGGGCAGCAGTCGCCGCCGCTGCTCATCGGCATCGAGTGACGTCGGGCGCGCCGGCGGACGAGACACCGGACGAGGCGCCGAATGGCACCGTCTGTCAGTGCCGTGGTGTGCAATGGGACGCGTGCCAGCGCTTCACGAACCCCTGAAGAAGATCCTCGGCGGCAGCACCGCGAAGGTGATGGCCGAGCACCTCGACCTGCACACGGCCGGCGATCTGCTGCACCACTACCCGCGCCGCTACGCCGAGCGCGGTGAGCTGACGCGCCTGGCCGACCTGCCGCTGGACGAGCACGTCACCGTCGTCGCCCAGGTCGCCAAGGCCGCCATGAAGACGTTCAACCACGGCAAGGGCGTCCGCCTGGAGGTCGTCGTCACCGACGGCAGCGGCTCCCTGACCCTCGTCTTCTTCGGCCGCGGCGCCTACGCGCGGGAGAAGGAGCTGATCCCCGGCCGCCGCGGCATGTTCGCGGGCAAGGTCTCGGTCTTCAACCGCACCCGCCAGCTCCTCCACCCCGACTACGAGCTCCTGGACCGCGACAGCGGGGCCGGCGCCGCCGAGGCCTTCGCAGGCCGTCTCCTGCCGATCTACCCCGCCTGCAAGCAGTTCCAGTCCTGGAAGCTCACCAAGGCCGTCGACACCCTGCTGGATCTGTTCGAGGCCGAGCAGTGGCAGGGCCTCACCGACCCGCTGCCCCCCTCGCTGCGCGACGGCCGCGGCCTGGCCGCGCTCCCCGACGCCTTCCGCAAGGTCCACCGGCCCCGCACCAAGGCCGACATCGAGGACGCCCGGGCCCGTCTGAAGTGGGACGAGGCGTTCGTCCTCCAGGTCGCCCTCGCCCGCCGCCGGCACGCCGACTCCCAGCTGCCGGCCGTGGCCCGCAAGCCCGTGGCCGGCGGCATCCTCGACGCCTTCGACGCCAAGCTGCCCTTCACCCTCACCGAGGGCCAGCGCACCGTCTCCGCGGAGATCTTCGACGACCTGGCCACCGAGCACCCCATGCACCGCCTCCTGCAGGGAGAGGTCGGCTCGGGCAAGACCATGGTGGCCCTGCGCGCCATGCTCGGCGTCGTCGACGCCGGCGGCCAGGCCGCCATGCTCGCCCCCACCGAAGTGCTCGCCCAGCAGCACCACCGGTCGGTCACCGAGATGATGGGCGAGCTGGCCGAGGGCGGCATGCTCGGCGGCGCCGAGCAGGGCACCAAGGTCGTGCTGCTCACCGGCTCCATGGGGACGGCCGCCCGCCGTCAGGCGCTGCTCGACCTCGTCACGGGCGAGGCCGGCATCGTCATCGGCACCCACGCCCTCATCGAGGACAAGGTCCAGTTCCACGACCTCGGCCTGGTCGTGGTCGACGAGCAGCACCGCTTCGGCGTCGAGCAGCGCGACGCCCTGCGCTCCAAGGGGAAGCAGCCGCCGCACCTCCTGGTGATGACCGCGACCCCGATCCCGCGGACCGTCGCCATGACCGTCTTCGGCGACCTGGAGACCTCCGTCCTGGACCAGCTGCCGGCCGGCCGCTCGCCCATCGCCACCCACGTGGTGCCCGCCAAGGACAAGCCCCACTTCCTCGCGCGCACCTGGGAGCGGGTGCGCGAGGAGATCGAGGGCGGCCACCAGGCCTACGTGGTCTGCCCCCGCATCGGCGACGACCTGGGGGAGGAGGGCGACGCCAAGGCGCCCGCGAAGGGCGCCGCGAAGAGCGCCTCCAAGGGCGGGCCGGAGGACGAGGCCGGGCAGGCCGCGGCGGGGGGCGACGGCGAGCGGCGCCCGCCCCTCGCCGTCCTGGACGTCGCCGCGCAGCTCGCCAAGGGCCCCCTGAGCGGGCTCCGCGTGGAGGTGCTGCACGGCCGCATGCAGCCCGACGCCAAGGACGACGTGATGCGCCGCTTCGCCGCCGGCGAGGTGGACGTCCTGGTGGCCACGACCGTCATCGAGGTCGGCGTGAACGTGCCCAACTCCACCGTCATGGTGATCATGGACGCGGACCGGTTCGGCGTCTCCCAGCTCCACCAGCTGCGCGGCCGCGTGGGGCGGGGCTCGGCCCCGGGCCTGTGCCTGCTGGTCACCGACGCCCCGGAGGCGAGCCCCTCCCGCGCCCGCCTCGCCGCCGTCGCCGGCACCCTGGACGGCTTCGAGCTCTCCCGCATCGACCTCGAACAGCGCCGCGAGGGCGACGTCCTCGGCCAGGCCCAGTCCGGCGTCCGCTCGTCCCTGCGCATGCTCACCGTCATCGACGACGAGGAGGTCATCGCCGCCGCCCGGGAGGAGGCCGCGGCCGTCGTCGCCGCCGACCCGGAGCTGGAGGCGCTGCCCGACCTGCGCACCGCGCTGGACGCCCTGCTGGACGAGGAGCGGGAGCAGTACCTGGACAAGGGCTGAGCCCGCCCGTCCGGCCATCAGGCCTGCGCCCCCGCTGGGCAGCACCCGCGGAGGCGCCCGGCGGGCTCCGACGCCCTAGGCTGAAGGGGCGGCGCCCCGGCCGGCCGACCGTCAGGCCCGGCGCAGCCCCGCTGCACCGTCAGACCTCCACACCTCCACACCGTCGCGAAGGACCGAGGACCCCATGACCCGCGTGATCGCCGGCATCGCCGGCGGACGCCGCCTGGCCGTGCCGCCCGGCACCGGCACCCGCCCGACCTCAGACCGGGCGCGCGAGGGCCTGTTCTCCACCCTGGAGTCCCTGCTGGGCACCCTCCACGGCACCCGCGTCCTGGACCTGTACGGGGGCTCGGGCGCGGTCGGCCTGGAGGCCCTCTCGCGCGGCGCCGCGCACGTCCTGCTGGTGGAGGCCGACGCCCGCGCGACGCGCACCATCCGGGAGAACGTCCGCACGCTCGGGCTGCCCGGAGCCGAGGTCCGCTCCGGCAAGGCCGAGCAGATCGTGGCGGGCCCGCCCCCCGCGGCCCCGTACGACGTGGTCTTCCTCGACCCGCCCTACGCCGTCACCGACGAGGCGCTCCGCGAGATTCTCCTCACACTCCGTGCCGGGGGGTGGCTTGCGGACGAGGCGCTGGCCACCGTGGAGCGCAGCACCAGAGGCGGGGAATTCCCCTGGCCGGACGGTTTCGAGGCACTGAGGGCCCGTCGCTACGGCGAGGGGACGCTTTGGTACGGTCGCGCCGCCTCGACGTGCGCCGAAGAGACTTCTCCCCGCGCGTCATGAATGGACCGGAGAGCGAGGAGACACCGTTGCGCCGCGCCGTCTGTCCGGGGTCGTTCGACCCCGTCACCAATGGACACCTCGACATCATCGCCCGCGCTTCCAGGCTGTACGACGTCGTCCACGTCGCAGTGATGATCAACCAGTCGAAGAAGGGCCTGTTCACGGTCGACGAGCGGATAGACCTGCTCCGCCGGGTCACCGCCGAGTACGGCAACGTGAAGGTGGAGTCCTTCCACGGCCTCCTCGTCGACTTCTGCAAGCAGCGTGACATCCCCGCCATCGTCAAGGGCCTGCGGGCGGTCAGCGACTTCGACTACGAGCTGCAGATGGCCCAGATGAACAACGGGCTCTCGGGCGTCGAGACCCTGTTCGTCCCGACCAACCCGACGTACAGCTTCCTGTCGTCCAGCCTGGTCAAGGAGGTCGCAGCCTGGGGCGGCGACGTCTCCCACCTGGTCCCGCCGCTGGTGCTGGAGGCGCTCACCGAACGGCTCGGCGAGCGCTGACACCCCGCCCCTCCCGGCAGCTGTCGGGCGGAGGCCGACTGCCCGTACAGTCGACCCCGTTCGTGTCGTCCGGCAGAAGAAAGTGGCGAGCGCCAGGTGGACGTCCAGAAGAAGCTCGACGAGATCGTCACGACCGTCACCGGCGCCCGGTCCATGCCGATGTCCGCCTCCTGCGTGGTCAACCGCGCCGAGCTGCTCGCCCTGCTCGAGGAGCTCCGCGCCGGGCTGCCCGGCTCGCTCGCCCGTGCGCAGGAGCTCATCGGCGACCGCGAGCAGCTGGTCGCCGAGGCCCGTGAGGAGGCCGAGCGGATCATCGAGTCGGCGCGCGCCCACCGCGGATCGCTGATCTCCGACACCGAGGTCGCCCGGCAGTCCCAGGAGGAGGCCGACAGGATCCTCGCCGAGGCCCGCCGGCAGGCCGAGGAGATCCGCGCCGAGGCCGACGACTACGTCGACAGCAAGCTCGCCAACTTCGAGGTCGTCCTCACCAAGACCATCGGCTCCGTCGGCCGGGGCCGCGAGAAGCTGCTGGGCCGCGCGGACGGGGGCGGCGGCTACGGGGGGCCGGACGGAGACGCGGACGCCCCGGAGCCCAGCTCCGACCCCCGTGTCCAGCGTCAGCAGGCCGACGCCTACGTCGACGCGAAGCTCGGCGCCGTCTCGGCGGTCCTGAGCAAGACCCTGGAGGCCGTCGGCCGCGGCCGCGAGAAGCTCCTCGGCGCCCGCCCGGCCGACGAGCTGGGCGCCCACATGGCCGCCCAGGACGGCTTCCACGCCGCCCGCCCCACCAGCGACGCCGACTTCCTCGCGGGACTGGCCGTGCCCCAGGCGGCGGCCTCCCCGGAGCCCGCCGCCGCGCCCCATGCGCCGCCCCACGCAGCGCCCCACGCGGGTTACGACGGCTACTACGAGCCGCAGGGCTACGGAGCCGATCCGTACGTCTACCAGCAGCAGTACGAGGCGGACGGCTCCCACGGGCAGCATGCCGACCCGTACGCGGTCCAGGGCGGCTATCAGCAGGCCGACCCGTACGCCTGGCCCTCCCCGGCCCCGGGCGACGGCTACGGCTCCCAGGGCGGCTACGTGCCCCAGCAGCACCAGCCTGCACAGCACCAGTCCGCTCAGCACCAGCCTGGAGAGCACCAGCCCGCACCGGGCCGGCCCCAGGCGGGCGGAGCACTGGACGAGACGAGCCTCTTCGACACGTCGATGATCGACCTGGAGCAGCTCCGCCGTTACGAACAGGGCCGCTGACCGGCGCCGCAGGACGGCCGATTGGGTCTACGGCGACCCGTCCAGTATCCTGGCTCTTCGGTCGCGTGTGCATTCGCGATCTCGGCTGCCCTCATCGCATGCGTCACCGCATACGGCTCCGGGCCGCCGTCACCGCAGCGTAGAAAGCAGGAAGCCCTGAACGCCCGCCTCGATCACCGTTCCCCTCTCGTGTTCGACACACGCGAGCTGGGTCGGCGTCCCGGTGCGCTGAAGAGGGTCTCCCGCTCCGTACCGGCCCCCGATCACCTCGGTATCGAGGTCATCTCCGTGGCCGAGGGCGCGACCGTCGAGCTCGACCTCCGACTGGAGTCGGTCATGGAAGGGGTGCTTGTCACAGGCACCGCCCGTGCACCGCTCACCGGGGAGTGCGTAAGGTGTCTGGAGCCGCTCGAGCGTGAGCTCGAAGTGGACTTCCAGGAGATGTACTCCTACCCCGACGCCGATGACCGGAGCCGCCCCGCGGATACCGGCGACGACGCCGAGGAAGACGAAGAGGACATGCTCTTTCTCGAGGCCGACTTGTTCGACCTCGAACCCGTGCTGCGTGACGCGGTGGTGCTCGCACTGCCGCTGCAGCCGGTGTGCCAGGACGACTGCCCCGGCCTGTGCTCCGAGTGCGGAGCGCGGCTGGCGGACGACCCGGACCACCACCACGAGACCGTCGACATTCGTTGGGCGGCACTGCAGGGACTCGCCGGTTCCGACCAGGACGGCGAGAAGGACAACGCACCCCGCTCCGTCGGGGATGACTCACAGGAGAAGTAGCCGTGGCTGTTCCGAAGCGGAAGATGTCGCGCAGCAACACGCGCCACCGCCGGTCGCAGTGGAAGGCTGCGGTCACCCCCCTGGTGGCGTGCGAGCGCTGCCACGAGCCGAAGCAGCAGCACATCGCGTGCCCGAGCTGCGGCACCTACAACAAGCGCCAGGTCCTCGAGGTCTGATCGGCGGGTGACAGGCTCCATGTCAGACGCCACTACGCCGAAGAGGGCGCCGGCGGACACGGCCTCGTCTCACACGCTTCTGGAAGGGCGGCTCGGGTACAGACTCGAGACCGCCCTTCTGGTGCGTGCGCTGACCCACCGTTCCTACGCGTACGAGAACGGCGGTCTGCCGACCAACGAGCGCCTGGAGTTCCTCGGGGACTCCGTCCTGGGCCTCGTGGTCACGGACACGCTGTACCGCATCCACCCCGACCTGCCCGAGGGCCAGCTGGCCAAGCTGCGGGCCGCGGTGGTCAACTCCCGTGCACTGGCGGAGGTGGGCCGTGGGCTCGACCTCGGCTCCTTCATCCGGCTCGGCCGCGGTGAAGAAGGCACGGGCGGCCGCAACAAGGCGTCCATCCTCGCGGACACCCTTGAAGCGGTGATCGGTGCGGTCTATCTCGACCAGGGTCTCGAGGCTGCTGCCGAGCTGGTTCACCGGCTCTTCGATCCGCTGATCGAGAAGTCCTCGAACCTCGGCGCCGGCCTGGACTGGAAGACCAGCCTCCAGGAGCTGACCGCGACGGAGGGGCTCGGCGTGCCCGAGTACCTGGTCTCCGAGACCGGTCCCGACCACGAGAAGACCTTCACGGCTGCTGCCCGCGTCGGTGGTGTCGCGTACGGCACCGGCACCGGCCGCAGCAAGAAGGAAGCGGAGCAACAGGCGGCGGAAGCCGCCTGGCGCGCCATCCACGAGGCGGCGGAGGCTCGCGCAGCCGCCGCCGAAAAGGCCGAGGCCACGCAGAAGGCCGAAGCCGTGGACAAGGCGGAGGCTGGCAAGGCCGAAGCCGCGGAGCAGACCGGGGTCGAGACGACCGAGGCCGACGCCGCATCCTGACGCACACGTCCCCGAACGCCGGGCGCTCCTGACTCCAGGGCCGCCCGGCGTTCGGCGATCGTGCCGCCGCAGTACCGGCGTCGAGGCGCCGCAGTACCGAAGCACCCACCGCAGCATCCGCGGGATCCGCCGTATCCGGGCGGCGCCCGCGAGCCCTTCCCGGAGGAGCACCGTGCCCGAACTGCCCGAGGTCGAGGTCGTCCGGCGCGGACTGGCCCAGTGGGCCTGCGGCCGCACCGTGGCCGACGTCCAGGTGCTGCACCCCCGGGCGATCCGGCGCCACCTCGCCGGCCCCGAGGACTTCGCCGCCCAGCTGGCCGGCCGCCGCCTCGGAGTGGCCCGGCGGCGCGGCAAGTACCTCTGGCTGCCGCTGGAGACGGAGGGCACCGCGGCCCCCGACCGGGCGGTCCTCGCCCACCTCGGCATGAGCGGCCAGCTCCTCGTCCAGCCGCACGAGGCCCCCGACGAGAAGCACCTGCGCATCCGCATCCGGTTCGACGACACCGCCGGCACGGAGCTGCGCTTCGTCGACCAGCGCACCTTCGGCGGGCTCTCCCTGCACGACACGGTGCCCGGCGACCCCGAGGGGCTCCCCGACGTCATCGCACACATCGCCCGCGACCCGCTCGACCCCGCCTTCGACGACGAGGCCTTCCACGCCGCGCTGCGCCGGCGCCGTACGACGCTCAAGCGGGCCCTGCTCGACCAGTCGCTCATCAGCGGGGTCGGCAACATCTACGCCGACGAGGCGCTGTGGCGCTCCCGGCTGCACTACGACCGGCCCACCGCGACCCTGACCCGGCCGCGCAGCGCCGAGCTGCTCACGCACATCCGCGAGGTCATGAACGAGGCCCTCGCCGTCGGCGGCACCAGCTTCGACAGCCTCTACGTCAACGTGAACGGCGAGTCCGGCTACTTCGACCGCTCGCTGGACGCGTACGGGCGCGAGGACGAGCCGTGCCGCCGCTGCGGTACGGCCATGCGCCGCCGCCCCTGGATGAACCGCTCCAGCTACTTCTGCCCGCGCTGCCAGCGCCCTCCGCGCCCGCGCGCCGCGTAGCCGCTTCCTGCGCCGGGTAGCACCCGGGACGCCTTCTTACGCCCGCCTTCTTACGCCCGGCGCTCCGCGTCGTACTTCTCCTGAGCCGCGAGGATCTCCGGCATGCGCTCCTCCAGCAGCCCGATCAGCCCCAGGAGGCGGTCGGCGACATCCTGACCCAGCGGCGTGAGCGCGTAGTCCACGCGGGGCGGGTTGGTCGGCTGCGCCTCCCGGTGCACCAGGCCGTCGCGCTCCAGCGCGTGCAGCGTCTGGGACAGCATCTTCTCGCTCACGCCGTCGACCCGGCGGCGCAGCTCGTTGAAGCGCAGCGTGCACTCGTACAGGGCCACGACCGTCAGCGCGCCCCATCGCCCCGTGACGTGCTCGAGGGTGCCGCGCGAGGGGCAGGAGCGGGCGAACACGTCGAAGGGCAGGTCCGGGTCCATGGCCGCAAGCATACTCCCGCACAGCGCTAACTTCTGGATTGCGCTTTCTAAAAGTTAGTGCTTTCCTTCTGGTCGTGCCGCTCGGCACACGCCGCCGTGTGCCGCCCGGCATGCACCCGTCCATTGGAGGCCCCATGACCGCCGCCCTGCCCCAGCCCGTCGTCTCCGTCGCCTACCACTCCGGCTTCGGCCACACCGCCGTCCTCGCCGAGGCCGTCCGCGACGGCGCCGCCGACACCGGCGCGACCGTCCACCTGGTCAAGGTCGACGAGATGACGGACGCCGAGTGGGCGCAGCTCGACGCGTCCGACGCGATCGTGTTCGGCTCGCCCACCTACATGGGCACCGCCAGCGCCGCCTTCCACGCCTTTGCCCAGCAGACCTCCGGCCGCTGGGCCGACCGTGCCTGGCAGGACAAGATCGCCGCAGGGTTCACCAACTCCGCCTCCAAGAGCGGCGACAAGCTGGCCACCCTGCAGTACTTCTCGCTCCTGGGCGCGCAGCACGGCATGCACTGGGTGGGCCTCGGCCTGCTGCCCGGCTGGAACAGCTCCGTGGCCTCCGAGAACGACCTCAACCGCCTCGGCTTCTTCCTCGGTGCGGCAGCGCAGAGCAACGCCGACCAGGGCACCGAGGGCGTCCACAAGGCGGACATCCTGACCGCCGAGCACCTCGGTGCGCGGGTGGCCGAGGCCGCCCGGGTCGCGGTCGCCGGCCGCGCCGCGCTCTGAGCCGCCGGGTCGGCCCCCACGGGGCGTCAGGCGCCGCATGGGGCGGGCTCCGGACAGCAGCACGAGGCGAGCCCTGGTCGCCGCACGGGGCAGGCTGCGGGCACCGCATGAGGCGCTCCTCGGACACCCCCATGAGGCCGTCCCTGCCGCCGCATGGGGCGGGCCCGCCGCACCCGCCGCATGGGGCAGCCCGCCGCGCACCGCGCGGCGGTCAGTAACCGAAGTCCTGCGTCCACCAAGGGCCGCTCGCGCTGGTGTTCAGCCCGATCCCCAGGGTGCGGTAGTCGCGGTTGAGGATGTTCGCCCGGTGGCCCGCGCTGTGCATCCAGGCGTCCATCACGGCGCGGGCGTCCGGGTGGCCGCGGGCGATGTTCTCCCCGCCGAGGTTCCGGATGCCGTGCTTGGCGGCCCGGTCCCATGGCGTGCGGCCGTCCGGGTCCGTGTGGTTGAAGAATCCGCGCCGCGCCATGTCGTCGCTGAACGCCTGGGCGAGCCCCGTCAGCCGGGCGCTGGCCTTCAGCGGCCGGAGGCCCGCCTTGGCCCGCTCCTGATTGACCAGGACGAGCAACTGCCGCGCCACCGACGGGTACAGAGAAGCCTGATCGGCCGCCTGCTGTTCCTGCCCGGCGGGCTGCGCGTGGTCGGCGACCCGGGTCCGCCCCTGGGCCTGGGCTTGCGCCTGGGCTTGGGCATCGGGCGCCGGGGCTGCGCCTTCCCGGCCCGGAGCGTCGGCGGCCTGCGCATCGCCGGAGCCGCCGCCCGGCCCCGTACCCCCTTCGCCGCCTGGTCCGTTGCCCGCTCCCTGCGGCCCCGGAGCCCCGTCGGCAGGTGCTGCCGGCGGGCCGGACGGGGAGGAGGCGGCGCCGACGGGCACTGCGGTGTCCCCGTGCGGTGCGGGAGGCCGTTCGGCGTTGCGGCTCACGTGCGACTGGCCGCGGCCGGAGGGCCCTGCGTCGGGCCGCGTGAACTCGGTGACGGGCGGCTCTTCGGTCCGCACCTGCCCGCCGCCGTGGCCGTCGTTGCCGAGCTGGAGGGTGCCCCCGCCGGAGAACAGGCCGGAGGTCATCGCGACCACACCCATGGCCATGGCGGCGGACGCGCCCAGCAGCCCCGTACGTACCGGGGTCTTCGGCCGGGCACGCGACCGCCGGGGATCAGGGGGCCATTCCCCGGCCGTGGCGCCGGGATCGTCGGAGGGGTCGGGGGCGGAGGCGCCGCTCGTCCTCCCGGCTTGCGGGGGAGCGGGGACGGGGCTGCCTGCGGTCCTGGGGGCAGAGCGTCGGTGGCGACCCATCCGCTGCCTTCCTTACGTGTTCGGCTCGGTGTGCGTCACTCGTACGGGGAGGGGAGACCTGTCGACCGGCGACTGTACGGCAATAGACGAGGGGTCGAAGTGCTGATTATGCAATTGGCCGGTTAGCGTGCAGACATGAACGAGAATGTCCGTCTCACGGCGTGGGTCCGTGGACATGTGCAAGGTGTCGGCTTCCGGTGGTTCACGCGGGAGAACGCTTTGCGCATCGGAGCACTCGCCGGCTTCGCGTCGAATCTGGCCGACGGAAGGGTCCAGGTCGTCGCGGAGGGCCCGCGCGAGGGGTGCGAACTTCTGCTCGATTGGCTGCGGGCGGGCGACACGCCCGGGCGGGTGGAAGGTGTCACCGAGATCTGGGGTGACCCGCGGGGCGGTTATGACGGGTTCGAGATCCGCTGACCATAACGGTTCGGAAAACGGGAAATGGTCCGGGAGGGCGTGCGCGGGGGCCGTGAAGAGCGGGGGGCGAGGGTCACGATGACCTTAGTGATATGCCTTTGGCATATGCGTGGGAGAGAAATTCCCTGATGGTTGCCAAGACGGTCCGGGCGTGGAAGGCTGCGAGGCAACGGATGATCTCCACGCCCCTCCGGGCCCCGGCCGTGCCGGCGCCGCGCATTGACCGCCGCGCCCCCCGGGACGCCCGCGGATACGGGGTGTGATCGTGTTGACCGTCAAACTTTTTGGTGAGACTCTGGAAGCCCCGCGCACCTTAGCTGTTTGGCATTGAAGACTGCAGTAGCGATGGCAGACACCGCGGGTGCGAATCCCTCACGACCCACACCGCTTCGGTCGGTCACTCAGTGTGGAGGACCATCCATCATGGCAAAGGCGCTTCTCGGTTACGTCGGCGGCTCCGACCCCCGAGTCCTCGCCGAGATGCGACGGCTTCAGCAGCGTGTCCAGGACCTCGAATCCGAGCTCATCCGGATGCAGGCCGAGAATGACGCGCTGTCTGCCGCCGCTCACCACGGCGACTCGCTGCTCGACAGCATCGACGTTTCCCAGGCGGAGCCTGCGCTCGCCTGACCGGAGGCCCTGCCCCGGGGGCCGGTCGGGCTGCACTGTCAGCCGCTTGAGAGTTGCAAGGGACGCTTCGGCGTCCCTTCGTCATTTCAGATCATCGTATCGTCGTGGTGTTTCCCAGCGGTTGCGGCTATTTTTTCCCACTTTTCGGTGCGCCCCTAACGACTGATGTGCCCTGCCCCTTCCCAGGTGAAACCAATTGAAGGGCGCGGCACGCCAGCATGCCGTCCGGGGCGGCTCCCGTAGAGGCCCGGCCGGTAGAGTCCTTCCGCGTGCACCTCAAGAGCCTGACCCTGCGGGGGTTCAAATCCTTCGCCTCCGCGACGACCCTGCGCTTCGAGCCCGGGATCACCTGCGTCGTGGGGCCCAACGGCTCCGGCAAGTCCAATGTCGTCGACGCCCTGTCCTGGGTCATGGGCGAGCAGGGGGCCAAGTCCCTGCGCGGCGGCAAGATGGAAGACGTGATCTTCGCCGGGACGACCGGCCGCCCGCCGCTGGGCCGCGCCGAGGTCTCCCTCACGATCGACAACTCCGACGGAGCCCTGCCGATCGACTACTCCGAGGTCACCATCACGCGGATCATGTTCCGCAACGGCGGCAGCGAGTACCAGCTCAACGGCGACACCTGCCGGCTGCTCGACATCCAGGAACTGCTCTCGGACTCCGGCATCGGCCGCGAGATGCACGTGATCGTCGGCCAGGGCCAGCTCGACTCCGTGCTGCACGCCGACCCCGCCGGTCGCCGCGCCTTCATCGAGGAGGCGGCGGGCGTCCTCAAGCACCGCAAGCGCAAGGAGAAGGCGCTGCGGAAACTCGACGCGATGCGCGCGAACCTCGCCCGCGTCCAGGACCTCACCGACGAGCTCCGGCGGCAGCTCAAGCCGCTCGGCCGGCAGGCGGCCGTCGCGCGCCGCGCCGCCGTCATCCAGGCCGACCTGCGCGACGCCCGCCTGCGGCTCCTCGCCGACGACCTCGTCGCCCTCCGGGAGGCGCTGCGGGCAGAGCTCGCCGACGAGGCCGCCCTCAAGGCCCGCAAGGACGGCGCCGAGGCCGAGCTCAAGGCCGCCCTGCAGCGTGAGGCGGCCCTGGAGGAGCAGGTGCGCACGCTCGCCCCGCGCCTGGCCACCGCCCAGCAGACCTGGTACGAGCTCTCGCGCCTCGCCGAGCGCGTGCGCGGCACGGTCGGACTCGCCGACGCCCGCGTCACGAGCGCCACCTCCGCCCCCGCCGAGGAGCGGCGCGGCCGCGACCCGGAGGACCTGGAGCGCGAGGCGGCCCGCGTCCGCGAGCAGGAAGCCGAACTCGAGGCCGCCCTGGAGGCGGCGAGCCGGGCCCTGGAGGACACCACCGAGCACCGTGCGGCCCTGGAGCGGCAGCTCGCGGAGGAAGAGCGCCGCCTGCGTGACGCCGCCCGCGCCATTGCCGACCACCGTGAGGAGCTCGCCCGGCTTCAGGGCCGCGTCACCGCCGCCCGCGGCCGGGCGGCCTCCGCGCAGGCCGAGATCGACCGGCTGGCCGCCGCCCGTGACGAGGCCCGGGAGCGGGCGGCCGCCGCCCAGGAGGAGTACGAGCGGCAGCAGGCCGAGGTCGAGGGGCTCGACGCGGGGGACGCCGAGCTGGCCGGCCGGCACGAGGCCGCCAAGCAGGAACTCGCCGCCGCGGAAGCCGCACTGACCGAGGCGCGCGAGGAGGCGACCGCCACCGAACGCCGCCGCGCGGCGACCGGCGCCCGCCGCGACGCGCTTGCCCTGGGCCTGCGCCGCAAGGACGGCACGGGGGCGCTGCTGGCGGCGCAGGATCGTTTGTCCGGGCTGCTGGGCCCGGCGGCCGAACTGCTGACCGTCGCTCCCGGCTACGAACTGCCCGTCGCGGCCGCCCTGGGCGCCGCGGCGGACGCACTCGCCGTCACCGACACCGCCACGGCGGCCGAAGCACTGCGGCTGCTGCGCAAGCAGGACGCGGGGCGGGCGGCGCTCGTCGTGGCACGGGGCCTGGAGCGCGGCGCGGCAGCGGCCTGCGCACCGGGCCCCGTGCAGCCGCCCGCACGGGGCGGAGCGAACACCGCCCCATGCGGCCCCCGCCCCGCCCTCGAACTCGTCGACGGGCCCACCCCCGTCCTCGACGCCGTGCGTGCACTCCTGCGCGACGTCGTGGTCGTCCCGACGCTGGAGGACGCCGAGGAACTGGTCGGCGAACGGCCCGGGGCCGTCGCCGTCACCGCCGAGGGCGACCTGCTCGGGGCCCACTTCGCGCAGGGCGGCTCCGGCGGCGCGCCGAGCCTCCTGGAGGTCCAGGCCGCCGTCGACGAGGCCACCGCCGAACTGGCCGACCTGGACGCACGGTGCGACGGCCTGCAGGCGGCCCAGCACGCCGCGGCCGCACGGCGCGCGGAGTGCGCCGCCCGCGTGGAGGAACTGGCGTCCCTGCGCAGCGCGGCCGACCGGGAGAAGTCCCAGGTCGCCCAGGCCCTCGGGCGGCTCGCCGGGCAGGCGCGCGCGGCGGCCGACGAGGCCGGCCGGACGGCCGCGGCCGTGGCCCGTGCCGAGGAAGCCCTCGCGCGGGCCGGCGAGGAGGCCGAGGAGCTGGCCGAGCGCCTGGCCGTCGCCGAGGAGTCCGCCCCGGCCGAGGGCGACGGGGAGCCCGACACCTCCGTACGGGACCGGCTCGCCGCGGACGGCGCCAACGCCCGGCAGACCGAGATGGAGGCGCGCCTCCAGGTCCGTACGCACGAGGAGCGCGTCAAGGCCCTCGCGGGACGGGCGGACGGCCTGGACCGGGCGGCCCGCGCCGAGCGCGAGGCACGGGCCCGCGCGGAGCGGCGCCGCGCCAGGCTGCAGCACGAGGCCCGCGTCGCCGCGGCCGTCGCGTCGGGGGCCCGGCAGCTCCTCGCGCACGTCGAGGTCTCCCTCGTGCGCGCCGACGAGGAGAAGCGGAGCGCCGAGGAGGCGAAGGGCGCCCGGGAGCGCGACCTGGCGGCCGAACGCAACCGGGGCCGCGAGCTGAAGAGCGAGCTGGACAAGCTCACCGACACGGTGCACAAGGGCGAGGTGCTCGGCGCGGAGAAGCGGCTGCGCATCGAGCAGCTGGAGGCCAGGGCCCTGGAGGAGCTCGGCGTCGAACCCGCGGGCCTGGTCGCGGAGTACGGGCCGGACCAGCCCGTACCGCCGTCCCCGCCGGCCGAGGGCGAGGAGCTGCCGGAGGACCCGGACCACCCCAGGAACCGCCCCGTGCGGTACGTACGGGCGGAGCAGGAGAAGCGGCTCCGTGCCGCCGAGCGCGCCTATCAGCAGCTGGGCAAGGTCAATCCGCTGGCGCTGGAGGAGTTCGCGGCGCTGGAGGAGCGGCACAAGTTCCTCTCCGAGCAGCTGGAGGACCTCAAGAAGACCCGCAGCGACCTGCTCCAGGTCGTCAAGGACGTCGACAAGCGCGTCGAAGAGGTCTTCACGGAGGCGTACCGGGACACGGCCCGGGAGTTCGAGGGCGTCTTCTCCCGCCTCTTCCCCGGCGGCGAGGGGCGGCTCGTCCTCACCGACCCGGACGACATGCTGGCCACCGGTGTGGACGTCGAGGCGCGGCCGCCGGGCAAGAAGGTCAAGCGCCTGTCGCTGCTGTCGGGCGGGGAGCGCTCGCTGACGGCGGTGGCGCTGCTGGTCGCGATCTTCAAGGCGCGGCCGAGCCCGTTCTACGTGATGGACGAGGTCGAGGCGGCGCTGGACGACACCAACCTCCAGCGGCTGATCGGGATCATGAGGGAGCTCCAGGAGAGTTCGCAGCTGATCGTGATCACGCACCAGAAGCGGACGATGGAGGTCGCCGACGCGCTCTACGGCGTCTCGATGCAGGGCGACGGCGTCTCGAAGGTGATCAGCCAGCGACTGCGTTGATCTTGTAATCGCGCAGTAGCGGCTTCACTTCTTCAAGTGTTGAACTCAACGTGTGGGAAGCCTCCTGGAAACTTCTTGGTTACGACCTATTGACTTAAGAAAATGAAGACATAGGGTCTGCAGCGTTGCTAATACCTTCAAGTGGTGGGCCCCCAAGTCCTGTGCCCCACTTGAAGTGCCAGCCCCCCACGCCCGGCAGTGCCGCCGGGCCTCAGGAGTACACGTTGACCAGCACTGCGACGGCGCAGGGGTCCGAGGGCCGCAAGGCCCAGCCGGATCACCTCGGCCATGTCATCTTCATCACCGCGGCCGCGGCCATGGGTGGCTTTCTCTTCGGCTACGACAGCTCCGTGATCAACGGCGCGGTCGAGGGCATTCGCGGGAAGTACGACATCGGCTCCGCAGCCCTGGCCCAGGTCATCGCCATCGCCCTCATCGGCTGCGCGATCGGCGCCGCCACCGCGGGCCGGCTCGCGGACCGCATAGGCCGGATCCGCGTCATGCAGATCTCCGCGACGCTCTTCACGATCAGCGCCGTCGGCTCGGCCCTGCCGTTCGCCCTGTGGGACCTGGCGTTCTGGCGCGTCCTCGGCGGCATCGCCATCGGCATGGCCTCGGTCATCGGCCCGGCGTACATCGCCGAGGTCTCGCCGCCCGCCTACCGCGGCCGCCTCGGCTCCTTCCAGCAGGCCGCGATCGTCGTCGGCATCGCCGTCTCGCAGCTCGTCAACTGGGGCATCCTCAACCTCGCCGACGGCGACCAGCGCGGTCACCTCCTGGGCATCGAGGCCTGGCAGCTGATGCTCGGCGTCATGGTCGTCCCGGCCGTCCTCTACGGCCTGCTCTCCTTCGCGATCCCCGAGTCGCCCCGCTTCCTGATCTCCGTCGGCAAGATCGACAAGGCGAAGAGCGTGCTGGCCGACGTCGAGGGCCACACCGTCGACCTCGACAAGCGCGTGGCCGAGATCGAGCTGGCGATGCACAGCGAGGAGAAGTCCACCTTCAAGGACCTCCTCGGCGGCAAGGCGGGCTTCCTGCCCATCGTCTGGGTCGGCATCGGCCTGTCGGTCTTCCAGCAGCTCGTCGGCATCAACGTGGCCTTCTACTACTCGGCCACCCTCTGGCAGTCCGTCGGCATCGACCCGAGCGACTCCTTCCTGTACTCCTTCACGACGTCGATCATCAACATCGTCGGCACCGTGATCGCGATGATCTTCGTCGACCGGGTCGGCCGCAAGCCGCTCGCCATCGTCGGCTCGGCCGGTATGGCCGTCTCCCTCGCCCTCGAGGCCTGGGCCTTCTCCGCGCAGGCCGGCGACGGCTCCCTGCCGACCGCACAGGGCACGGTCGCCCTCGTCGCGGCGCACGCCTTCGTGCTCTTCTTCGCGCTCTCGTGGGGCGTCGTGGTCTGGGTCTTCCTCGGCGAGATGTTCCCCAACCGCATCCGCGCCGCGGCACTCGGCGTTGCCGCCTCCGCCCAGTGGGTGGCCAACTGGGTCATCACCGCGAGCTTCCCGAGCCTGTCGGACTGGAACCTCTCCGGTACGTACGTCATCTACGCGGTCTTCGCCGTGCTCTCCATCCCCTTCGTGCTCAAGTACGTCAAGGAGACGAAGGGCAAGGCGTTGGAGGAGATGGGCTAACCCCCCCCCGCCGCCCTCTCCTCAACAGGACGCTGCCCCGGCTCACCGACGAGCCGGGGCAGCGTCCTGTTTGCGTACGGGTGCGGGCGGGGCGGCGGCGTGGGGCGCGGCCCCGTGCGGTGGGGCGCGGGGCGCGGCCAGCTGCAACGGCGGGGACCGGCGGCCCCGTACGGGGCCGGGCCTAGTGCGCCGCGCTGTCACCGCGGGGCGCGCCCCATGCACGAAGCCGAGCCGTTGCTGAGGGGCGCCCCTCGGGTTCGCGGCCCGCCGCGCAGTCCCTCCTGCCGCCGCGCCGCGCAGCCGCAGCGCACGTGCCGGGCGGCGCTGGACCGACCTCAAGCAGGGCCGTACCGAAGCCGAGCCTTGCACGCGGCGTCCCGTCGATTCCCGGGCCGCAGCACACTCCCTCCCCGCCGCGGCGCTCAGCAGGCCCGGCGGCGCCGGACTGGCCTGTCGCGTCGGGTGCTGCTGCGTGCTTGCCCGTCGGTGCCGTACCTGCCTGCCGAGTGCTTCCCGTCGGCTTCCGGCAGGCCTCGTGCGCGCTTGCCTTCCGCCGCTGTGGTGCTCAGCCCCAACGCCGAGGCCCGGCGGTGCCGTACCGGCCTGCCTCGTCGGGTACTGCCGCGTGCTTCCCGTCGTTTCCGGCAGGCCTCACGCGCCGTTGTCTTCCGCCGCTGTGGTGCTCAGCCACAGCGCCGCGGACCGGCGGTGCCGTACCGCCCCGCAGCAGGCCCGTAGCGGCGGGACCACCCCGCGCCGCGCGGCCCGACGCGGCCCCACGCCGCCCCACGCCGCCCCGCGGCGCTACGCGCCCGGCGCACCGCTCGCCGCGAGGCGAAAACGCGGGTGCCCCCACCGTCAGGACGGTGGGGGCACCCGCGTTCGGCTAGCGGCGGCGGCGCGTCAGGCGCCGACCTTCACGCGCTCCTCGTCGCCGGCGGCGGCACCCGCGGCGTCCGCCGCGGCAACCTCGCGCGGCACCGGCAGCACGGCCATGATCAGCGCAGAGATGGCGATCGTGGCGGCCCAGCCCAGCCCGTACTTGCCGACGAACGTCGAGGCCAGCGGACCGGTGAACCAGTCGCACTTGGTGAAGCAGATGCCCGCGGCCAGCGCGACGGTCCAGGCCGTCATCGCCTGCCAGCAGAAGCCGCCCACGTACCAGTAGCGGCTGGTGCGGCCGGTGTCCATCAGCGCCTCCGCGTCGTAGCGCACGGCGCGGGCCTTGCGGCGCGCCATGTCGACCGTGTAGACGCCGATCCAGGCGGAGAAGGAGACCGCGAGCAGGATCAGGAAGGTGATGAAGGAGCTGAGGAAGCTCTTCGCGACCAGCATCAGCAGCAGGCCGCCGACCAGCGAGATGATGGCGTTGATGCTGACGGCCATGGCACGGGGCAGCTTCACGCCCATGGTCTGGGCGGTGAAACCGGCCGAGTACATCGAGAGGCT
Organism: Streptomyces roseifaciens; assembly: GCF_001445655.1. NCBI lineage: Bacteria > Bacillati > Actinomycetota > Actinomycetes > Kitasatosporales > Streptomycetaceae > Streptomyces > Streptomyces roseifaciens. Next base: position 3,067,836 of record NZ_LNBE01000004.1, read on the forward strand.
GTTGATCAGCAGCATGCCGACGATGGCGGTGATCAGGTACGGCACGGCCAGCCAGGTCGGCAGGATGTCGCCGAGGAAGGAGACCGGGTCCGGCGCGTCGGCCAGGCCCGGGGTGGCGACGGCCATGACGGCGCCCATCAGGACCATGGGGACCATCACGACGCCCGCACCGGAGACCGTGGCGGTGACGATCTTCTTGCCGGACGCGGCGTGCGGCAGGTAGCGCGCGAAGTCGGGGCCGGTGGGGACCCAGCTGATGCCGCCGGCGGCGATGGTGCCGATGCCGGCGATCATCATCGCGGTGGTGCCGGCCGGCTTCGAGAAGACCTCGTCCCACTTGATGTTGGCGATCAGGTAGCCCAGCACCAGGACGCTGAAGACGCCGAAGAGGTACGTCGACCACTTGTTGCACACGTTCAGCGCCTTGCGCCCCATGCCGCTCACGAGGAACGTGCAGGCGACGAAGGCGAAGAGCGTGATGACGATCAGCGCGGTGTTGCTCTTGACGCCGAGGAGCAGGTCGAGAACGGTCAGCACCGCGTAGGCGCCGGTGACCGCGTTGATCGTCTCCCAGCCGAAGCGGGCGACCCACAGGATCGCGCCGGGGAAGAGGTTGCCGCGGACGCCGAACGTCGCGCGGGAGAGCATCGCGCCGGGCGCGCCGCCCCACTTTCCGGAGACCGACAGGACGCCGACCATGCCGAACGACGCGAGCGCGGCGCAGGCGGCGACGATCAGGACCTGCCAGAAGTTCAGTTCGTTGAAGACCACCAGGGCGGCGCCCATGGTGAGCAGCAGCACGCTGATGTTGGCGGCGACCCAGGTCGGGATGAGCTCACGGACCCGGCCGTGTCGCTCGTGATCCGGAACGGGCTCGATGCCGCGGGTCTCTATCGCGCCGCCGGATTCGGCGGTGGACAGGTTGGACGCGTTGTCCATGTGGGGGGCTCCGTGCGGGTGAAGCGGGGCGGGAAGCCGGGCAGAAAAGGTCTTTGGGGACTCTACGCGCGTCGCACAGCCCCACGCCATCGTACTTTGCTCCAAGTTTAGGCTTTTAGTGCCATTGGTCCTTGTCGCAATCTCCAAAGGCGCACGTCACCGGCGACGTCGCCGGCGAGGCCGCCTCTCGGGGCCGCGGTGTCCGATACTGGGGGCGTTATGGAAATCGTCATCCTTGCTGTAGTCATCGCTGTGGTCGCGCTCGGCGCGATCAGCGGGCTCGTGGTCAGCAGCCGTAAGAAGAAGCAGCTGCCCCCGGCCCCGCCGAGCAGCCCGTCCGTCACCGCGCCGCCCGCCGAGCCCCACGTCGGCGAGGAGGCCGAGACCCCCAGCGCCGAGCCGCGCCGGACCGTGGAGGAGGTCGAGCTCCCGGCCCCCGAGGCGCCGGCCGCCGAAGCCCCCGCCGAGGCGCCCGCCGCCCCGGCCGAGCCCGAGGCGCCCGCCGCGCCCGCGGTCGAGGTGCCCGAGCCCACCGCCGGCCGCCTCGTGCGGCTGCGCACCCGTCTCTCGCGTTCCCAGAACTCCCTCGGCAAGGGTCTGCTGACCCTGCTGTCCCGCGAGCACCTCGACGAGGACACGTGGGAGGAGATCGAGGACACCCTGCTGACCGCCGACGTCGGCGTCGCCCCCACGCAGGAGCTCGTCGAGCGCCTGCGCGAGCGCGTCAAGGTGCTCGGCACGCGCACCCCCGAGGAGCTGCGCGCCCTGCTCCGCGAGGAGCTGCTGGCCCTCATCGGCACCGACGCCGACCGCAGCGTCCACACCGAGCCCGGCGTGGGTGTCAACGGCGAGGAGAAGCCCGGCGTCGTCATGGTCGTCGGCGTCAACGGCACCGGTAAGACCACCACCACGGGCAAGCTCGCGCGCGTGCTCGTCGCCGACGGCAAGTCCGTCGTCCTCGGCGCCGCCGACACCTTCCGTGCGGCTGCGGCCGACCAGCTGCAGACCTGGGGCGAGCGCGTCGGCGCCCGCACGGTCCGCGGGCCCGAGGGCGGCGACCCGGCGTCGATCGCCTTCGACGCCGTCAAGGAGGGCATCGCCGAGAACGCCGACGTCGTCCTGGTCGACACGGCCGGCCGCCTGCACACCAAGACCGGCCTCATGGACGAGCTCGGCAAGGTCAAGCGGGTCGTCGAGAAGCACGGCGCGGTCGACGAGATCCTGCTCGTCCTGGACGCCACCACCGGTCAGAACGGCCTCGTGCAGGCGCGTGTCTTCGCCGAGGTCGTCAACATCACCGGCATCGTCCTCACCAAGCTCGACGGCACCGCCAAGGGCGGCATCGTCGTGGCCGTCCAGCGTGAGCTGGGCGTACCCGTGAAGCTCGTCGGCCTGGGCGAGGGGGCGGACGACCTCGCCCCGTTCGAGCCCGAGGCGTTCGTCGACGCGCTCATCGGCGACTGACGCGCCGTACGCCCGTCCGCAACGCCGGTCCCGCTGGAGCGCCCCCCCGGGGCGCTCCGCAGGCCGGGCGGGCGGCGTCCGGGAGAGAAAGGGCCCCCTCCGCAGGTGCAGCTGCGGAAGGGGCCCTTTCGTGTGGGGCCCGGCCGGAAGGCCGCCGGGGCTCAGGACGCCGCCGACCGGTGGCACACATACGCGAGGGTGCCGAGGAGCAGCCGGGCGTGCGGGGGGCGGCCCGCGGTGTCCAGCGTGGGCGGGCGGAGCCAGCGCATGGGGCCGAGGCCGGCGTGGTCCGAGGGCGGTGCGGTGACGTGCTCCCCGGGGCCCAGGCAGCGCAGGTCGAGCCGGGCGTCGTCCCAGCCCATGCGGTAGAGCAGCTGGGGGAGCTCGTCGGCGGCACCGGGGGCGACGAAGAACAGCGCCCGGCCGTGCGGCGTGAGGGCCACGGGGCCGAGCGGCAGCCCCATGCGCTCCAGGCGGGCCAGGGCGTGCCGCCCGGCGGCCTCGGCGACCTCCAGGACGTCGAAGGAGCGCCCCACGGGCAGCAGCACGGCCGCGCCCGGCACCTCGGCCCATGCGGCCGCCGCCGCGTCCAGCGTGGCGCCCGCGGGCACGCGTGGGGCGAAGGAGAGCGGGTGTGCGCCGGGGGAGGGGCAGTCGTCGGCACCGCACGAACAGACCGCGCCGGCCGGGCGACCGCCGCGGGAGGCGCGGGCGCCGGGCACCACATCCCACCCCCACAGCCCGGTGTACTCCGCCACCGTCGTGACGCACTCGTACGCGCGTCCGCGGCGCCGAGAGCTCGAGCGCAGGTCCCGGATGCCGCCGATTGTGAAGCCCATGCCCCCTCCAACGGGTCGTGCTCGCGGATGGTTACGAGTCGGAGTGTCTCGAACACGGACCGTTGTCGAATCCCTTCCGGCGGCGGCGTGACGGTGTGCGACGGGTGGTGCGGTGCCGACCATGCGCCGGGGCGTGCGTCGATCCACTCCGTCCCTGGGCCCTCCCTGATCGTCCCGTGTCAAGTCAATCGCGTGGAGGTGCGGTTGAGTTCATTCCTTGGGGTGGCGAATGGTGGCGTTTACTGGACTGCTCTCGCGTCAGCCGTGATCGTAGGATTACTTTCGGTGCACGAACCCATGGGAGATGCGCCCCACCGGTGGGTATGCCGGAGGCATGAACCGTCTCGTCGCCCGGCCGGAATTCCTCGCGGCCCGGGGGTGCATCGCCGCACGGGCCGCCGCAAAAAGCGGCAAGCTGTGCGTGGTTCACACGGTTCACGCACAGACAGCAGAGTTCGGGATGGGGGCTTCCAGGTGGGCGGCAACGGCAGCGGCACCGGCGGTGCCGAGAAGGCTGACAAGCGCCCCAACGAGCAGTTGGGCTCCTGGTTCCTGCGCAGCGGATGGTCCAAGGGCGAGCTCGCGCGGCAGGTCAACCGCAGGGCACGGCAGTTGGGAGCCCACCACATCAGCACGGACACCTCGCGCGTGCGCCGCTGGCTCGACGGCGAGCAGCCGCGCGAGCCCATCCCGAAGATCCTCTCCGAGCTGTTCTCCGAGCGCTTCGGCTGCGTCGTCGGCATCGAGGACATCGGCCTGCGCTCCGCCCACCAGTCCCCGTCCGTCTCCGGCGTCGACCTGCCCTGGGCGGGCCCGCAGACCGTCGAGCTGATCAGCGAGTTCTCCCGCAGCGACCTGATGCTCGCGCGGCGCGGCTTCCTCGGCGCCTCGCTCGCCCTGTCCGCCGGCCCCGCCCTCATCGAGCCCATGCAGCGCTGGCTGGCCCCCGGCCCCGCCGGCAGGGACGGCTCCGGCGCCGCGCAGGACCGCACCCCGCGCGCGGGCCGCCTCTCCGGCCCCGAGCTCGACCTCCTCGAGTCGACCACCATGATGTTCCGCCAGTGGGACGCCCAGTGCGGCGGCGGTCTGCGCCGCAAGGCCGTCGTCGGCCAGCTCCACGAGGTCACCGACCTCCTCCAGGAGCCCCAGCCCGAGGCCACCTCCAAGAGGCTGTTCCGGGCCGCCGCCGAACTGGCCGAGCTCGCAGGCTGGATGAGCTACGACATCGGCCTGCACCCCACCGCCCAGAAGTACTTCGTCCTGGCGCTCCACGCCGCCAAGGAAGCGGGTGACCGCTCCCTCGGCGCGTACATCCTCTCCAGCATGGGCCGTCAGATGATCCACCTCGGCCGCCCGGACGACGCCCTGGAGCTCATCCACCTCGGCCAGTACGGCTCCCGGGAGACGGCCACCGCGCGCACCCAGGCGATGCTGTACGCCGTGGAGGCCCGCGCGTACGCCAACATGGGGCAGCCCTCCAAGTGCAAGCGCGCGGTCAACATGGCGGAGGACTGCTTCTCCGACTGCTCCTCCGGCGACGGCGATCCCGACTGGATCCGCTTCTTCTCCGAGGCCGAGCTCAACGCGGAGAACGCCCACTCCTACCGCGACCTCGCCTACGTGGCCGGCCGCAGCCCCACGTACGCCTCCCTCGCCCGCCCCAAGATGGAGCGTGCCGTCGAGCTCTTCGCGCAGGACACCGAGCACCACCGTTCGTATGCGCTCAACCTCATCGGCATGGCCACCGTCCATCTGATGGAGGGCGAGCCCGAGCAGTCCACGGTCCTCGCCGGCAAGGCCCTCAAGATCGCCAAGCAGGTGCGTTCGGAGCGGGTCAACAACCGGCTCCGCAAGACCGTCGACAATGCCGCGCGTGATTTCGGGGACGTCGCCGAAGTCGTCGCCCTCACCGAGCAGATCACCGTCCACCTGCCGGAATCGGTGGAAGCCGTTCAAGCGGTCTGACCACCACCCGGCCCCCGTACCCGGCCGCGACGCTCCTCCCGAACAGCCCGACTCGGCTCCCCCACGCCAGGTCACGCCGGGCGGACGTCGCGGCCGGCCCCGTGCGCCGGCGCGAGCGGCGCAGGGGCGGCGAAGGTTAGCGGCGATCACCCGCCCGCCCTGGCCGATTCACCCGGGCGTAACACTCCCGCCGTCTTCGTCACTGCGGCGAAACAACCAGCTGCATCGGCTGAAATCCCGCTGCGCCAACCTCATGGCGAAAACCGGCCCGCTCGGGCCGCCGCTTCGAGGAGACACCGACCATGAATGGCGCGGATACCGCATTCGTATTGATCAGTGCCCCACTCGTGATGCTGATGACACCGGGGCTGGCCTTCTTCTACGGCGGCATGGTGCGGGTCAAGAGCGCCCTGAACATGCTGATGATGTCGTTCATCTCGCTCGGCATCGTCACCGTCCTGTGGGTGCTCTACGGCTATTCGCTCGCCTTCGGCGACGACGTCGGCGCAGGACTGCTCGGCGATCTCGGCCACATCGGCTTCAAGGGCATCACCCCCGAGACCCTGACCGGAGGCAAGGAAGGCATTCCCGTCTTCGCCTTCGCCCTCTTCCAGCTGATGTTCGCCGTGATCACTCCGGCGCTGATGAGCGGGGCGCTCGCCGACCGCGTGAAGTTCAGCGCCTGGGCCCTGTTCATCACCCTCTGGGTCTCGGTCGTCTACTTCCCCGTCGCCCACTGGGTCTGGCAGGCCGACGGCTGGCTGTTCAAGCTGAAGGTGATCGACTTCGCGGGCGGCACCGCCGTCCACATCAACGCGGGCGTCGGCGCCCTTGCCGCGGTCCTCGTCGTCGGCAAGCGCATCGGCTTCAAGAAGGACCCCATGCGCCCGCACAGCCTGCCCCTGGTGGTGCTCGGGACGGGCCTGCTGTGGTTCGGCTGGTTCGGCTTCAACGCCGGCTCCGCGCTCGCCGCCAACGGCGCCGCCGCCAACATGGCCATGAACACCCAGGTCGCCACCGGCGCCGCCATGCTCGGCTGGCTCGCCTACGAGCGCATCCGGCACGGCGCCTTCACCACTCTGGGCGCCGCCTCCGGCGCCGTCGCGGGCCTCGTCGCCATCACCCCCTCCGGTGCCGCGGTCAACGCCTTCGGCGCCCTCCTCATCGGTGTCGTCGCCGGCGCGGTCTGCTCCTGGGCCGTCGGCCTGAAGTTCAAGCTCGGCTTCGACGACTCCCTCGACGTCGTCGGCGTCCACCTCGTGGGCGGCGTCATCGGCACCCTCCTCGTCGGCCTACTCGCCACCGACGGCGTCGGCGGCCTCACGCAGCTCGGCCGCCAGGCCATCGGTGCCTTCTCCGTCATGGCCTACTCGTTCACCGTCTCCTGGCTGCTGGCCAAGCTCGTGGACAAGACCATCGGCTTCCGCGCCACCGAGGAGGACGAGATCAGCGGCATCGACCAGGTCTTCCACGCCGAGACCGCCTACGACCACACCGGCGTCGGCGCCGTCACGCGCACCGCCGCGCCCGCCCTTCACCGGCCGGCCGCAACCCCCGAGCAGGCCGACCGGGAGCAGGCCGACGGGGAGCGGGCCGACCAGGAGCAGGCCGCCGCTCCGAAGAACAAGAAGGTGGACGCATGAAGCTCATCACCGCGATCGTCAAGCCCTTCCGCGTCGACGAGATCAGGGAGGCCCTCCAGACCTTCGGGGTCCAGGGCCTGACCGTCAGCGAAGCCAGCGGCTACGGCCGCCAGCGCGGCCACACCGAGGTCTACCGCGGCGCCGAGTACCGCGTGGACCTCCTCCCCAAGGCCCGCATCGAGGTCCTCGTCGAGGACGACGACGCCGAGGACGTCATCGACGTCATCCTCAAGAAGGCCCACACCGGCAAGATCGGCGACGGCAAGGTCTGGGTCGTCCCCGTCGAGACCGTCGTCCGCGTACGCACCGGCGAGCGCGGCCCCGACGCCCTCTGAACCCCGCCAGCCCGCCGTGAAGGGAGCCGAGTTGACCGACCCGCAGACCTGCCCCGCCGACTCGGAACCCAGCGGCTACGCGGCGGCCCGGTTGCGCCTCCTGCACCAGGGGGCGCTCACCGGGCCGCCGCGCCGCGCCGCCCTCGCCCGTCTCACCGACCAGTGGCTCGGCGCCCTGCTGGGCGAGACGCGGGGCGTCGCCCTGGTCGCCGTCGGCGGCTACGGGCGGGGCGAACTGTCGCCCCGCAGCGACCTCGACGTCCTCCTGCTGCACGACGGCACCGCGGACATCTCCAAGATCGCGGCCATTGCCGACCGCGTCTGGTACCCCGTCTGGGACATGGGGCTCGCCCTCGACCACTCCGTGCGCACCCCCGCCGAGGCCCGCCGCACGGCCGCAGGCGACCTCAAGGTCCACCTCGGCCTCCTCGACGCCCGCCACCTCGCCGGCGACGAACAGCTCACCGCCGCACTGCGCACCACCGCCTACGCCGACTGGCGCGCCCAGGCCCCCGCCCGCCTCGCCGAGCTGCGCGAGCTCGGCGAGGAGCGCACCCGGCACCAGGGCGAACTCCGCTTCCTCCTCGAACCCGACCTCAAGGAGGCACGGGGCGGCCTCCGCGACGCCACCGCCCTGCGCGCCGTCGCCGCCTCATGGCTCGCCGACGCGCCCCGTGCGGGGCTCGAACGCGCCCGCACGCACCTCCTCGACGTCCGCGACGCCCTCCACCTCACCACCGGGCGCGCCACCGACCGGCTCGCCCTCCAGGAGCAGGACCAGGTCGCCGCGGCCCTCGGCCTCACCGACGCCGACCGCCTCCTGCACGGGGTGTACGAGGCCGCCCGTACGGTCTCCTACGCCGCGGACGTCACCTGGCGGGAGGTCGGCCGGGTCCTGCGCGCCCGCTCCACGCGGCCCCGGCTGCGCCGCATCCTGGGCGGCCGCGGGGGGCGCGGCGGCTTCGTCGAGGTCGAGCGGCTCTCCCTCGCCGACGGCGTCGTGGAACAGGAGGGCGAGGCCGTGCTGGCCCGCACCGCGCGGCCCGAGCGCGACCCCGTGCTGGCGCTGCGCGCGGCCGCGGCGGCGGCTCAGGCCGGCTTGCCGCTGTCGCCCCATGCGGTGCGCCGCCTCGCGGCCTCCGCGGGCCCCATGCCGCAGCCCTGGCCGGCCGATGCCCGCGAGCAGCTCGTGACCCTCCTGGGCGCGGGGCCGCCCACCGTGCCCGTCTGGGAGGCCCTCGAAGCCGAGGGGATCGTCTCCCGGCTCCTGCCCGAATGGGAGCACGTGCGCTGCCGCCCCCAGCGCAACGCCGTCCACCGCTGGACCGTCGACCGGCACCTCGTCGAGACGGCCGTACGGGCCGCCGCCCTCACGCGCCGCGTGGGGCGCCCGGACCTCCTCCTCGTCGCCGCCCTGCTGCACGACATCGGCAAGGGCCTGCCCGGCGACCACTCCGTCACGGGCGAGACCCTCGCGCGTGACATCGCCCGCCGGATCGGCTTCGGCACCGCCGACACCGACGTCCTGGCCACGCTCGTCCGGCACCACCTGCTGCTCATCGACACCGCCACCCGGCGCGACCTCACCGACCCGGCCACCGTCCGGACGGTCACCGACGCCGTGACGGACACGGCCACGCTGGAGCTCCTGCACGCCCTCACCGAAGCCGACGCCCTCGCCACGGGGCCCGCCGCATGGAGCGCCTGGCGGGCATCGCTCGTCGCGGACCTCGTCCGCCGGGCCACGGCGGCCCTCGCGGGCGGCGGGGAGGAGGGGCCCCGTGTGCCGGGCCCGCTCGCCCCGGAGGTGCTCCGGCTGGCCCGCGAGGCGCTCCGTACGGGCGGACCGGCGCTGACCCTGGAGCCCCGCCCGGAGGGCACGGTGCCGTCAGAGGACGGCGCCCCGGCCCCGGTCGGCATGGAGCTGCGGATCGCCGTCCCCGATCAGCCCGGCGTCCTGCCCGCGGCCGCCGGCGTCCTGGCGCTGCACCGCCTGACGGTGCGGGCCGCGGACCTGCGAGCCGTGGACGGGGCGCTGCTGCTGAGCTGGCGGGTGGCGGCCGAGTACGGTGCCCCGCCCGAGGCCGCCCGTCTGCGCAACGACCTCGTGCGCGCCCTGGACGGCTCCCTCGACGTCCCGGGCCGCCTGGCCGAGCGCGAGGCCGCGTACAGCAGGCGCCGGCGGGGCGTGGTGCATGCCCCGCCGAGCGTGACCGTCGCCGCGGTGGCCTCGCACGGGGCCACGGTCCTGGAGGTGCGCGCCCAGGACGAGCCCGGCCTCCTGCACCGCATCGGGCGGGCCCTGGAGGAGGCGGGGGTGTGGGTGCGCAGCGCCCGCGTGAGCACGCTCGGGGCGAGTGCGGTGGATGCGTTCTACGTGACCGCCCCGGACGGGGCCGCGCTCGCGCCCCGTGCGGCCTCCGCGGTCGCCCGCGCGATGGAGGAGGCGCTGGGCGGCTGACCGGACCGGGAGGGTGCGGATACCCTTGGGGGTCAGCCGCCGACTTGACACTCAACAAGAAGGATCCGCGACCACCGTGTTCGATACCCTCTCCGACCGCCTCGCAGCGACTTTCAAGAACCTCCGGGGCAAGGGCCGCCTCTCCGAGGCGGACATCGACGCCACCGCGCGCGAGATCCGTATCGCCCTGCTCGAGGCGGACGTGGCCCTGCCCGTCGTCCGTTCGTTCATCAAGCAGGTCAAGGAGCGGGCGCTCGGCGCCGAGGTCTCGCAGGCCCTCAACCCCGCCCAGCAGGTCATCAAGATCGTCAACGAGGAGCTCATCGGCATCCTCGGCGGCGAGACCCGGCGCCTGCGCTTCGCCAAGACCGCGCCGACCGTCATCATGCTCGCCGGTCTCCAGGGTGCCGGTAAGACGACGCTCGCCGGCAAGCTCGGCAGCTGGCTGAAGGCCCAGGGCCACAGCCCGCTGCTCGTCGCCTGTGACCTCCAGCGCCCCAACGCCGTGAACCAGCTCAGCGTCGTCGCCGAGCGCGCCGGCGTCGGCGTGTACGCGCCGCAGCCGGGCAACGGCGTGGGCGACCCCGTCCAGGTCGCCAAGGACTCGATCGAGTTCGCCCGCACCAAGCAGTACGACATCGTCATCGTCGACACCGCCGGCCGCCTCGGCATCGACGCCGAGATGATGCAGCAGGCCGCCGACATCCGTGACGCGGTCTCGCCGGACGAGATCCTCTTCGTCGTCGACGCCATGATCGGTCAGGACGCGGTCAACACCGCCGAGGCCTTCCGCGACGGCGTCGGCTTCGACGGCGTGGTGCTCTCCAAGCTCGACGGCGACGCCCGCGGCGGTGCCGCCCTGTCGGTCGCGCACGTGACCGGCAAGCAGATCATGTTCGCCTCCAACGGCGAGAAGCTGGACGACTTCGACGCGTTCCACCCGGACCGCATGGCGTCCCGCATCCTGGGCATGGGCGACATGCTCAGCCTGATCGAGAAGGCCGAGCAGACCTTCAGCCAGGACGAGGCCGAGAAGATGGCGGCCAAGCTGGCGAAGGGCCCCAAGGAGTTCACGCTCGACGACTTCCTGTCGCAGATGGAGCAGGTCCGCAAGATGGGCTCCATCAGCAAGCTCCTCGGCATGCTGCCGGGCATGGGGCAGATCAAGGACCAGATCAACAACCTGGACGAGCGCGACGTCGACCGCACCGCCGCGATCATCAAGTCGATGACCCCGGCCGAGCGCCAGGACCCGACGATCATCAACGGCTCGCGCCGGGCCCGCATCGCCAAGGGTTCGGGCGTGGACGTCAGCGCCGTCAAGAACCTGGTCGAGCGGTTCTTCGACGCCCGCAAGATGATGTCGCGCATGGCGCAGGGCGGCGGCATGCCGGGCATGCCGGGTCTGCCGGGCATGGGCGGCGGCGCCGGCCGCAAGAAGAAGCAGCAGAAGCAGGCCAAGGGCAAGCGCCAGAGCGGCAACCCGATGAAGCGCAAGGCCGAGGAGCAGGCCGCGGCCGCGCGCCGCGAGCAGCAGGGGGCCGGTGCCCTGGGCCTGCCCGCGGGCCAGGACGCGAAGGACTTCGAACTGCCGGACGAGTTCAAGAAGTTCATGGGCTGACCCAACGGTCCCGGAAAGCATCGTGCGGCACCCCCGCGCGGCGCCCGCCCCGCAGTACGTCACAGCCCCCCGCGGCCGAGCAGGCCGCGGGGGGCTGTCGCATGCACTGCGCTAGGCGCGGGCTATCAGATAGCGGAAGACATTGGGCATCCACACCGTGCCGTCACGGCGCAGGTAGGGGTGGAGCGCCTCGGAGAGCTCCTTGACGACCTGCTCCTCGTCGGTGGCGCGGACGGCCGCGTCGAAGGCGCCGGTGGAGAGCATGCCGCGCACCGCGCTGCCCATGTCGGCATAGCCGTAGGGGCACGCCACGCGCCCCGAGCCGTCCGGCCGGAGCCCGGCCTGCTGGGCCAGGTTCTCCAGGTCGTCGCGGCCGCACGGCCGCCAGCGCGCCGGCGCGCACATGGGGTCCGCGAGCCGGGCCGCGACTCGAAGCGCCCCCGACGCCGCGCAGCGCTCCTGAGGGCCCCAGCCCGCCAGCACCACGGGGGCGCCCCGCTCCGCGCACGAGGCGGCCCGGGCCAGCGCCGTGGCCATGCCCTGAGCACTGCCGCCCGCGCAGTACAGCGGGTCGAAGGCAGTGACGAGGCTGAAGGGCGGGCCGTCGGCGTCCATGACGCTCTCGGGGGCCCCGTGCCCCAGGCGCGCGGCGCCGGCGCCCTCGGGCAGCAGCCGCTCGCGGGCGAGGGCGAGCCGGCGCCCGTCCGGGTCCACGCCGGAGACCGCGGCGCCCCGGGACGCCGCCATGAGCAGGGCCAGGCCGGAGCCGCAGCCCAGGCTGAGCAGCCTGGTGCCGGAGCCGACCTCCAGGCGCTCGTACACCGCTTCGTAGAGCGGCACCAGCATCCGTTCCTGGATTTCCGCCCAGTCGCGGGCCCGAGACTCGGGCGACGAAGAGGACGGCCGGTGCCGCCGTACGAGCGTAGGTGTCATGGAAAGCGCCCCAATCCGCCGAGAGACGTGTGCATGCCCGATCCGCCGCCCCCCGTGTACTGCCGTGCGCACTGCTGGAGAAAGCACCCCCTTGTGCCAGGGAACTGCTCATCGGTTCCCGAGTCCAGTGGAAGGCGCCGGCACGTTCCCGTACGCCCACGATGGCATGTGCCGGGCGCATCCGCACGGGCGCCGCAAGGGGGCGCGGACCCGTCGGGGGCGGCGTACGAAGGGCGCGGGGCGGGGCGAGGGGAGCGGATTCACGCTCCGACGGATCGGCCCCGTACCATTCGCACCATGGCAAAGGCTCCCATTCTCACCCCCCAGGCGGACGACTTCCCGCGCTGGTACCAGGACTTGATCAACAAGGCCGAGCTGGCCGACAACGGCCCGGTGCGCGGCACCATGGTCATCCGACCGTACGGGTACGGGCTCTGGGAGCGCATGCAGCAGGAGATGGACGCGCGCATCAAGGACGCGGGCGCCTCCAACGCGTACTTCCCCCTCTTCATCCCGCAGTCGTACCTGACCCGCGAGGCCGAGCACGTCGAGGGCTTCGCCCCCGAGCTCGCGGTCGTCACGCACGGCGGCGGCAAGGAGCTGGAGGAGCCGGTCGTCGTCCGGCCCACCTCCGAGACGATCATCAACGAGTACTTCTCCAAGTGGGTGCAGAGCTACCGCGACCTGCCCCTGCTGATCAACCAGTGGGCCAACGTGGTCCGTTGGGAGATGCGCCCGCGCGTCTTCCTGCGCACGAGCGAGTTCCTCTGGCAGGAGGGCCACACGGCGCACGCCACGTACGAGGACGCGCGCGACTACGCCGCCCGCATCCACCGCGACGTCTACTACGACTTCATGGTCAACGTCCTGGGCATCGACGTCGTCCTGGGCCGCAAGACGGCCAAGGAGCGCTTCGCGGGCGCGATCAACACCCTCACCCTCGAGGGCATGATGGGCGACGGCAAGGCGCTGCAGATGGGCACCAGCCACGAGCTGGGCCAGAACTTCGCCAAGGCCTTCAACACCTCGTACCTGTCCAAGGACGGCCACCAGGAGCTGGTGTGGCAGACGTCCTGGGGCGTCTCCACCCGCATGGTGGGCGGTCTGATCATGTCGCACGGCGACGACAGCGGCCTGCGCGTGCCGCCGCGCCTGGCGCCGGTCCAGGCCGTCGTCCTCGCGATCAAGGGCGACGACGCCGTCATCGCCAAGGTGCGCGAGATCGGCGACCAGCTGAAGGCCGCCGGGATCCGGGTGCAGGTCGACGACCGCACCGACACGCCGTTCGGCCGCCGCGCCGTGGACTGGGAGCTCAAGGGCGTCCCGGTGCGCATCGAGGTCGGCCCCCGCGACCTGGAGAACGGCACCGCGATGCTGGCCCGCCGCATCCCGGGCGGCAAGGAGCCGGTCCGTCTCGAGGAGCTCGTCGGGCTGCTGCCGAAGGTCCTCGAGGAGGACCAGGCGCTGCTGCTGAGTCAGTCGCGCGAGCGCCGCGAGGCCCGTACGACCGACGTGACGACGATCGAGGAAGCCGCCGAGGCCGCCGTGGCCGGCGGCTGGGCGCGGATCCGCTGGGCCGACCTGGGCCCGGAGGGCGAGGCCAAGCTGGCCGAGCAGGCCGTGTCCGTGCGCTGCCTGGTGGCCGAGGACGGCTCGGTGCCGGAGGCGGACGACGCCCCGGGCACGATCGCGATCGTGGCGCGCGCCTACTAGGCACCGCGCCGGGGGCCTCGCCCCGTGCGGCACCGTGGGGGCGACGAGCCCTGCCGCGGTGCCGCCGTCGTTCACGCTCCGCGGGGCGCCTTCGGGCGCCCCGCTGTCCGTAGGGGCGCACGCCCCCCGGTGCGCGCTTACTGATGAGTCAGTACGTCCCGGGTTGCGAACGGGTGCGCGGCTTCTCCATAGATCTGCGCACCCGCCCTCGTCAGGACGCATGAGCGTGAAACTGACTGGTACGTGCAAATTATTTGGGATGGCCCGGTATCGGAACACCGGGCGGTCCCGGCTCGTTGTCACGACGTGAGCACGACACCACCTGTTCTCGCCGCAGAGCTGGCGCAGGCGTGGGCCGACATTCAGCGGCACCACCCCGAGCTGCCGGATCTTGCCGCGCCCGAATCGCTGATCGGGGAGTCGTCGTCCGCATGCGGCGCCGAGCTCTCCTTCGAACGGCTGCTGCACGAGGCAGTGCACGGCATCGCGGCCGCCCGCGGTGTCCGTGACACCTCCCGCGCAGGCCGCTACCACAATCGCCGGTTCCTGGCGATCGCCGAGGAGCTCGGACTCGACCACAGCGAGGATCCGCATCCCAGTAGCGGCTTCTCCCTGGTCGTGCTCAACCCGGAGGCGCGCAAGCGCTACCGCCCCACCATCGACAGACTGCAGCGCGCCCTCAAGGCGCACACGGTCGCCACCACCGCTGACACCTCGCGGACGTTCCGCGGGCCGGCGGCACGGCACGGCTCGTCCGGCGGCGGGGTACGGGTCAAGGCGGTGTGCGACTGCGGCCGGAACGTGCGGGTCGTGCCCTCCGTGCTCGCCCAGGCGCCGATCATGTGCGGCGGCTGCGGGCAGCCCTTCCGGATCCCGGAGGCGGTCACGGTCGGCTGACCTGGAGGGGTGTGGCACAATGGGACGCTGTACTCGACAGTCGCATAGGACCCCTCTCTCCTCCGGCTGGCGCGTCCATCGGGCATCCGAGTACCGCAACCCCACGTGGCATCTCGTTGTGCCCAACCACGTCAAGACCAGGAGACACCACTCCCGTGGCAGTCAAGATCAAGCTGAAGCGTCTGGGCAAGATCCGTTCGCCTCACTACCGCATCGTCATCGCCGACTCCCGTACCCGCCGTGACGGCCGGGCCATCGAGGAGATCGGTCTGTACCACCCGGTGCAGAACCCCTCGCGCATCGAGGTCGACTCCGAGCGTGTCCAGTACTGGCTGGGTGTCGGCGCGCAGCCGACCGAGCCCGTCATGGCCATCCTCAAGGTCACCGGCGACTGGCAGAAGTTCAAGGGCCTGCCGGCCCCGGCCCCGATGCTCGTCGCCGAGCCGAAGAAGGACCACAGCGGTCTCTTCGACGCCGTCGTGAGCGCCGCGGGCGAGGCGAAGGGTGAGGCCATCACCCCGAAGGCGAAGAAGTCGGAGAAGAAGGACGAGGCCGCTGAGGCCGAGTCCGCTGAGTCGACCGAGGCCTGAGGATGCTCGAGGAGGCCCTTGAGCACCTCGTGAAGGGCATCGTCGACAACCCCGACGAGGTGCAGGTCGCTTCGCGCAACCTGCGCCGTGGGCGCGTGCTGGAGGTCCGGGTTCACCCGGACGACCTCGGCAAGGTGATCGGCCGCAACGGCCGCACCGCTCGTGCCCTGCGCACCGTCGTGGGCGCCATCGGCGGCCGTGGCATCCGCGTCGACCTCGTCGACGTGGATCAGGTCCGCTGAGAAGCGGTTGAGCACCGGCACGGGCCGGGAAGGGCTTGGGCCCTTCCCGGCCCGTTGTCGCGTACGGAGAGCAGAGAAGGAAACATGCAGCTCGTAGTCGGCAGGATCGGCCGCGCCCACGGCATCCGGGGCGAGGTCACGGTTGAGGTGCGCACGGACGAGCCCGAGCTCCGGCTCGGCCCCGGCGCCGTCCTGGGCACGGACCCCGCCGCCGCGGGGCCGCTGACCATCGAGTCCGGCCGCGTGCACAGCGGGCGGCTCCTGCTGCGCTTCGCGGGCGTGGGCGACCGCACTGCCGCGGAGGCGCTCCGTAACATCCTCCTCATCGCCGAGGTGGACCCGGAGGAGACCCCGGAGGACCCCGAGGAGTTCTACGACCACCAGCTGATGGACCTGGAGGTCGTCACGGTCGACGGCACCGTCATCGGCCGGATCACCGAGATCTCCCACCTGCCCTCGCAGGACCTCTTCATCGTGGAGCGGCCCGACGGGGCCGAGGTGATGATCCCCTTCGTCTCCGAGATCGTCACGGAGATCGACCTCGACGAGCAGCGCGCCGTCATCGATCCGCCGCGTGGCCTCATCGACGCCGACGAGGCGGAGATCGCTTCGTCGCGTGAGGCGGAGCATGAGGCGGGGCAGGGCTCCCCGGCCGGTTCCGCGGACGGCTCCGTGAACGGCGGCGGGAACGGCAGCGGGACCGGCTCCGAGCGGGGCGACGCCTGATGCGCCTCGACGTCGTCACGATCTTCCCCGAGTACCTCGAGCCGCTGAACGTCTCGCTCGTCGGCAAGGCGCGGGCACGGGGCCAGCTCGACGTCCGCGTGCACGACCTGCGCGCGTGGGCGCACGACAAGCACAACACCGTCGACGACACCCCCTACGGCGGCGGCCCCGGCATGGTCATGAAGCCGGAGCCCTGGGGCGAGGCCCTCGACTCGATCATCGAGTCGGGCGAGGGGCGGCCCGTGATCGTCGTCCCGACGCCCAGCGGCCGGCCCTTCACCCAGGAGCTCGCGGTCGAGCTCTCCGAGAAGCCGTGGCTGGTCTTCACCCCCGCCCGCTACGAGGGCATCGACCGCCGGGTCATCGAGGAGTACGGCGACCGCGTCGACGTCCGCGAGGTGTCCATCGGCGACTACGTGCTGGCCGGCGGCGAGGCCCCCGTCCTCGTCATGGTCGAGGCCATCGCCCGGCTGCTCCCCGGCGTGCTCGGCAACGCCGAGTCGCACCGCGACGACTCCTTCGCCCCGGGCGCCATGGCCGACCTCCTCGAGGGCCCCGTCTACACCAAGCCCCCGGAGTGGCGCGGCCGCGGCATCCCCGACGTCCTGCTCAGCGGCCACCACGGCAAGATCGCCCGGTGGCGCCGCGACGAGGCGTTCCGGCGCACGGTGCGCAACCGCCCCGATCTGATCGAGCGCGCGGACCCCGCCGCCTTCGACAAGAAGGACCGCGAGATCCTCTCGATCCTGGGCTGGGGCCCCGGCCCCGACGGCCGATTTGGGCGAGTGGCCCCGGACGTGGAAGAATAAGCCGTTGCCCTGCGCCCGGCGTGCGCCCCTGCCACAGGGGGAACGACGCTCGCCCGGTGTTCCGGCACCATCCCCACTTCAGTACGAATTCCGCTGATGACCTGTGGCATCGGCGAGGAAGCAGACGAATATGTCCTCCCTGCTCGACAACGTCAACGCCGCGTCGCTGCGCACCGACGTCCCGGCCTTCCGCCCCGGCGACACCGTGAACGTCCACGTCCGCGTCATCGAGGGCAACCGCTCGCGTATCCAGCAGTTCAAGGGTGTCGTCATCCGCCGCCAGGGCGCGGGCATCAGCGAGACCTTCACGGTCCGCAAGGTCTCGTTCTCCGTCGGCGTCGAGCGCACCTTCCCGGTGCACAGCCCGATCTTCGAGAAGGTCGAGCTCGTCACCCGCGGTGACGTCCGTCGCGCCAAGCTGTACTACCTCCGTGAGCTCCGTGGCAAGGCCGCGAAGATCAAGGAGAAGCGCGACAACTGAGCTTCCGTCCGGCGTCCGTGCCTGGCCGGATAGGCTTTCGGCTCGATGGACACCGACGTACAGCTTTCGGAGCGCGACCGCTCTCCCCGCCCTGCAGAGGGCGCGGAGCAGGGGTCGCGCTCCTCGCGTTTTCCCGCCTCCCCGGCCGCCTGGGCCAAGGCCGCCCGGGCGTGGCTGCGGGGCGGTGGCCCGCTGCGCCGTGCGGGGGTGCTGCTGACGCTCTGCCTGGTCTTCCTGCTGCTGCTCAGCAGCTACGTGGTGCAGCCCTTCCTGATCCCCAGCGGGTCGATGGAGAACACGCTCCGGGTGGGCGACCGGGTGCTCGTCAACAAGCTCGCCTACGGCTTCGGGGACAAGCCGGAGCGGGGCGACGTGGTGGTCTTCGACGGCACCGACTCCTTCCTCCACGATGTGCCGGCGGAGAACCCGGCGGCGGCGCTGATCCGCAAGGGGGCCTCGTCCGTCGGCCTCATGGGGCCCGCGGCGACCGTCTACATCAAGCGCGTGGTGGGTATCGGGGGCGACAGGGTCACCTGCTGCGACGCGCGCGGCCGGCTGCAGATCAACGGATACCCGGTGGACGAGGGCTTCCTCTACCCGGGCGACGCGCCTTCACGCGCGCCGTTCGACGTCGTGGTCCCCGAGGGCAAGCTGTGGGTGATGGGCGACCACCGGGGCGACTCCCGCGACTCCCGTGACCACCTGGGGGAGCCCGGCGGTGGCATGGTGCCAGTGAGCAGGGTTGTCGGGCGGGCCGACTGGATCGGCTGGCCGTTCGGGCGGATGACCGAACTGAAGCGTCCCGAGGTCTACGCGCGCGTGCCGGACGCCGACGCCTCCGCCGGGCACACGGAGAAGCCCGCCGGACGGAGCGGGAGGCCGGGTGGGTAGCAGGGGGCGCACGCTGCCGGGCCCCGCGGGCCCGGCGGATGCGGGGGCACTGGGGGCGGGACCGGCCACGGGGGGCCGCGCCGCGCGGCGGAAGGCGGCGCGGCGGGTCAAACGGCGCCGGCGCCGTTCCGCGGTCAAGGAGGTGCCGATCCTCATAGCGGTGGCGCTCCTGATCGCCTTGGTGTTCAAGACGTTCCTGGTGCAGGCGTTCGTCATCCCTTCCGGCTCCATGGAGCAGACCATCCGGATCGGCGACCGCGTCCTGGTGGACAAGCTGACCCCCTGGTTCGGCTCCCGGCCCCAGCGCGGTGACGTCATCGTCTTCAGGGACCCCGGCGGCTGGCTGGACGGGGAGCAGCTGACGACCGGGCCCGACCCGGTGGGCGTCAAACAAGCCAAACAGCTGCTGACTTTCATCGGCCTGCTTCCGTCCGCGAACGAGCAGGATCTGATCAAGCGTGTGATCGGTGTCGGCGGTGACACGGTCAAGTGCTGCGACGCGAACGGCAAAATCACGGTCAACGGAACGCCGCTCGACGAGCCCTACCTGCACCCCGACAACGCCCCCTCGAAGCTCGACTTCACGGTGCGGGTGCCTCAGGGCCGCTACTTCGTGATGGGTGACCACCGTTCCAACTCGGCTGATTCCCGCTTCCACCTGGACGATCCCGGGCAGGGCACCGTGCCGCAGGAGCTGGTCGTCGGCCGTGCGGTCGTGATCGCTTGGCCGCTGGGCCACTGGCGACAGCTGTCCGAAAGAGACACTTTCGCAACGGTCGATGACGCGCCGCCGGCGGAGGCGCGAGCACGCGGTCCGGCGCATAGTGTGTCCCTCATGGATCAGCAAGGATTGATCCAACTCCCGACCCCTGCGGAACTCCCGCTCGTTATGGGAGTGGTGGGCCTGCGTCGTGTGTACGGCGGCCTGCAGCGTGGAGAGCGGAGCGAGAGGAGTGGATGTGGGGGACTTGGCGGTCGGCGCACGGTCCGGTCACGAAGAGCCCGAGAAGCGGCCCGGGGAGGCTGACGGGTCGCCAGGGGCGGGCGTGCCGGCGGAGGCCATGTCCCAGGCATCCCAGGAGGCTGCGGGCGGACCGGCGCGGACGGACGGCGAAGACGTGAGCCCGGAAGCGGACGGAGAGGGCCCGCGCGGTGCGGCACCCAAGAAGCAGCGGTCCTTCTGGAAAGAGCTGCCGATACTGATCGGCATCGCCCTGGTCCTCGCGCTGTTGATCAAGACGTTTCTGGTGCAGGCGTTCTCGATCCCGTCGGACTCGATGCAGAACACTCTCCAGCGCGGTGACCGCGTGCTGGTGGACAAGCTCACCCCCTGGTTCGGCGCCGAGCCCGACCGCGGCGAGGTGGTGGTCTTCCACGACCCGGACAACTGGCTCGGGGACGAGGCCCAGACGCCCCAGCCCGGCCCGCTGGGCGGCGGCGTGCAGAAGGTCCTCAGCTTCATCGGCCTCATGCCCTCGGCCGAGGAGAAGGACCTCATCAAGCGGGTCATCGCGGTCGGCGGGGACACCGTGGAGTGCCAGAAGGGCGGCCCGGTCAAGGTCAACGGCAAGGCGCTGTCGGAGAAGGACTATCTCTTCCCCGACAACACCCCGTGCGACGACCAGCCCTTCGGCCCGATCAAGGTGCCCAAGGGCAAGCTCTGGGTGATGGGCGACCACCGCCAGAACTCCCTGGACTCGCGCTACCACCCGAACCAGGACCACGGCTTCGTCCCCGTGTCCGAGGTCGTGGGCCGCGCTTTCGTGGTCGCCTGGCCGATCAACCGCTGGTCCTTCCTCGGCGTTCCCGGCACCTTCGACCAGCCGGGGCTGAACGCCGCTGCCGCGGCCGCGCCCTCCGCGCTCGGTCTCGCCGGAGCGGTGCCGCTCGTCCTGTGGCGCCGGCGCAGGCTCACCGCGCGAAGCGGCACCGAGGGGCTCACCCTCCGGAGCGCCCCCAGGGACTGACCGGCAGAGCCTCCCGAAGGGCTGACTCGCCTGCATACCGCCCGGTAGTGTGCGGTTCCCGTGCCCCCGGGCATGCGGAGTCCGATCTTCTACGCGGGGCGGGAGCACTGGGATGAGCGGAGCGGGACGTACGGACGACGGCCACGGCCGCGCGGGCAGGATGCTGTCCGGGCTGGCCGTGGCCGTCGGCTGTGTGCTCTTCCTCGGCGGCTTCGTCTGGGGCGCCCTGCTCTACCAGCCCTACACCGTCCCCACCGACTCGATGGCGCCGACCATCGGGCGGGGCGACCGGGTCCTCGCCCAGCGCATCGACGGCGGCGACGTGCGGCGCGGGGACATCGTCGTCTTCAAGGACAGGCTCTGGGGCGACTCCCCGATGGTCAAGCGGGTCGTCGGCACGGGCGGCGACACCGTGGCCTGCTGCGACGGGCAAGGGCGCATCACGGTCGACGGCAAACCGATCGAGGAACCGTATCTGCAGGCCAAGGGCCCGGCGTCGCCCACCGCCTTCTCCGCCACCGTCCCCGAGGGACAGCTCTTCCTGCTCGGAGACCACCGCAACGACTCCGTGGACTCCCGCGGCCACCTCACCGACGCCTCCCACGGCTCCGTGCCGCGCAGTGCGGTGAAGGCACGCGTGGACGCCACTGCCTGGCCCGTGGGCGGCTGGGGCATGATGGACAGACCCGAGTCCTTCGCCGTCCTCCCGGGCGGCACCTCGCAGCCCGGCCCGCTGCCCCTGGTGCTGACAGCCGTGGTCGCCGGCGCGGTGCTCATCCTGGGCGGCGCGGCGTACGGGCCCGTGGCGCGCTTCGTCACGCCGAGGCGCAGGGAGGAGGTGCCCGCCCATGGCTGAGAAGGGGCACGCCCGCACGGCGGGGGAGACGCCCACCGGAGCGGGGGAGCCGCGCAGGGCGTCACGGGTCGTCCTGCTCGACCCCGACGACCGCATCCTGCTGATGCACGGCTACGAACCGGGCGATCCCACGACGACCTGGTGGTTCACCCCGGGCGGCGGCCTGGAGGGCGCCGAGAGCTGGGAACAGGCGGCGCGCCGGGAGCTGGCCGAGGAGACCGGGATCACAGAGATCGACCTGGGCCCCGTCATGTGGTGCCGCACCTGCTCCTTTCCTTTCGACGGCCGCCGCTGGGACCAGGACGAGCGCTACTTCCTGGCCCGCACCGCGCAGCCCGGGAAATGGACCGGCGGCGGGACGGAACTGGAGCGGCGCAGCGTCACGGGGCTGCGCTGGTGGACCTGCGAGGAACTTCTCGCGACCCGTGAGACGGTGTATCCGACCAGGCTCGCCGGGCTGCTGCGTACGCTGCTCGACGAGGGACCCCCGCGTACGCCGGTGCTCCTGGAGACGGAGCGCGCCTGACGCACAATGGGGGGACGCACGGCTGAAGGGGAACATGCCATGAGCGCCGAGGACCTCGAGAAGTACGAGACCGAGATGGAGCTGAAGCTCTACCGGGAGTACCGCGATGTCGTCGGTCTGTTCAAATACGTGATCGAGACCGAGCGCCGTTTCTACCTCACCAATGACTACGAGATGCAGGTGCACTCCGTCCAGGGCGAGGTCTTCTTCGAGGTCTCCATGGCCGACGCCTGGGTCTGGGACATGTACCGCCCGGCCCGGTTCGTGAAACAGGTGCGGGTGCTCACGTTCAAGGACGTGAACATCGAGGAGCTGAACAAGAGCGACCTCGACCTTCCGGGTGGCTGAGTTCTCCACAACCGACGGGTAATCCACCAAGATCCAACAATTCCGGGTGCCGGCGGCACGGTGGGCGCCGGAGGTGGTGCCCGTGAACGCCCGAGAAGCACTCGGTCGCTACGGCGAGAATCTCGCCGTCCGCCGGCTGGCCCAGGCCGGCATCGTCGTCCTCGAACGGAACTGGAGATGCCGCGAGGGCGAGATCGACATCGTCGCCATGGAGGCCGACACCCTGGTGGTGTGCGAGGTCAAGACCCGCCGCACCGGTGCCTACGAACATCCGATGGCCGCCGTCACCCCGGCCAAGGCCGACCGGCTGCGCCGCCTCGCCGAGCGCTGGCTGGCGCGGCACGGCGGACCGCCCGCGGGCGGCGTGCGGATCGACCTGGTGGGCGTGATCGTCCCCGACCGGGGAGCCCCCGCCGTGGAGCACGCCAAGGGGGTGGCGTGATGGGCTTCGCCCGTACGTGCTCGGTGGCGCTGGTCGGGGTCGAGGGAGTGATGGTCGAGGTCCAGGCCGACCTGGAGCCAGGAGTCGCCGCCTTCACCCTCGTCGGCCTGCCCGACAAGAGCCTGGTGGAGAGCAAGGACCGCGTCCGCGCAGCCGTGGTGAACTCCGGCGCCGAATGGCCGCAGAAGAAGCTGACCGTGGGCCTGAGCCCCGCGGCCGTGCCCAAGGGCGGCAGCGGCTTCGACTTGGCCGTCGCCTGCGCCGTCCTGGCCGCCTCGGAGCGCCTCGACCCCCGGGAGATCGCCGATCTGGTGCTCATCGGGGAGCTCGGCCTCGACGGCCGCGTCCGCCCGGTGCAGGGCATCCTCCCGGCGGTCCTGGCCGCGGCCGACGCGGGCTACCGGCAGGTGGTCGTCCCCGAGCGCACGGCCGCCGAGGCGTCCCTCGTGCCCGGCGTCTCGGTCCTCGGCATCCGCAGCCTGCGCCAGCTGATCGCGGTCCTGACGGACGAGCCGGTGCCCGAGGAGGAGCCGCTGCAGGAGGGCAGCCCGGATCCGATGCTTGCAGGGCTCTCGGTGCCCGGGGCGGGGTTGGGTACGGGGGTCGTGCAGGGGGAGCGCCGGCCCGACCTCGCCGAGGTCGCGGGGCAGGCCAGGGCCCGGATGGCCCTCGAAGTGGCCGCCGCCGGGCGGCACCACCTTCTCCTCCAGGGCCCGCCCGGAGCAGGCAAGACCATGCTCGCCGAGCGGCTGCCCGGCCTGTTGCCGCCCCTCACATCCCAGGAGTCCCTCGAGGTCACTGCGGTGCACTCCGTAGCGGGCACTCTTCCCGCGGGCCAGCCTCTCCTCGACCGGGCCCCGTACTGCGCTCCGCACCACTCGGCGTCCATGCCCTCGCTCGTCGGCGGCGGCAGCGGGCTGCCCCGCCCGGGAGCCGTCTCCCTGGCCCACCGCGGCGTGCTCTTCATGGATGAGGCACCAGAGTTCTCCGGACGGGTGCTGGACGCTCTGAGGCAGCCGCTCGAGTCGGGGCACGTCATCGTGGCCCGCTCCGGCGGTGTCCTGCGGCTGCCCGCCAGGTTCCTCCTGGTCCTCGCCGCCAACCCCTGCCCGTGCGGACGGCACGGCATGCTGGGGGAGGGCTGCGACTGCACTCCACAGGCCGTCAGGCGCTACCGCGCACGCCTGTCCGGCCCCCTCCTGGACCGTGTCGACCTGCGGGTCACGGTCGAAGCAGTGGCCCGTTCCGAGCTGACGGGCCCCCGGGCAGGGGCGGAGACGACCGCCGAGGTGGCCGACAGGGTCCGCGCCGCCCGGGAGCGGGCCGCGGCCCGCCTCGCCGACGTGCCCTGGCAGACCAACAGCGAAGTTCCCGGCCACGAACTGCGGACGCGCTGGCGCGTCGCCCCCGGCGCCCTCGACGAGGCCGAACGCGACATGGAGCGGGGCATGCTGACGGCACGTGGCCTCGACCGCGTGCTGCGCGTCGCCTGGACGGTGGCGGACCTCGCCGGCCACGGCCTCCCCGACGCCTCGGACGTCAACTGCGCGCTCGAACTGCGCACGGGCGTCCACCGCGGCGCGGTCGTGGCCGGAGGCCATCCGTGACGGCCCCCGCCTCCGAGGACCGTGTGGCCCGTGCCGCTCTCACCCGTCTGACCGAGCCCGGGGACGAGCGCGTAGGGCGGTGGATCAGGCAAATGGGCGCCGTGGGGCTGGTGCGGGGGCTCACGGGGGCGGGCCCGGCGCCGCAGGGGGCCGGCCGCGAACGGCTCGCCGGGTGCCGGGAGCGCGCCGCCGCTCTCGACCCCCACGGCGACCTCGACGCCGTCGCCCGGCTGGGCGGCCGCTTCCTCTGCCCCGGAGACCGGGAATGGCCTCAGCAATTGGACGACCTCGGTGATGCCCGCCCGCTCGGCCTCTGGGTGCGCGGCGGGGCCGACCTGCGGCTGTGGGCGCTGCGCTCCGTCGCCGTGGTCGGGGCGCGCGCCTGCACCGACTACGGCTCGCACGTCGCCTCCCTCCTCGGAGCCGGGCTGGCCCGCCGCGGCTGGGTCGTCGTCTCCGGCGCCGCGTACGGCGTCGACGGTGCCGCTCACAGGGGAGCGCTCGCCGCGGGCGGGGCGACCGTCGCCGTGCTCGCCTGCGGGGTCGACGTGCCCTATCCGAGGGGCCACGCCGACCTGATCGACCGGATCGTGGAACGTGGTCTGGTGCTCGCCGAGTTGCCTCCGGGCGGTCACCCCACCCGCAGCCGCTTCGTCCTGCGCAACCGCGTCATCGCCGCATTGACGAGGGGAACCGTGGTCGTGGAGGCCGAGTACCGCAGCGGCTCACTGGTGACGGCCCGTCGCGCGCGGCTGCTGGGCCGCCAGACGATGGGCGTGCCCGGGCCGGTGACGTCGGGCCTGTCGGCGGGCGTGCACGAACTGCTCCGCGAGGACGCCGCCCTGGTCACCGACGCGGACGAGATCGCCGAGCTGGTCGGCGGCATCGGGGACCTCGCCCCCGAGCGGCGCGGTCCCGTCGTCGCGCGCGATCTGCTGGCACCGGCGGCGGCCGTGGTGCTGGAGGCCGTGCCCGGCGGAGACGGCGGGGACGGGGAGCTCATCGCGCGAAACGCGGGCCTGAGCAGGGATCAGACGCTTGCCAGGCTGTACGAGCTGCAGTCGCTCGGTTTCGTGGAACGCCGGGGTGATCACTGGCAGTTGGCCGCTCCGCCGTCAACATCCGACACCTCCAAGCCCCCCGGACGGCGCCCGTCCGCGCGGCGAGGCGGTTCTTGACCTGGGGCGATCGGGTGAAAAGGTTAAGGGGACGACCGCGGCCGCCGATACGGCGAGGCCCGTACCGACGCCGGCCCCCGGCGCCGCACGCCGGCGCTTCCGGCAGGGGAACGTATCCGCACACCGACGAAGAGGACTCATCGCATACCGCAACGCAGCAGTCACGCTACGCTCACGGGATTCCAGCCATTCGTACCACTCGATCCACGTCACAGCAGAACGGCTCAAGACGACGAATGCCCCAGCACACCTCCGGTTCGGACCGCGCGGCGGTGCCGCCCGCGGCACGCGGCCCCGAGCGCCCTCCCGCACCCTCGACGCTCGATGAGCTGTGGCGGTCGTACAAGGCCTCGGGCGACGACCGGCTGCGGGAGCAGCTGATCCTCCACTACTCGCCCCTGGTGAAGTACGTGGCGGGGCGCGTGAGTGTCGGCCTGCCGCCCAACGTCGAGCAGGCCGACTTCGTCTCCTCGGGGATCTTCGGACTCATCGACGCCATCGAGAAGTTCGACCCCGCCCGGGAGATCAAGTTCGAGACGTACGCCATCACCCGGATCCGTGGCGCGATGATCGACGAGCTGCGTGCGCTCGACTGGATCCCGCGCTCCGTCCGGCAGAAGGCGCGCGCGGTCGAGCGCGCGTACGCCACGCTGGAGGCCGAGCTGCGGCGCACGCCCTCGGAGGCCGAGGTCGCCGCCGAGATGGGCATCGCCATCGAGGAACTGCACGGTGTTTTCAGCCAGTTGTCGCTGACCAACGTGGTCGCCCTGGAGGACCTCCTGCACGCCGGCGCCGAAGGCGGCGAGCGGCTGAGCCTGATGGACACCCTCGAGGACACCGCCGCCGACGACCCCGTCGAGGTCGCCGAGGACCGCGAGCTGCGCCGCCTCCTCGCCCGCGCGATCAACACCCTGCCCGAGCGCGAGAAGACCGTGGTCACCCTCTACTACTACGAGGGCCTCACCCTCGCCGAGATCGGGCATGTGCTCGGCGTCACGGAGAGCAGGGTCAGCCAGATCCACACGAAGTCGGTGCTCCAGCTGAGGGCGAAGCTGGCGGACGTCGGCCGCTGACGGGGGCGGCGGGGGTGGCGGGGCCCGGTGAGGCCGGCGAGGCCCCTGAAGGCCGACAGGGGTCCTGCGAGGAGGCGCGGGGGCCGGCGGACCGGTAGGGCCTGTCGGGCCGGCAAGGGGCGCGAATCCTCCCTCGGCGTCGTCCCGCCCCCCGGCAATCCGTAAAGTGGGGACGTGCCCAGGATTCGAGCGGCCTCGGTGGCCGAGCACCGGACGATGCAGCGCGGCGCCCTGCTGGACGCCGCCCGTTCCTTGCTGTCCGAGGGCGGCACGGAGGCGTTGACGTTCCCTGCCCTGGCCGAGCGCACCGGTCTGGCGCGCTCCTCGGTCTACGAGTACTTCCGCTCGCGCGCAGCCGTGGTGGAGGAGCTCTGCGCGGTCGACTTCCCCGTCTGGGCGGCGGAGGTCGAAGCCGCCATGGAGGGCGCGGACACGCCCGAGGCGAAGATCGAGGCGTATGTGCGCCGGCAGCTGGCCCTGGTCGGCGACCGCCGTCACCGCGCCGTGGTCGCGATCTCCGCCGGCGAGCTGGACGCGGGTGCACGCGAGAAGATCCGTGCTGCCCACGGCGGGCTCATCGCGATGGTCGTGGAGGCGCTCGTCGCCCTCGGCCACGAGCAGCCGCGCCTGGCCGCCATGCTGCTGCAGGGCGTGGTCGACGCCGCCGTGCGCCGGATCGAGCTCGGCGCGGCCGAGGAGCCCGACAGCATCATCGAGGCGGCCGTGTCCATGTCGCTGCGCGGCGTCAGGGGCTGACCACCGGCGCGCCGGGCCCGCCCGACAGCGGCAGTAGCCGGGAGGGCGGTCTGCGCAGCATCCACGGCGGCAGCAGGGACAAGGGGTCGAGGTAGACCCGGCCGCGGAGCAGCCCCCAGTGGAGGCAGCCCCCGGAGCAGTGGAACGGGCCCGCCTGCAGCGTGCCGATCACCTGTCCCGCCGCCACCTGGTCCCCTTCCTTCACCGTCGCCTGCACCGGCTCGTACGTGGTCCGCAGCGGCGGCTCGCCCGTCCCCGGGTGCTGCACCGACACCACGCCCCGCCCCGCGACGGTGCCCGCGAACGAGACGGTGCCGGGCGCGGCAGCCCGTACCGGCTGACCGGCGCGGGCGACGAGATCCACCCCTCGGTGCCCGGCCGCCCAGGGCACAGGCGGGGGCCGCCAGGCCCGTGCGAGCAGGGGCCGGTTCCCTCGCGACCCGCTGACGGGCCAGGCCCGCTCGCCCTGCCCCGCGCCGCCCGCCGGCCCGGACGGCCCTGACGGTTTGGATGGCCCAGACGCTTTGGACGGTCCGGGCCGCCCGGGAGGGCCGGGGGGCTCCGGCGGTTCGGGGCCCACGGCCGTGGATGCAGGGGGCGCCCCGGGCGGGGCTTGCGCAGCCCGGGCTCCGGAGGCGGGGGCAGGGGTGGGCGCGGCCGTCTTCGCGGCCCCCGCGCCCGCGGCCGTACCACTGGCCACCGCGCCCGCGAGAACACAGAGCGTGACCACGCCGGCCGCGGCGAGCAGGCGTCGGGTGAAAGATCCGATGAGAGTCATGCCCGTACGGTGGCGGACCCCGGGCATTCGCGGGGATCTTGACGGAGATCTGTGGACTACTCGCGGGTTGTGCACAACGTCGTCACCCGCGCCTTCCCGGGTCCCGTACACTTCTCATGGCGATCCGGGTCACCGGATCGACTTCGCACGCCCCGCTACCGGCGCGTCAGTCCCTTTCGGGCAGCCCGGTGGCCGTGTCTCTCGGTCCGCGGAACGGTTCTCGCAAGGGCATCGTCCACGGCAGGCATGTCGGGGCGTCAGGAGCGGCGGCCGCCCGGCCGTCGTGGAACCGAGTATTTCAAGGAGCGCGGCCATGGCCGTCGTCACGATGCGGGAGCTGCTGGAGAGCGGCGTCCACTTCGGTCACCAGACCCGTCGTTGGAACCCGAAGATGAAGCGTTTCATCTTCACGGAGCGCAACGGCATCTACATCATCGACCTGCTCCAGTCGCTGTCGTACATCGACCGCGCCTACGAGTTCGTCAAGGAGACCGTCGCGCACGGCGGCTCCATCATGTTCGTCGGTACGAAGAAGCAGGCCCAGGAGGCCATCGCCGAGCAGGCGACCCGCGTCGGCATGCCGTACGTCAACCAGCGCTGGCTGGGCGGCATGCTCACCAACTTCTCGACCGTCTACAAGCGCCTGCAGCGCCTGAAGGAGCTCGAGCTCATCGACTTCGAGGATGTGGCCGCCTCCGGCCTCACCAAGAAGGAGCTCCTGGTCCTCTCCCGCGAGAAGGCCAAGCTGGAGAAGACCCTCGGCGGTATCCGCGAGATGCAGAAGGTGCCGAGCGCCGTCTGGATCGTGGACACCAAGAAGGAGCACATCGCCGTCGGTGAGGCGCGCAAGCTCCGCATCCCGGTCGTCGCGATCCTCGACACCAACTGCGACCCCGACGAGGTCGACTACAAGATCCCGGGCAACGACGACGCGATCCGCTCCGTCACGCTGCTCACCCGTGTGATCGCCGACGCCGTCGCCGAGGGCCTCATCGCCCGCTCCGGTGCCGCCACCGGTGACGCGAAGGCCGACAAGGCCGCCGGCGAGCCCCTCGCCGAGTGGGAGCGCGACCTGCTCGAGGGCGAGAAGAAGGCCGACGCCGAGGCCGAGAAGCCGGCCGAGGCCGAGGCCGCTGCCGAGGCTCCGGCCGCGGACGCCGAGCAGGCCTGACAACTCAGTCGGTAGATACGGCGGGGGACGGCGCGACACGCGCCGCCCCCGTCGTGCACCCGTAGTCACCCACGACTTTCGAGAGAGATTCACAGACCATGGCGAACTTCACCGCCGCTGACGTCAAGAAGCTCCGTGAGCTCACCGGCGCCGGCATGATGGACTGCAAGAAGGCGCTGGACGAGGCCGAGGGCAACCTCGAGAAGGCCGTCGAGATCGTGCGCGTCAAGGGCCTCAAGGGCGTCGCCAAGCGCGAGAGCCGCACCACCGAGAACGGTGCCGTCGTCTCCGCCATCGCCGACGACAACACCTCCGGTGTCATCGTCGAGCTGAAGTGCGAGACCGACTTCGTCGCCAAGGGCGAGAAGTTCGTGGCCGTCGCCGAGGCTCTGGCCGCCCACGTCGCCAAGAGCGCTCCGGCCGACGTCGACGCCCTGATGGCTTCCGAGATCGAGGCCGGCAAGACCGTCCAGGCGTTCGTGGACGAGGCCAACGCCACCCTCGGCGAGAAGATCGTCGTGGACCGCTTCGCGTACTTCGCCGACGGCCTGGTCTTCGCCTACATGCACCGCACCGCCGCGGACCTGCCCCCGCAGGTCGGCGTCCTGGTCGAGCTGGACAAGGCCAACGCCGAGGTCGCCAAGGACATCGCGCAGCACATCGCCGCGTTTGCGCCGAAGTTCCTCTCCCGTGAGGACATCCCGGCCGACGTCCTGGAGAACGAGCGCCGCGTCGCCGAGGCCACCGCCCGCGAGGAGGGCAAGCCCGAGGCCGCCCTGCCGAAGATCATCGAGGGTCGCGTCACCGGCTTCGTCAAGGAGAACGCCGTTCTCGAGCAGGCGTTCGCCAAGGACAACAAGAAGACCGTCCAGAAGGTCCTGGACGAGGCCGGTGTCACGCTGAAGCGCTTCGCGCGCATCCGCGTCGGCGCCTGAGCCCGTCAGCAGGGCAGCGATTGACCTGCGACCCGCTAGGGTCGTACGCAGCCGATCCCTCACCGGTCGGCCGCTGATGTGACGAGGAGGCCATTGCCGTACAGGGAACCGAAAGGACCCATCCGGCAATGGCCTTCTTCGTATGTGCACGAGGAGAGCTCCAATGAATCAGGGTGCGGACGCCCGGCAGGCCGCCGACGACACCATTGCTGACCACGGCCCACGCCGCCGGTTCTTGCTCAAACTGTCCGGCGAGGCGTTCGCTGGCGGGGGCGGCCTCGGCGTCGACCCCGATGTCGTGCACGCCATCGCCCGCGAGATCGCGGCCGTCGTCCGCGAGGGCTACGAGATCGCCGTCGTCATCGGCGGCGGCAACTTCTTCCGCGGCGCGGAGCTGCAGCAGCGCGGCATGGACCGGGCCCGCTCGGACTACATGGGCATGCTCGGCACCGTGATGAACTCCCTCGCCCTCCAGGACTTCCTGGTCAAGGAAGGCATCGAGACCCGCGTGCAGACCGGCATCACCATGGGGCAGGTCGCGGAGCCGTTCATCCCGCTGCGCGCCGTGCGCCACCTGGAGAAGGGCCGCGTCGTGATCTTCGGCGCGGGCATGGGCATGCCCTACTTCTCCACCGACACCACTGCGGCCCAGCGCGCCCTGGAGATCCACGCCGAGGCGATCCTGATGGGCAAGAACGGCGTCGACGGGATCTACGACTCCGACCCGAAGAAGAACCCCGACGCGGTCAAGTTCGACGCCCTCGAGTACAGCGAGGTGCTCGCACGGGGCCTGAAGGTCGCCGACGCCACCGCCATCAGCCTGTGCATGGACAACAAGCTGCCGATCCTGGTCTTCGAGCTGCTCGCCGAGGGCAACATCGGCCGTGCGGTCAAGGGTGAGAAGATCGGCACGCTCGTGAGCGACCGGAGCACGCGGGACTGACGACCCGCACAGCCGTCCGTAGCGGCCTGGCCCGATACGGACGGCAACTCCGTGCCGTGGGAAGACCTCGGCACGGGGATGGACAACTGCCTGCCGGTCGGACACCGTGCAGGAGAAGACGCGCGCAGGGGCGAGGCTCTGCTTACTGATAACACCAGGAGCAAGTGGTGATCGAAGAGATCCTCCTCGAGGCCGAGGAGAAGATGGACAAGGCCGTTGTGGTCGCCAAGGAGGACTTCGCGGCGATCCGCACCGGGCGTGCGCACCCGGCGATGTTCAACAAGATCGTGGCGGACTACTACGGTGCGCTGACGCCCATCAACCAGCTGGCGTCCTTCTCGGTGCCCGAGCCGCGCATGGCCGTGGTCACCCCGTTCGACAAGAGCGCGCTGCGCAACATCGAGCAGGCGATCCGCGACTCCGACCTCGGTGTCAACCCGAGCAACGACGGCAACATCATCCGGGTGACCTTCCCGGAGCTGACCGAGGAGCGCCGCCGGGAGTTCATCAAGGTGGCCCGGGGCAAGGGCGAGGACGCCAAGGTCTCGATCCGCTCCGTCCGCCGCAAGGCCAAGGACGCCCTGGACAAGCTCGTCAAGGACAAGGAGTCCGGCGAGGACGACGTGCGCCGCGCGGAGAAGGAGCTCGACGACACCACCGCGAAGTACGTCGCGCAGGTGGACGAGCTGCTCAAGCACAAGGAAGCCGAGCTCCTCGAGGTCTGATGAACGAGACATCCTGGGGGGCCCCGCCGAGCGCCGGATACCGGGGGTCCACCGACCGGGGGCCGTCCTCTGCGGCCCGTTCGGCGGGTCCTGTGCACGAGGCGGGCATCGCGGCGCAGACTCGGCCCATGCCCATCGTGCCCCCCTCAGGCGGAGATCAGGACGACCGTGACCAGGGGGCCGCTCATCTTCGCGGCCCCCTGTTCCGCGATGAACAGGAGCCCGACATCAGGCCCCAGGACCCCGCCCCGGTGCCTGCCTCCCCCGAGTCGCCGAAGGCAGGAAAGAAGAGCGCCGGCCGTGACCTGCGGGCGGCGATAGGGGTCGGCGTGGGCCTCGGTGCGGTCATCCTCGCCTCCCTGTTCATTTACAAGCCCGTCTTCCTCGGCGTGATCGTGATCGCCGTCGTGGTCGGGCTGTGGGAGCTGACCTCCCGCCTCGCCGAGCGCAAGGCGATCCGTGCCCCGCTGGTGCCGCTCGCGGTCGGCGGAGCCGCCATGGTCATCGCCGGCTACGCCAGCGGCGCCGAGGGTGCGTGGGTGGCCGTGGCCTTCACGGCCCTGGCCGTCCTCGTGTGGCGGATGACGGAGTCGCCGGACGACTACCTCAAGGACGTCACGGCGGGCATCTTCGCGGCCTTCTACGTGCCGTTCCTGGCCACTTTCGTGGCCCTCATGCTCGCCGCCGGGGACGGCGCGTGGCGGGTGCTCACCTTCCTGATCCTGACCGTGGTCAGCGACACGGGTGCGTACGCGGTGGGCTGGAAGTTCGGCAAGCGCAAGCTGGCGCCGCGCATCAGCCCCGGCAAGACGCGCGAGGGGCTGCTCGGGGCGGTCGCCTTCGCGATGGTCGCCGGCGCCCTGTGCATGCAGTTCCTGATCGACGGCGGCGTGTGGTGGGAGGGGCTTCTCCTCGGCCTCGCCGTCGCCGTCAGCGCCACGCTGGGAGACCTCGGCGAGTCCATGATCAAGAGGGATCTCGGGATCAAGGACATGGGCGCCCTGCTGCCGGGGCACGGCGGCATCATGGACCGGCTGGACTCGCTCCTGCCGACCGCGCCCGTGGTGTGGCTCCTCATGGTCGTCTTCGTCGGCTCCTGAGCTGGGCCGGGTACCCTGGAAGGGCTCGCCGCTGTGCGGCGGGCCCTTTTCCGGCCCCGCGCCTGCGGGGGTGCCCCTGTGAGATCTCCGGGTTCCGGCTCGTCCTGCCGCTGGCTCCGCGATTGCGGAGGTCATCCGCCGTCGTCAATGAGGTGTTTTTGCTCATGGCCCCCGCGCCTGGAGAACTGACGTTCGTCGCCCCCCGTGGGGCCAAGCTGCCCCCGCGGCACCTTGCCGACCTCTCGCCCGCCGAGCGCCGCGAGGCCGTCTCGGCGATCGGTGAGAAGCCGTTCCGCGCCAAGCAGCTCTCGCAGCACTACTTCGCCCGGTACGCCCACGATCCCGCCGCATGGACCGACATCCCGGCGGCGGCGCGCGAGAAGCTCGCCGCCGAGCTGCTGCCGGAGCTCATGAGCGTCGTGCGTCACATCTCGTGCGACGACGACACCACCCGCAAGACCCTCTGGCGGCTGCACGACGGCAAGCTGGTGGAGTCCGTGCTGATGCGCTACCCCGACCGGGTCACCATGTGTATCAGCTCGCAGGCCGGCTGCGGCATGAACTGCCCGTTCTGCGCCACCGGCCAGGCCGGTCTGGACCGGAACCTGTCGACGGCCGAGATCGTCCACCAGATCGTGGACGGCATGCGGGCGCTGCGCGACGGAGAGGTCCCCGGCGGCCCCGCGCGGCTGTCCAACATCGTCTTCATGGGCATGGGCGAGCCGCTGGCCAACTACAAGCGGGTCGTCGGCGCCATCCGCCGCCTCACGGACCCCGAGCCGGACGGCCTGGGGCTCTCCCAGCGCGGCATCACGGTCTCCACGGTGGGCCTGGTCCCGGCGATGCTGCGCTTCGCCGACGAGGGCTTCAAGTGCCGTCTGGCCGTCTCCCTGCACGCACCGGACGACGAGCTGCGCGACACCCTGGTGCCGGTCAACACGCGCTGGAAGGTCCGCGAGGTCCTCGACGCGGCGTGGGAGTACGCGGAGAAGTCCGGCCGCCGGGTCTCCATCGAGTACGCCCTGATCCGTGACATCAACGACCAGGCATGGCGCGGCGACCTCCTGGGCCGGCTCCTCAAGGGCAAGCGCGTGCACGTCAACCTCATTCCGCTCAACCCCACCCCGGGGTCGAAGTGGACGGCCTCGCGCCCCGAGGACGAGCGGGCCTTCGTCGCGGCCATCGCCGCGCACGGGGTGCCGGTCACCGTCCGAGACACCCGCGGCCAGGAGATCGACGGCGCCTGCGGGCAGCTGGCAGCAGCCGAGCGCTGAGCCAAGGCCGCAGGTCAGACACCGATGCATGGGGAGGGCACTGATACGGTGCCCTCGCACAAATGAACAATCCGACAGGGGAGCGCCCACGGGGCGCTGAGAGTGCGGCACAGCCCGCAGACCCTCGGACCTGATCCGGGTCATACCGGCGTAGGGAGTCAGCTCGATCATGAACACCAACCTGCGGCGTGCCGCCGGCGCAGTCGCCGTCGGCGTGCTCGCCCTTCCGGCCCTGGCCGCGTGCGGCGGCTCGGACGGCTCCGGGGACTCCGGCACGTCCGAAGGCAAGGACAAGACCGTCACCCTGGTCTCGCACAACTCCTTCGCAGCGTCCGAAGAGGTGCTCAAGCAGTTCACCCGGCAGACCGGGTACAAGGTGAAGGTCCTCAAGGGCGGCGACGCCGGCCAGGCCGTCAACCAGGCCATCCTGTCCAAGAGCCACCCGCAGGGCGACGTCTTCTTCGGCGTCGACAACACCCTGCTCTCCCGGGCGCTGGACAACGGCATCTTCGCGCCGTACGAGGCCAAGGGCCTGGACCGCGTCCCGAGGAAGCTCCAGGCCGACGCCGGCGAGCACCGGGTCACGCCCATCGACACCGGCGACATCTGCGTCAACTACGACCGCGCGTACTTCGCCGGCCACAAGCTGACCCCGCCGACTTCCCTCGACGACCTGGTCAAGCCCGAGTACAAGAACCTGCTCGTCACCGAGAACGTCGCCACGTCCTCCCCGGGCCTCGCCTTCCAGCTCGCCACGATCGCCAAGTACGGCGACGACGGGTGGCAGGACTACTGGAAGAAGCTCAAGGACAACGGCGTCGAGGTCGTCGACGGCTGGGAGCAGGCCTACAACGAGCGCTTCTCCGGCTCCGCGGGAGGCAAGAAGGCCAAGGGCGACAAGCCCCTCGTGGTCTCCTACGCCTCCAGCCCGCCCGCCGAGGTCCTGGGCGTGAAGCCGCAGCCCGCGGAGGGCCCGACCGGCGTCGCCACGGGCACCTGCTTCCAGCAGACGGAGTTCGCCGGGCTGCTGAAGGGCGCGAAGAACACCGAGGGTGGCAAGGCCCTGATCGACTTCCTGCTGAGCCGTACGTTCCAGGAGGACATGCCGCTGCAGATGTTCGTCAAGCCCGCCAACCAGGACGCCAAGCTGCCCGAGGTGTTCACCAAGTACGGCGCGCAGGTGAACGAGCCCGGCACCATGGCCCCCGAGAAGATCGCCAAGAACCGCGACCAGTGGGTCAAGGCATGGTCCTCGCTCGTCCTGAAGTAGGGCCCGGGGCCCCTGCACGGGGCCCCGCGCGAGGCCCCGGCGGGGCCGGGCGGCGGACAGCGGTGCGGCTCGGCCTCATGGCCCTGCCGCTCGCCTTCTTCGCGGTCTTCTTCGCCTACCCCGTCGCCTCGATCGTCTCCCGGGGGCTGAAGGACGGCGGGCAGTGGCAGCTCGGCCGCATCGGCGAGGTCGTGACAGACCCGGCTATCGGCCACGTGCTGTGGTTCACCACCTGGCAGGCGGCCGCCTCCACCGCCCTGACGCTCGCCCTCGCCCTGCCCGGGGCGTACGTCTTCGCGCGGTTCGACTTCCCCGGCAAGCGCACGCTGCGCGCCGTGGTGACCGTGCCGTTCGTCCTGCCGACCGTCGTCGCCGGCTCGGCCTTCCTGGCGCTGCTGGGGCGCGGGGGGCTGCTGGACGAGTGGTGGGGGGTGCGCCTCGACACCACTGTCTGGGCGATCCTGCTCGCCCACGTGTTCTTCAACTACGCCGTGGTCGTCCGCACCGTGGGCGGCCTGTGGGCCCAGCTCGACCCGCGCCAGGAGGAGGCGGCCAGAGTCCTGGGCGCGGGGCGCTTCACGGCCTGGAGGCGGGTCACGCTGCCGGCGCTGGCGCCGGCCGTGGCCGCCGCGGCCCTCATGGTCTTCCTCTTCACCTTCACATCCTTCGGCGTCGTGCAGATCCTCGGCGGTCCCCGCTACGCCACGCTGGAAGTGGAGATCTATCAGCAGACCGCCCAGATGCTCGACCTGCCGACGGCCGCCGTCCTGACGCTGCTGCAGTTCGTGGCCGTCGCAGCGCTGCTGGCCGTGCACGCATGGACGGTGCGGCGGCGGGAGGCGACCCTGCGGCTGGTCGACCCGGCGCGCACGGCGCGGCGCCCGCGGGGCGCGGCCGAGTGGGCGTTCCTGGCGTCTGTCCTGGCGGTCGTCGCCGTGCTCATCCTCGCCCCGCTCGTGGTCCTCGTGCTGCGCTCCTTCGACGGCCCGGACGGCTTCGGGCTGGCTTTCTACCGCGCCCTGGCCTCGGCGGACGGCAACGCCGGCACGTTCGTCGTCGCCCCGCTGGAGGCGATCGGCAACTCGCTCGCGTACGGCCTGGCGGCCACGGCCATCGCGGTCGTCATCGGCGGGCTCGCGGCTGCGGCGCTGACCCGGCGCGAGGGGCGGCTCGTCCGCGGCTTCGACGCCTTGCTGATGCTGCCGCTCGGCACGTCCGCCGTGACGGTCGGCTTCGGCTTTCTCATCAGCCTGGACGAGCCGCCGCTGGACCTGAGGGCGTCCTGGATCCTGGTACCGCTCGCACAGGCCCTTGTGGGCGTGCCGTTCGTCGTACGGACCGTGCTGCCGGTCCTGCGCGCCGTGGACGTACGGCTGCGCGAGGCCGCCGCCGTGCTGGGGGCCTCCCCCCTGCGGGCATGGCGGGAGGTGGACCTGCCCTTGGTCGGCCGTGCCCTGGGGGTCGCGGCAGGCTTCGCGTTCGCCGTGTCGCTGGGAGAGTTCGGGGCCACGGTCTTCATCGCCCGCCCCGACAGCCCCACGCTGCCGGTGGCGGTGGCCCGGCTCCTGGGCCGCCCCGGGGAGCTCACCTACGGGCAGGCGATGGCCCTGAGCACGATCCTGATGCTGGTGTGCGCCGCGGCGCTGCTGGTGCTGGAACGTATCCGCACCGACCGTACGGGGGAGTTCTGATGGCCCTGCTGCGACTGGAGAAGGTCGACGTCCGCTTCGGGGAGCGTGCAGCGCTCGACGCGGTGGACCTGGAGGTCGCCGAGCACGAGATCGTCTGCGTGCTGGGCCCCAGCGGCAGCGGCAAGTCCACGCTGCTGCGCGTGGTGGCCGGGCTGCAGCGCGCGGATGCCGGGCGCGTGCTCCTGGCGGGGCGCGACCAGAGCGGCGTTCCCACGCACCGGCGCGGAGTGGGCCTCATGTTCCAGGACCACCAGCTGTTCCCCCAGCGGGACGTGGCGGGCAACGTCGCCTTCGGACTGCGCATGCGCGGCATGGGGCGGGCCGAGACGGCACGGACGGTCGCCGAGCTGCTGGAGCTGGTGGGGCTGCCCGGTGCGCAGCGCCGCTCCATCGCCGCCCTGTCCGGCGGCGAGCAGCAGCGGGTGGCTCTCGCACGGGCCCTCGCGCCGCAGCCCCGGCTGCTGATGCTCGACGAGCCGCTCGGGCAGCTGGACCGCGGCCTGCGGGAGCGCTTGGTCGTCGAACTGCGCGACCTCTTCGGCCGGCTGGGGACCACGGTGCTGGCCGTCACCCACGACCAAGGCGAGGCGTTCGCCCTCGCCGACCGCGTGGTCGTGATGCGTGACGGACGGATCGCTCAGGCCGGCACGCCGCTGGAGGTCTGGCGCCGCCCGGCCTCCGAGTTCGTGGCCCGTTTCCTCGGCTTCGACAACGTCGTCGAGGCGACGGTCGGCGGCGAGTGCGCGGACACCGTGTGGGGGAAGGTCCCGGTGCCGCCGGGGTCGCGGCAGGGCACGGGCCGGCTGCTCGTACGGCCTGCCGGCGTGCGCCTCGTGCCGGAGACGGAGGGGCTCCCGTGCACGGTCACCGGGCGGACGTTCCGGGGCGACCACGTCGTGCTGATGCTGCGCCCCGCGGACGGCCCCGTGCTGGAGGCGGCATGCGGGCTGCACGGGGCCCCCGCCGCCGGCGACCGCGTGGGCGTCGCTTTCGACGTCGCGGATGTCGTCGTGCTGGACGACGCCGGTACCGCGAACGGCTGAGCAGGACCTCCTCAGCGGCGGCGACCCCACTCGGAACGGATACGCCTGAGCCCCGGCTGCCGGTGCGGCGGCCGGGGCTCAGGCGGCGGTCAGCGGACTGCCGACGGCTGGAGTTCCTGTGGTTCGGGTTCGGCCTCCGCGGGGGTGTCCGGCTCGCCGAACCAGGCGACCGCAACGGCACCTGCCACCGCCAGGACGAAGCCGAGAACGGCGACCCAGGCAAAGCCGGGGCGCGAGTTGTCACCGAGCAGCAGGACGCCGATCATGCCCGGGAGAATGGTTTCGCCGACCACCAGCGCGGCCGTGGCACCGTTGACCGAGCCGATCTGCAGCGCCACCGTGTGCAGGTACATGCCGACTGCACCCGATATGAGGATCGCGTAGAGCGCCGGGTCGGCGATCAGCTTCGGCAGGTCGAACGGGTCGATGCCGTCCAGGATGCGCACGCCGACGCCGATCGCACCGAAGCCCAGACCGGACAGCAGACCGGCCAGGATCGCGGCCCGCCCGCCGAGCAGGCGGACGGCCACCGTGCCGCCGCCCATCAGCACCACAGAGATGATCAGCAGCCACCAGTGGGTGGACATCGGCGTGTCGCCGCCGCCCTCGTGGCCCGCCGCCGTCGCCAGCAGCACCAGCGCCGAACAGACGACACCGATCGACGCCCACTCGGGCTTGGTCAGCCGGATGCCCAGGAGCTTGATGCTCAGCAGTGCGGTCACGACGAGGTTGGCGCTGATGACCGTCTGGGAGAGGAAGAGCGGCAGCATGCGGGCGGCGAGCGCGCCGAGCCCGAAGCCGAGGAAGTCGAGGAACGTACCGACCATGAACTCCCACGTCACCGCGGCCTTCGCGGTGGAGGACAGGCTCGGTCCACCGTGCTGGGTGGTGCCCGACGAGGAGGCCTTCGCGGCCTCCTGGCGGGCAGATTTCCGCGAGCCCACGGCTTGCAGGACCGAACCTGTGCCATAACAGGCCGAGGCCGCGACAGCCGTCACAAGGCCGATGATCACCAATAGCTCCGTTCGCCGGATATCCGTCGTGCTCCTCAAGCAGACGCGCAATTCGGCGACGAAGTTGCCTTGAGTCAAGAACTGGTCAAGAACTGGTGCGCTGCGGCCACTCGGCGGGCCCGGGTTCCGGGCCCGCCCGGCGCGCTCACCGCGACATGGGCAGCGTTACGAGCTCCGCGATCGCCCATGTCAGAGGCGTCAGAACGGCCAGCAGTACGCCGGCGCGCAGGATGGCCGCTCCGCGCAGCATGGAGGCGGGGATGCCGAGACGCTGCAGGGCCGCCGTGGTGCCGGTCCGGTTCTGCCGGCTGTCCAGGGCCGCGGTGATGGCCGTGGCCGTGACGCACGCCATGACGAGCGCCGCGCCGAGGCCGGTGAGGGGGCCGAAGGGGCGCGGCCCGGAGGAGTCCCATGCCGCGCCGTAGAGTTCGGCGGCGGCGAGGGCGCCCGAGGCGACCGCGCACAGCACGCCCAGCGGACGGCCGATACGGGTGGCGGCGTCCTGCAGTATCCGGCCGGCCAGCAGCCGCACCGCGCCGGGCCGCCCGGCGGCGAGCAGGACCCCGCACCAGTGGGTCAGCCCGGGGCCGGCCAGCACGAGCCCGAGAGAGGCCAGGAGCCACCCGCCCAGCACGCCGGGGGAGGTGCCGTCCGTCCGGCCGGGCAAGGAGATCAGCCTGTCAGGGTCGGGCGCGGGGCCGTGCCCCACGTACGCCTCCAGGGCGAGCCCGACCGCGATGATCGCGATGCCCCACGGGAGGCCGGCGTAGGCGGGTCTGGGCATGGGGACCGGAGCGGGGGCGGGCGACGGTGCCTGGGGCGCCTCGGACGGTGCCTCGGCGCTCTCCACCTCCTCTGAGCCCTCCACGGGCTCCACGGCGGGCTGCTGCACCCTGGCAGCGGCATCCCGCCGCGGGTGCAGAGCGAGGACGCACGCGCCCGCTGCGAGGGCGGGCAGGAGGCCGAGGAGGGTCAGTGCCGCGCCCCACGGCAGGTGTACCTGCCCGTCCAGCAGCCGTCTCGCCGAACCGCTCAGCGGGCCGCCGACGTCACCGCGGAGCACCTTGTAGAGCAGCAGGGCGAAACCGCTGCCGAGCGTGCACGAGATCGCCGTCGACGCCGCTGCGAGGACCGAGAGCCGCACGGGGCCGAGCCCCGCGGCGTCCAGGCCGTCACGGGGGCGCGTGGCGGGGTCCGTACGGGCCACGGCGACGGCGAACTGCACGACCGCTGCCAGCGGCACCGCGCACCAGACCAGCCGCACGAGCGACTGCCCCGTCGACTTCGGATGGGCCACCGCGTACCCCAAAGTGCACAGCAGCAGGAAACCCACGCCCGCCGCGGCCGCCGCCACCAGCAGCCTCCGGAGCAGGACCAGCGGGTGCGCGCCGCGCGCTAGGCGGAGACTGAGCACGCCGCCCTGCCCTCTCCCTCGGGCGCGTCGGGTACCGGGATGGCGGTGCCTCGGCGGCCGTCGACCAGGGAGACCGTACGGTCGGCCAGGGTGGCGATCTCGTCGTCCAGCGTGGCGATGACGACCGTGATGTGGTGCGAGCGGGCGGCCGTGGTCAGCGTGCGCAGCACCTGCGCACGGTCCGCGTTGTGCAGCGGCGCCGTCGGCTCGTCGGCGAACAGGACGGTGGGCTCGCTGGCGAGCGCCCGTGCGATGGCGACCCGCTGGCGCTGCGCCTGGAGCAGGGCGGCCGGCCGCTTGCGGTGGCAGTCGCCGACGTCGAGGCGCTCCAGCCACTCACTTGCGGTGCGCTTGGCGGCCCGGTGCCCGACGCCGCGCAGCAACAGCGGCAGGGCGGCGTTCTCCCAGGCGCTCAGCTCCGGCACGAGGTGCGGCTCGCTGTCGATCCAGCCGAAGCGCTCCCGCCGCAGCCGCTCGCGAGCAGCACGCGAAAGGGTGTGGACGGGGGCGCTGTTGAACCACACCTCTCCGGGGTCGGGGAGGAGCTGTCCGGACAGGCATTTGAGGAGCGTGGTCTTGCCGGAGCCGCGTGGCCCGGTGATGGCGAGAATCTCTCCCTCGCGTACGCCGATGGAGACCCCTGCGAGCGCGGGGGAACCACTGTGGGCGTAATGCAAGCCGCGTGCCCAGAGCACGTCGTTGTCCGGCGGGGCCACCATATCGAGCACCTCGGGTCGCTGTAGGGTCCGTTCCCCTGTCCGGGGGAACGAACCGGAGGCCATTGGGTCACTGGCACCGTACGGAACCGGGATCCTAGCCTTTGCCCAGGCTCGGCGCTGGACCGCCGACTTTCCTCCGGTCGGCCTCATGCCCCAGGGGTCGCATATGAGTCGGAGCGCAAATGCGACGGAACGTGCGACCGGGTGTGCGGTGGGGCGTGGTGTGCGTGCGACGGGCGTGCGTCTCGCGTGCGAGGGGCGCGCGGTGCCGTGCGCCGGGTGGCCGGCCTACGCGCGCATGCAGCAAAGCCGTGGCCCACGCGCGCGTGACCAGTGGGGGGTCGCGCGGGGCCACGGCGGGTGGGGCGAGCCGTGAGTGGTGCCGTGCGGCTCGCCCTGGTCCGGTCGTGAGGTCCGGTCAGATCCTGGTCCAGGCCTCCGCGAGCACGCCGCGGACGATCTGCTCGATCTCGTCGAACGTCGACTGGTCGGAGATCAGCGGCGGGGCGACCTGGATGACCGGGTCGCCACGGTCGTCGGCCCGGCAGTACAGGCCGTTCTCGAACAGCTTCTTGGACACGAAGCCATAGAGCAGCTGCTCGCACTCCTCCGGCGTGAACGACTCCTTGGTGGCCTTGTCCTTGACCAGCTCGATGCCGTAGAAGAAGCCGTTGCCGCGCACGTCGCCCACGATCGGCAGGTCGTGCAGCTTGGAGAGCGTTGCGTGGAACGCCGCCTCGTTGTCCAGCACGTGCTGGTTGAGGCCCTCGCGCTCGAAGATGTCGAGGTTGGTGAGGGCGACCGCCGCCGAGACGGGGTGGCCGCCGAAGGTGTAGCCGTGCAGGAAAGTGTTGCTGCCCTTGAAGAACGGTTCGGCGATCCGGTCGGAGATGACGGCCGCACCGATGGGGGAGTAGCCGGACGTCATGCCCTTGGCGCAGGTGATGATGTCGGGCACGTAGCCGAACTTGTCGCACGCGAACATCGTGCCGAGGCGGCCGAAGGCGCAGATGACCTCGTCCGAGACGAGCAGCACGTTGTACGTATCACAGATCTCGCGCACCCGCTGGAAGTAGCCGGGCGGGGGCGGGAAGCAGCCGCCCGCGTTCTGGACCGGCTCCAGGAAGACGGCCGCGACCGTGTCGGGGCCTTCGAAGAGGATCTGCTGCTCGATCTGGTCGGCGGCCCAGCGGCCGAAGGCCTCGGGGTCGTCGCCGTGGATCGGGGCCCGGTAGATGTTGGTGTTGGGCACCTTGTAAGCACCGGGGACGAGCGGCTCGAAGGGTGCCTTGAGGGCCGGCAGGCCGGTGATGGCCAGTGCGCCCTGGGGCGTGCCGTGGTAGGCGACGGCCCGGGATATCACCTTGTACTTGGTGGGGTTGCCGGTGAGCTTGTGGTACTGCTTCGCGAGCTTCCAGGCGGTCTCCACGGCCTCTCCGCCGCCGGTGGTGAAGAAGACCTTGTTGAGGTCGCCCGGGGCGTGGTGGGCGAGCCGCTCGGCCAGCTCGATCGCCTTGGGGTGCGCGTAGCTCCACACCGGGAAGAAGGCCAGCTCCTGAGCCTGCTTGGCGGCCGCCTCGGCCAGCTCGGCCCGCCCGTGGCCCGCCTGGACCACGAACAGCCCCGCGAGGCCGTCCAGGTAGCGCTTGCCCTTGTCGTCGAAGATGTAGGTGCCCTCACCGCGCACGATGGTCGGCACGGGGGCGTTCTCGTACGACGACATGCGGGTGAAGTGCATCCACAGGTGGTCGTATGCAGTCTGGGAGAGGTCCTTGCTCACGGCTATCGGGTTCCCCATGTGTAGGTCTGCTTGCGGAGCTTGAGGTAGACGAAGCTCTCGGTGGAGCGCACGCCCGGCAGGGTCCGGATGCGCTTGTTGATCGTTTCGAGGAGATGGTCGTCGTCCTCGCAGACGATCTCGATGAGGAGGTCGAAGGAGCCTGCGGTCACGACGACGTACTCGACCTCGTCCATCGCGGTCAGGGCGTCGGCGACCGGATCGAGGTCGCCCTCGACGTTGATGCCGACCATCGCCTGCCGTCGCAGGCCCACGGTGAGCGGGTCGGTGACGGCGACGATCTGCATGACGCCCTGGTCGAGCAGCTTCTGGACACGCTGCCGCACGGCTGCCTCCGACAGCCCCACGGCTTTGCCGATCGCCGCGTAGGGGCGGCGGCCGTCTTCCTGGAGCTGCTCGATGATCGCCAGGGAGACTGCGTCGATCGGCGGCGTGCCGTGCACGCTCTTCGGGTCTGGACTACGAGTGGCCACAACTCCACTGTGCATGCGTCTCGCCCGTGTGGCAACCCTCAGGCGATGAAATTCGTTGTATGGGCGCCATGGAATAACTGATTCCGTCGTTCATGGGTGTGAGGTATGTCGAAAGCGTGGCCTTACTGACTAGGCTGACGGTCTCACCCAGTGGACATCTGACAGGAGGGGTGGCAGCCATGACCACCGAGCTGCGTCGTCTTCGCAATTTCATCGACGGGGAGTTCCGGGACGCCGCCGACGGGCGCACCACCGAGGTGGTCAATCCGGCCACGGGCGAGGCCTATGCCACCGCCCCGCTGTCGGGCGCCGCGGACGTGGACGCCGCCATGGCCGCGGCCGAGGCCGCCTTCCCGGCCTGGCGCGACCTCGTACCCGGAGAGCGCCAGAAGGTACTGCTCAAGATCGCCGACGCCTTCGAGGCGCGCGCCGAGGACCTGATCGCCGCGGAGTCCGAGAACACCGGCAAGCCCGTCGCTCTCACCCGCAGCGAAGAGGTCCCCCCGATGGTGGACCAGATCCGCTTCTTCGCGGGCGCCGCGCGGATGCTCGAGGGCCGCTCCGCGGGCGAGTACATGGAGGGCCTGACCTCGATCATCCGGCGCGAGCCGATCGGCGTCTGTGCCCAGGTCGCCCCGTGGAACTACCCGATGATGATGGCGGTGTGGAAGTTCGCCCCGGCGCTCGCAGCGGGCAACACCGTCGTCCTCAAGCCCTCCGACACCACCCCCGCCTCCACCGTCCTCATCGCCGAGATCATCGGCGGTGTGCTGGAGGAGCTCGGGCACCCGAAGGGCGTCTTCAACGTCATCTGCGGCGACCGGGAGACCGGCCGCCTCATGGTCGAGCACCCGGTGCCGGCGATGGCCTCGATCACCGGCTCCGTGCGGGCCGGCATGCAGGTCGCCGAGTCCGCCTCCAAGGACCTCAAGCGCGTCCACCTGGAGCTCGGCGGCAAGGCCCCCGTCGTCGTCTTCGACGACGCCGACATCGCCAAGGCCGTCGAGGACATCTCGGTCGCCGGCTACTTCAACGCCGGCCAGGACTGTACGGCCGCCACCCGCGTGCTCGTCCACGAGTCGATCCACGACGAGTTCGTCACCGCGCTCGCCAAGGCCGCCGCCGACACGAAGACGGGGCAGCCGGACGACGAGGACGTCCTCTACGGCCCGCTCAACAACGCCAACCAGCTCAAGCAGGTCGCCGGCTTCATCGAGCGGCTGCCCGGCCACGCCAAGCTCGAGGCGGGCGGGCACCGGGTGGGGG
This sequence comes from Streptomyces roseifaciens, assembly GCF_001445655.1. Classification (NCBI taxonomy): domain Bacteria; kingdom Bacillati; phylum Actinomycetota; class Actinomycetes; order Kitasatosporales; family Streptomycetaceae; genus Streptomyces; species Streptomyces roseifaciens. Next base: position 3,112,751 of record NZ_LNBE01000004.1, read on the forward strand.
AGAAGGGCTACTTCTTCGCCCCGACCGTCGTCTCCGGCCTCAAGCAGGACGACGAGATCATCCAGCACGAGGTCTTCGGCCCCGTGATCACGGTCCAGTCCTTCGCGGACGAGGACCAGGCCGTCGCCTACGCCAACGGCGTCGAGTACGCGCTGGCCTCCTCGGTGTGGACCAAGGACCACGGCCGCGCCATGCGGATGTCCAAGAAGCTCGACTTCGGCTGCGTGTGGATCAACACCCACATCCCGCTGGTCGCCGAGATGCCCCACGGCGGCTTCAAGAAGTCCGGCTACGGCAAGGACCTGTCCGCCTACGGCTTCGAGGACTACACGCGCGTCAAGCACGTCATGACGTCGCTGGACTGACGGAGCCGGCCCGCCTCGTGCGGTGAGCTGGGGCCTGCCCCATGCGGTGGGGCGGAGACTGCCTCATGCGGTGAGGCCGGGGCCTGCCCCATGCGGCGGGGAATCCCGCCTCATGCGGTGAGGGCGGCCCGCCCCATGCGCCAAGGCGGTGCCCCATGCCGTCCCGCGGCACGGGGCGGATGCAGACACCCTGCAGTGGTCCGTACCGGGCGTTTCCGGTACGGACCACTGCGCGTCGTGCCCCGGTATCATCGACGGTCGGCCGTTCCCGGCCGTCAGGGTGTCGGGAAGTGCGGTCGCCTCCCGGACAGGCCGTACATTGTCCGCGAAGATCCGACCCCGCCATGCTGCCGGAATGCGAGAGAAGCCCGTGAAGCCCCTGTCCCGCCGGACCCTGCTGCGCGCGCTGGGCGCCGGTGCCGGGGCCGCCGCACTCGCCGGGTGCGGAGTACCCGCCGCGTACGTCGAGCCGGTCGACCGGGCCGCCGAGGACCGCTCCAGCCGCGACAAGAGCCTCGTCTTCGCCAACTGGCCCCTCTACATCGACGTCGACGAGGACGACCCGCAGAAGCGCCCCACGCTCGACGCGTTCGAGAAGCACAGCGGCATATCGGTGAAGTACACCGAAGAGATCAACGACAACGACGAGTTCTTCGGCAAGGTCAGCCCCGCCCTGATGAACCATCAGGAGACAGGGAGGGACCTCATCGTTGTCAGCGACTGGATGGCCTCCCGCTACGTGCGCCTGGGCTGGGTCCAGGAGATGGACCGCTCCCGCCAGCCGAACGTCGACCGCAACCTCGACCCGCTGCTGCGCAAGCCCTCCTTCGACCCCGGCCGCCTGCACACCGTCCCCTGGCAGTCCGGCATCACGGGCATCGCGTACAACCGCAAGAAGCTCGGCCGGGAGATCCGGCACACCTCCGACCTGTGGAAGGACGACCTGCGCGGCCGGGTCACACTGCTGGCCGGCCTGGACGAGGCGTACTCGCTGCTCATGCAGGGCAACGGCGCCAACGTCACCCGCTGGACCGCCGACGACTTCCACACCATGACCGACCAGCTGCGCCGCCTCGTGCGCAAGCGGCACATCCGCCGTTTCACCGGCAACGACTACATCAAGGACCTGTCGTCCGGCGACGTGCTGGCCTGCCAGGCGTACTCCGGCGACGTCATCCAGCTCCAGGCCGACAACCCCGACATCGAGTTCGTCGTCCCCGAGGAGGGCGCCGAGCTGTGGGCCGAGAGCCTCATGGTGCCCAACCTCGCCCGCCACAAGCGCAACGCCGAGGCACTCGTCGACTACTACTACCGGCCCGAGGTGGCGGCCGAGCTCGCCGCGGCGGTCAATTACGTCTGCCCCGTGCCGGCCGCTCGGGACATTCTCGCCTCGTCCTCCGACAAGGAACTCGCGGAGCTCGCCGGGAACCCGCTCATCTTCCCGAGCGACGACATGCGCAAACGCCTCGCGACGGCACGCGACATGACCGCGAAGGAGCGGCCGGGCTTCACCAAGGAGTGGAACGAGATCGTCGGGCTCTGATCGTGCACGCCGCTAGGCCGCCCCATGCGCGGGGCCCCGTGCACGCCGCCCCATGCCGCATGGGGCGGCGGCGTGCGCCCACCGCCCCATGCCGCGCCTGCCGCCGCCCGGACCTCGTTCAGTCCCGCAGCAGCGACCGCAACGTACCGACCCGGTTGGTGGTGATCGCGTCGACGCCTGCTGCCAGCAGCCGGCGCATCGTGAAGCGGGTGTCCGCGGTCCAGGCGGAGACCAGAAGCCCGTCGGAGTGGTTGCGGGCGACGAGTTCGGGGCTCACCAGCCCGAAGCGGTAGTTCAGCCAGCGCGGGGCGACGGCGCTGAGCAGGGCCTGGCGCGGCGGCATCAGCGTCGTCCACGTCAGGGCGGTCTCCGCGGCCGGATCCGCGCGACGTACTGCGAGCATCGATGTCACACCACCGCAGTAGTACACGCGCTCCGCGGCTCCGCTCGCGTGCACCTCGGCGACGGCGGCCTCGGCGGCCGACGCGTCCGGCAGGTCGATGAACAGCCGTGGTCCGGAGCGCTCCGCGCCGAGCTGCAGGGCCTCGCACAGGGTGGGTACGCCGCCGCCGGTCAGCTCCCGCAGCTCGTCCGCCGCGAGCGAGTCCAGGACCCGCGTGTGACCCCACAGGCGCTCGAGCGTCGCGTCGTGCAGCAGCACGGGCACGCCGTCGCGCGTCAGCCGGACGTCGACCTCCACCGCCCCCGCCCCGGCCCGCAGGGCCGAACGGATCGAGGCGAGGGTGTTCTCCCGGAAGAGGTACGGATCACCGCGGTGGGCGACGGCGGTGACGGTGCGGGCTTTTGCAGCAGGGGAGTTCGGGCCGGTCATGGGACCCATTGTGGCGGCGGCGTGCGTCCGCCGAGCTCAGGCCCGCCAGGCCGCGGTGTAGGCGTCGATCTCCGCCCGGAGCGCCTTCTTGCCCGTCTCGTCCATGAACGACGCCTCCACGGCGTTCTTGGCGAGGCCGGCGACGCCTGCTGCGTCCAGCTCCAGGAGGCGCGCGGCGACGCCGTACTCGCGGTTGAGGTCCGTGCCGAACATGGGCGGGTCGTCGCTGTTGACGGTCACCAGGACGCCCGCGGCCACCATCTCCTTGATGGGGTGGCGGTCCAGGTCGGTCACGGCGCGGGTGGCGAGGTTGGACGTCGGGCAGACCTCCAGCGGGATGCGGTGCTCCGCTAGGTGGGCCAGCAGGGCCGGGTCCTGCGGGGCGCTGGTGCCGTGGCCGATGCGCTCGGCGCGCAGGTCGACCAGGGCGTCCCAGATGGTCTGCGGGCCCGTCGTCTCACCGGCATGGGGCACGCTGTGCAGCCCCTCGGCGATGGCCCGGTCGAAGTACGGCTTGAACTGGGGCCGGGGCACGCCGATCTCCGGTCCGCCCAGCCCGAAGGAGACCAGACCCTCGGGCTTGAGCCCGCAGGCGATCCGTGCGGTCTCCTCCGCGGCTTCCAGCCCCGCCTCGCCCGGGATGTCGAAGCACCAGCGCAGCACGACGCCCAGCTCCGTCTCGGCCGCCTTGCGGGCGTCCTCGATGGCCTCAACGAAGGCGGCGTCCGGGATGCCGCGCCTGGTCGAGCTGAAGGGGGTGACGGTCAGTTCGGCGTAGCGGATGTTCTGCCGCGCCATGTCGCGCGCGACCTCGTACGTCAGCAGCCGTACGTCCTCGGCGTCGCGGATCAGGTCGACGACCGAGAGGTAGACCTCGATGAAATGGGCGAAGTCGCGGAAGGTGAAGAAGTCGGCCAGCGCCTCGGGGTCGGTGGGCACCGGCGAATCCGGGTGGCGGGCGGCCAGCTCGGCCACGATGCGCGGGGACGCCGACCCGACGTGGTGCACATGGAGCTCCGCCTTGGGGAGCCCGGCGATGAACGAGTCGAGTACGGACATGCATGCCTCCATGGCGCGGTCGGCCGGAGCCTGTCGACGGGTGCCGTTCATCGTATGCGGGACGTACGCGACGGTTGTCCTCAGGCCTTAGCATGACGGGTATCGACTGGGGAGGGCTATGTCTGACAAGGCAGCCGGGGCCGATGGGCACTCCGAGCCGCGGGACCCCGATCCCTGGGCTCCGCCGGAGCGGCGGGTCGCACTCGACAAGCCCGGCTGGCAGCCGGCGCTCGGGCAGCATGCCGAGCCTGCTCCGGTGCCCAATGCCGCCGCTGTGATACCGCCTCAGTCGCCTGCGCAGCCGGGGCCCCATGCCGGCGTGACACCCTCCGGGCCCCATGCGTTGCCGGCGCCCCATGCCGTGGCACCGCCCCATGCGGCTCCGCAGCCGCCCCATGCACCGGCCCCGGGTGCCGTACCGCCCGTGCCCCTCGCGCCGACCGGCCCCGGCACGCCCAGCGCGTACCGGAGCAGTCCGTACGACCAGGCGCCGTACGGACTGCCCGGCGGCCCCTCTGCGCCCCCGGCCTCGGTCGCCCCCTACGGCCTGCAGACGCCGTACGGTCAGGACCCCTACGGTCAAAGCCCCTACGGTCCGGGCTCCTACCAGCCGGGTGCGTACGGCTATCCGGCGTCACTGCTCTACGCGCAGCAGCCCGTACCCAGCAACGGCCTGGGGCTGGCGGCCCTGGTGCTGGGCATCGTGGGCACCGTGTTCTCGCCCACCGTCGTGCTCGGGGCGGTGCTCGGCATCCTCGCCGTCATCTTCGGCGCCGTGGGCCGCGCCAAGGTGCGCGGCGGCGAGGCCACGAATCCCGGACAGGCCCTAGCCGGGCTGATCCTCGGTTGCGCGGCGCTCGTCGCCACCGTGCTGATGGTCATCGTCTACATCAACATCGATGTCGACGACAGCGACGGCCCCGTGCCCGACGAGGAGCCCGGTGCGACGTACGGCGCCTACTTGTCGGCGCCGGTGCTGCTCGTGGACCGCGACGCCAGCCGCTGACGCGCCTCCATCAGCGCGAAGCCGAGGAGGTTGTCGCCCCGCCAGCGAGCGGGGTCCTGGGAGCGCTCGTCGTCGGCGGCCAGGCCGATGCCCCAGACCCGGTCGAGCGGGCTGGCTTCGACCAGTACTCGCTCACCGGTGCCCAGCAGGTAGGCGCTCAGCGCCGCGTCCTGCGCGAACTTGTGGACGCTGCCCTCCACCACCAGCTCGAAGCGGTGCTGCCGCCAGGTCTCCTCGTCGAAGCCGCGCACCTTGCGGCCCGCGTCCTTCGCCTGCTTGGGGTGCGAGGCGGCGATCGCCTCGGCCTCGGCCTCCGCGTCGGCGAAGAGCCGCGCCTTGCCGGCCATCATCCAGTGTTCGGCCGTGGCGTAGACGGTGCCGTCCACCGTGAACGGCGAAGGCCACCACTGGCTGAAGCAGCTCGCCCCGATGGTGCCGTCCCAACGCGGCTGGTGGCCCCAGAAATAGACGTACTTGAACTGCTCGCCGCGGGTGACGGCGGCCGTCAGCTCCGCCACCGAACGCGGGCCGTCCGCACGCTGCTCTGCGTGCGTGAGCCCGTGCTGGTCCCCGTTGATCTTCATGCCGGGCATTCTCGCATCCGCCCCGGGCAGTGGAACTGGGCTGACCGGGCATGACCGTTCCCCATAGCATTGCCCGACGCAGTTCAACGGAGGGGACATGCTTTATGTCTGACTACAACCAGAATCCTTATGGGGCGCCCCAGCCGCCGCCCCAGCAGCCCGGCTACGGCTACCCGAACCAGGCCCAGCCGGCGCAGAGCGGTTACCCCGGGCAGAGCGGGTATCCCGCACCGGCGCAGAGTGCCTACCCGGCGCAGAGCGGCTACCCCTCCGCACCGCCGGTCCAGCCCTACCCCGTAGCCGGCTACGTGGGCGTGGTGCAGCCCAGCAACGGCATGGGCACCGCCGGCCTCGTCTGCGGCATCATCGGAGCCGTCTGCAGCCTCCTGGTCTTCCTGTGGTTCTTCGGGCTGATCCTGGGCATCCTCGGCATCATCTTCGGTGCCGTCGGCCGCTCCAAGGTCACGAAGGGCGAGGCGACCAACCGGAGCGCCGCGACCACCGGCATCGTCCTCGGCATCGTGGCCCTGGTGCTCCCCGTCCTGTGGTTCGCCTTCTTCGCGAGCCTCCTCGGCATCGGTGCCGGCTTGTAGCCGTACCGAACCCGCCGGGCCCCGGTCCCCGGGCGCACCGCTGCAGGGCCCCGTGCGGTACTCGGAGGCTTGCCTCTCACTGATTCCGTCGCAGGGTACGCATGCTGCGACGGAATCCCTTGTTGGTTGCGCCCTCCTCTGCCAGGATCGGCTTCGGCGCCCTGCGCGGTGCAGCGCAGAGGAGGGCGCAGCCGGCCGGAGGAGTGTGTTGATGGGCGCGACGGATCAACGGTTCGATGCGGCGGGTCGGTTCGCCGACGGAGCCCAGTACACCGGTGGCCGGTTGCGCCCCGGCACCTCGGGCCGCATGCACGCGGTAGTGGACCCCGCCACGGGCGAAGAGGTCCTCCGGTACGAGCTGGCCGGTCCGGAGGACGTGGACGCCGCCGTCACGGCCGCTGCGGGGGCCCTTCCCGCGTGGGCGGGAGCGACCCCGGGGGAGCGCTCCGACGCGCTGCAACGGTTCGCGGGCGTGCTTGCGGACCGCGCGGAGGAGTTCGCCCGTGCGGAGTCCGCCCAGTGCGGCAAGCCGATCCGCCTCACCAGCGAGTTCGACGTGCCGGGCACCGTGGACAACACCGCCTTCTTCGCGGGCGCGGCGCGCCACTTGGAGGGCCGGTCCGCCGGCGAGTACAGCGGCGACCACACCTCCTACGTGCGTCGCGAGCCGATCGGTGTGGTGGGTTCCATCGCGCCCTGGAACTACCCGCTGCAGATGGCCGCTTGGAAGGTGCTCCCGGCGATCGCGGCGGGCAATACGATCGTGCTCAAACCCGCCGAGCTGACGCCCCTGACGTCGTTGATGTTCGCCCAGGCCGCCACCGAGGCCGGCATTCCCGACGGCGTCGTGAACGTGGTCTGCGGGGCCGGCTCGGACGCGGGGGAGCGCCTCGTGGGCCACCCGGACGTCGCCATGATGTCGTTCACCGGATCGACGGCGGTCGGCAGGCGCGTCGCCGAGATCGCCACGCGGACGGTCAAGCGGCTCCACCTCGAACTCGGCGGCAAAGCCCCGTTCGTCGTCTTCGACGACGCCGACCTCGAGGCGGCCGTGCACGGGGCGGTCGCCGGCGCCCTCATCAACACCGGGCAGGACTGCACCGCCGCCACGCGCGTCTACGTCCAGCGCCCCCTGTACGACGCGTTCGTCTCCGGGGTCGCCGACCTGATGGCGTCCGTGCGCCTCGGCGACCCCTTCGACCCCGCCACCGACCTCGGCCCGCTCGTCTCGTACGCCCAGCGGGACCGCGTCGCCGGCTTCGTGGACCGGGCGCGCTCGTACGCCACCGTGGTCACCGGCGGCACAGCGCCCGCGGGAGAGCTGGCCAAGGGCGCGTACTACCGCCCCACGCTCGTCACGGGAGCCGCTCAGTCCAGCGAGATCGTCCAGGACGAGATCTTCGGCCCCGTGCTCGTCGTGCTGCCCTTCGACAGCGACGACGAGGGCCTCGCGCTCGCCAACGACACGCCGTACGGGCTGGCGGCCTCCGCATGGAGCCGGGACGTCTACCGCACGGGGCGGGCCACCAGGGAGATCAAGGCGGGCTGCGTGTGGGTCAACGACCACATTCCGATCATCAGCGAGATGCCGCACGGCGGTTACCGGGCATCAGGCTACGGAAAGGACATGTCAGCGTATTCCTTTGAGGAATACACTCAGGTCAAACACGTCATGTCCGACAACACCGCGGTGGCCCGCAAGCCCTGGCACCGGACCGTTTTCTCCCTGGGCTGACGTCCCGTTTCCCGTTTCCCGCGCCGGTTCTTGTTCCGGTCCTCAAACGTGTTCTCGGGCCGGTTCCGGTGACGGCCGGGAATCACGGGCCGCCGTGCTTGCGGACCTCGCCGTAGTAGACCCGGGCCCAGTATTGGCAGCTGCCGGTTTTCGCCTTGGGCAGGGTGCGGCAGTAGGCGTACAGGTCCGCTTTGAAATTCTTGTCCACGGCGAGACGCGTGGTGTGGTCGAACCTGCCCTGCTTCTTGTAGTTCCGGTAACCGAAGTCGTGTCGCTGGCAGGACGGCAGGAAGTTGAAGCCCATGGGCCGGTTGGGCGCCTGGGAGCAGCCGTCCGACGACCAGTCGAGCTTGTCGCTGCGGCTCTTGTCGTCGCGCACGGACTGGAACCGGTCCATCGAATGGTCGAAGAGCAGTTTGTCGGTGTAGGTCTGGAGTGGAGGTTTCGATGACGGTTGGGCGATTGAGGATTCGGCTGCAGCTCCCATGAGCAGTGTGGCGCCCAGTGCCGCGACGACTGTCACTCTTTTTCTGTAACCCAACGGTTTTCCCCGTTCCGTGCCGCGAGCGGGTTTGTGCTGCCCGCTCGCTCCCCTGTGAGCAGGCATCAGGTTGGCAGGTTCATGCCCGAGCGATCCATGGGGATCGTGGAACTGTTGCGTAACCAAAAGGCAACAACGGAATCCCTTGTTCAGGCCGAGTTGCTCTGCCAGGATCCTCGCTCAAAGTCCGTTGGAGCTACGGAAAGGGCACCTTGCATGGAGCGCTACCAGCCACGGACCACCGTGAACCGGCGGACTCTGCTGCGGGCCGGCGGAGCAGGTGCGCTCGCCTTCGGCGCGCTCGCGTCCCTGGCCGGCTGCGGCATCCCGCCCGCGGGGCGCCCAGAGGCCGCCCTGGGCGCCTCCGAGGACCGCTCCGCGCACGAGCAGACCCTCGCCTTCTCCAGCTGGACCGAGTACATCGACACCGGCGCGGACGGCACGAGCCGCCCCACGCTCGACGACTTCAGGCGCTCGACCGGCATCGCGGTGACGTACACCGAGGACATCAACGACAACGTCGAATTCTTCGGCAAGGCCGGCAAACAGCTCGCCGCCGGCCAGGACATAGGCCGGGACCTGATCTGCGTCACCGACTGGATGGCCGGCCGCATGATCAGGCTCGGCTGGGCCCGGCGGCTCGACGCGGCTCACATGCCCAACGCGTACGCCAATCTCGCCCCGGGATTCCGCGCCCCCGACTGGGACCCCGGGCGCGTGCACTCCTATCCGTGGACCGGCATTCCCGCGGTCATCGCCTACAACCGCAAGGCCACCGGCGGCCGCAAGGTCGACTCCGTGTCCCAGCTCCTGGACGATCCGCGGCTCAAGGGCCGCGTCGGGCTCCTCTCCGAAATGCGCGACACGGTCGGCCTCACGCTCCTCGACATGGGCAGGCGGCCCGAAGAGGTCACCGCCGAGGAATACGACGCCGCCGTCGCCCGCCTGCGCCGGGCCCGCGACCGCGGACAGATCCGCCGCTTCACCGGCAACGACTACACGGGCGACCTCAACAAGGGCGACATCGCCGCCTGCATCGCCTGGGCGGGAGACCTCGTCCAGCTCCAGGCCGATAACAGCGACATCCAGTACGCGATCCCGGACACGGGCTACATGCTTTCCAGCGACAATCTTCTGGTCCCCCGCACCGCCCGCCACCAGAGGAACGCCGAGCGCCTCATCGATTACTACTACCAGCCCAAGGTCGCCGCGCGGCTCGCCGCCGCCATCAACTACGTCAGCCCGGTCGCCGGGCTGCGGGACGAGCTCGCGAAGATCGACAAGAAGCTGGCCGAGAACAGCCTGATCATCCCCAGCGAGGCGATGCTGGCGAAGGCCCACGCCTTCCGCTCCCTGACCGCCGCCGAGGAGAAGGCGTTCGAGGCCGCCTTCTCCGAGCTCACCGGCGCCTGACCCGCCGAAACGGGCCACCGGCGCGGCGCCCGGCCCCGGACATATGAGAACGTACGCGGCTGTACGTGCCGTACGTGCTCACGCCCCCGAGACCCCTGGACCCAAGACCCATGACAACAACCGCCCCGACCGACAGCAGCAGCGGCACGGACGTCCGCCTCACCGCCATCAGCAAGAGCTACGGCGCCTTCACCGCCGTTCACCCGCTCGACCTGAGCGTCCCCGCCGGCTCCTTCTTCGCCCTGCTCGGCGCCTCAGGCTGTGGCAAGACCACCACCCTGCGCATGATCGCCGGCCTGGAGCAGCCCACCACCGGCACCGTCGAGCTCGCCGGCCAGGACGTCACCGCCCTCCCCCCGCACAAGCGCCCCGTCAACACCGTCTTCCAGAGCTACGCGCTCTTCCCGCACCTCGACATCTACGAGAACGTCGCCTTCGGCCTGCGCCGCCGCGGCATCAAGTCGGTCAAGAAGCAGGTCGGCGACATGCTCGACCTCGTCCAGCTCGGCGACTACGCCCGCCGCAAGCCCCACCAGCTCTCCGGCGGCCAGCAGCAGCGAGTCGCCGTCGCCCGCGCCCTGATCAACCACCCCCAGGTGCTGCTGCTCGACGAGCCCCTCGGCGCCCTCGACCTCAAGCTGCGCAGGCAGATGCAGCTGGAGCTCAAGCGCATCCAGACCGAGGTCGGCATCACCTTCATCCACGTCACCCACGACCAGGAGGAGGCCATGACCATGGCCGACACGGTCGCGGTCATGAACGCCGGACGGGTCGAGCAGCTCGGCGCCCCCGCCGACCTCTACGAGACCCCCCGCACCACCTTCGTCGCCAACTTCCTCGGCACCTCGAACCTCATCACCGCAGAGGTCCTCGACGTCTCCGGCGAGACCCTCCTCCTGCGCGCCGCGGATACCAAACTCGCCCTGCCCCGTGCGCGATGTACCACCGCCCCCCGTGCGGGCGGGAAGCTCCTCGTCGGGATACGGCCGGAGAAGATCACCCTGACGCACGCCGACGACGCCGGCACCATCCCCGAGGGGCGCAACCGCGTCCACGGCCGCATCACCGCGTCCAGCTTCATCGGAGTCTCCACCCAGTACCTCGTCGACAGCCCCGTGGCCACGGGGCTGTCCGTCTACGAGCAGAACATCGAGCGCGACAGCCGCCTCGCCCCGGGCGCCGACGTCGTCCTGCACTGGAACCCCGGGCACAGCTTCGGCCTGGACGCCGCGCAGAGCATCGAGGCGGGCACGGACGCGGGGGAGGGCACCTGATGGCACTCGTCACCGACCAGCCCCCTGCGCCTCCCGCGCCGCCCCTCCCCACGGCCGCACGGGGCAGGAAGCTCACCCCGTACTGGCTCCTGCTCCCCGGCATCCTGTGGCTGCTCGTCTTCTTCGCCGCCCCGCTCGTCTACCAGGCCTCCACCTCGGTACAGACCGGATCGCTCGAAGAGGGCTTCGACGTCACCTGGCACTTCGCCACGTACTGGGACGCGCTGACCGAGTACTACCCCCAGTTCCTGCGCTCCGTCGCCTACGCCGCGACCGCCACGGCGCTCTGCCTCGCCCTCGGATACCCGCTGGCCTACCTCATCGCCTTCAAGGCCGGCCGGTGGCGCAACGTCCTGATGATCCTCGTCATCGCGCCGTTCTTCACCAGCTTCCTGATCCGCACCCTCGCCTGGAAGACGATCCTCTCCGACGGCGGCCCCGTCGTCTCCGCCCTCGCGAGCCTGCACGTCCTCGACGTCACCAACGCCCTCGGGGTCACCGAGGGGCACCGTGTGCTCGCCACGCCCCTCGCCGTCGTCTGCGGCCTGACCTACAACTTCCTGCCCTTCATGATCCTGCCGCTGTACACGTCCCTGGAGCGCATCGACTCGCGGCTGCACGAGGCGGCCGGCGACCTCTACGCGCGCCCGCTGACGACCTTCCGCAAGGTGACCTTCCCGCTGTCCATGCCCGGCGTCGTCGCCGGCACGCTGCTCACCTTCATCCCCGCCACGGGCGACTACATCAACGCCGAGCTGCTCGGCTCCACAGACCAGAAAATGATCGGCAACGTCATCCAGTCCCAGTTCCTGCGCGTCCTGGACTACCCGACCGCCGCCGCCCTGTCCTTCATCCTCATGGCCTCAATCCTCGCCATGGTCACCGTCTACATCCGCAAGTCCGGGACGGAGGACCTGGTCTGATGACTGCTACGCCCGCCCGCCCGGCCGTCCTCTCCAGCCGCCCCGTGCGGTGGCTCCGCCGCAACCTCGTCGTGCTCGCGGGGCTGGCCACACTGGCCTACCTCGTGCTGCCCAACGTCGTCGTCACCGTCTTCTCGTTCAACAAGCCCAATGGCCGCTTCAACTACGAGTGGCAGCGCTTCTCCACCGACGCCTGGACCGACCCGTGCGGCGTCGCCGACCTGTGTGGCTCCCTCTCGCTCAGCCTGCAGATCGCCGTCTGGGCGACCGTGGGCGCCACCGTCCTGGGCACGGCGCTCGCCTTCGCTCTCGCCCGCTACCGCTTCCGCGCCCGGTCCTCCGTCAGCACCCTGATCTTCCTGCCGATGGCCATGCCCGAGGTCGTCATGGCCGCCTCGCTGGCCACCCTCTTCCTCAACATGGGCGTCACCTTCGGCTTCTGGACCATCCTGATCGCCCACATCACGTTCTGCCTGAGCTTCGTGGTGACGGCCGTCAAGGCCCGGGTGATGTCCATGGACCCCCGGCTCGAACAAGCCGCCCAGGACCTCTACGCCACCCCGCTGCAGACCTTCCTGCGGGTCACCCTCCCGATCGCCGCCCCCGGCATCGTGGCGGGCGCCCTGCTCTCCTTCGCCCTGTCCTTCGACGACTTCATCATCACCAACTTCAACGCCGGCTCGACTGTGACCTTCCCCATGTTCGTCTGGGGATCCGCACAACGGGGCACACCCGTTCAAATCAATGTCATCGGGACGGCGATGTTCGCCGTCGCCGTGCTGTGCGTCCTCGTCGGTCAGCTGATCGGCGGGCGCCGAAAAAGGAGCTGAGAACATGGCCGCTCGTGCCATGAACCCTGTCCAAGCACTTTCCGACGCCGCCCCCCGGCCCTACTGGCTCGACGACCCCTCCCGGCCGGAGGCGCTCCCCGCGCTCGTCGGCGACGAGCACTGCGACCTGCTCGTCGTCGGCGGCGGATACTCCGGACTGTGGACCGCGCTCCTCGCCAAGGAGCGCGACCCCGGCCGGGACGTCGTCCTCATCGAGGCCCAGGAGACCGCCTGGGCCGCCTCCGGGCGCAACGGCGGCTTCTGCTCCGCCTCCCTCACCCACGGCTGGGCCAACGGCGCGGCACGCTGGCCCGACGAGCTCACCACGCTGCACAAGCTCGGCCTGCAGAACCTCGACGACATCGAAGCCACCCTCACCCGCCACGGCATCGACTGCGACTTCGAGCGCACCGGCGAGATCGACATCGCCACCGCCCCGCACCAGGTGCACGAGTTGCAGGAGGCAGCAGAGGAGCTCGAGGCCCTCGGCATCACCGGGTACGAATACCTCGACCGCGCGGCCCTGCGCGCCGAGGTCCACTCCCCGACCTTCCTCGCCGGGCTCTGGGACCGCGACGGGGTGGCGATGCTGCACCCCGCCCGGCTCGCATGGGGCCTCAAGCGCGCCTGCACGGAGCTCGGTGTGCGCATCTACGAGCACACGCCGGGCACCGAACTGTCCTCCCGCGCCGCCGGCATCGCCGTACGCACCCCCTACGGGCGCGTCTACGCCCGGCACGCCGCGCTCGGCACCAACGCCTTCCCTTCGCTCGTCAAGCGCGTCCGCCCGTACATCGCCCCGGTCTACGACTACGCGCTCATGACGGAGCCCCTGAACGCCGAACAGCTCGACGCCGTCGGCTGGAAGGGACGGCAGGGACTGGGGGACGCCGCCAACCACTTCCACTACTTCCGCATCACGCCCGACCACCGCATCCTGTGGGGCGGTTACGACATCGTCTACCACTACGGAGGCGGCGTCCGGGCGGAATACGACCACCACCCGGCCACGTACCAGAAGCTCGCCGAGCACTTCTTCCGCTGCTTCCCCCAGCTCGAAGGGGTGCGCTTCACCCACACCTGGGGCGGCGCAATCGACACCTGCGCGCGCTTCTCTGCCTTCTTCGGCACGGCGCACGGCGGCAAGGTCGCCTACGCCCTCGGCTACACGGGTCTGGGCGTCGGTGCCACCCGCTTCGGCGCCGACGTCATGCTCGACCTGCTCTCCGGGGAGCGCACGGAGCGGACCGAGCTGGAGATGGTGCGCAGCAAGCCGCTGCCGTTCCCGCCCGAGCCGGTTCGCTCCATGGGCATCGGCATCACCCAGTGGTCGATGACGAAGGCCGACGAAAACGGCGGCCGCCGCAACCTGTGGCTCAAGGCCATGGACAAGGTGGGCCTGGGTTTCGACAGCTGAGGGCGGTCGGGAGCCTCGTGCCTCGTGCCGGGCCCCATGCCGCGCTTCGCGCTCCGGGCCCCATGCAGGCGCCGGGCCCCTGCCCCATGCAGGCGCCGGCCCCGCCCCCCCCGTGCGCCCTGGGGGCGCACGGGGCGCGCCGCCCTGCGGACAGTGAATCCTTCACCTCCGGTCGGACCCGGAAACCCGCGTAATGATCCGCACTCCGAGGCCTCTCCACCCGTGAACGCAGGACGAGCGAACACGGAACGGAGGCTCTGTCATGAGTGACGACGCGGGGAAGCGGAGCGCGGTGGAGTGGCTGGCGACGGCCGCACCCGACCCCGGGACCTGCCGGTGGGAGTGGGAGCGCAATCCCCTCGGGGTGGCGCTGCTGCCCGCCGGCAGGCTCTGGGACGTTCTCATCCTCCCCAGCGAGCTGGGCCGCCCGACCCTGGAGATCCTGACCCGCTGCACCGCCCGGGTCGGGCCCGTCCTGGCCGACTTCGGTGATTGCCGCATGGGCTTTTTCGTCCCCCCGGGCACTGCCGCGAGGTGGTTCGCCACGGGTGTACGGGCCGCCGGGGCCGGCAGTTGGGTCGTCGTCCCTCACCCGGCGCGGGCGGCTTCGGGCGTCCGCTGGGTGGTGCCGCCCGACGGGGTGGGCACGCTCACCGATCCGGCGCTGCTGGAACTGTCGATGCACGAGGCCGCCGCGGACCTGGCCGGCGGACGGGACGGGTGAGGGCCTGTGCCAGCCCCCACAGCAGCACGCCGGACAGGCACCACGCGCCCACCACGTCCAGCGGCCAGTGATAGCCGCACCGCACCAGGCCGACCGCGACGCCTGCGTTCAGGAGGACGTACGCCGCTGCTGCCCACGCGCGTGCGCGCGCGTGCCGGTTGGGGGGCCTCATGCCAGCAGGTTTGGCATGGGGCGGCACGCCGGCAGGGGCGGCGGCATGGGGCAGCGCACGGGCGGGCTCCGCATGGGGCGGTGTCACGGAGGCACCGGCATGCGGCGGCGTGCGGAACGAGTCGGCACGGGGCGCCAGAAGCAGCAGCACAGCCGCTCCGTATGCGACGGCGGCGGTGGCCGTATGCCCTGAAGGAAAGAAGCCGTCGTGCGCTCCGGTAGCGGCCATGGCCGGGGGCCCCGTGCGGCCGATCCAGGACTTCACCGGTACGACGACGGCCGGTACGGCCGCCATGGCGAGGGCCGCCCACAGCGGCGGCAGCCACGGCCTGGGGCCGCGGCGACGCAGCAGCGCGGACACGGCCATGGCCACGACCAGCACGGGCACCGCAACCGATGCGTTGCCGAGGTCGGCGAGGAACTGCGCGACTGTGCCGGGGAACGGGGAGTCCGCCACCGTACGGCCGAGGTCCTCGTCGAGCGTCCGCATGGGGCCGCGCACCGCGACCTGCCAGGTGACCAGAGCGAAGAGCAGCGCACAGAACGCCGGAAAGAGGCCGCGCACGAGGCGGGACCGTGCCGGCGGCCCCGGAACAGGGGGGGAGGTTCCGAGGCCGCCGTGAGGACCGGGGTGCCGCGCGCCCCGGGGGGTATGGGGCGGGCGGCCATCCGATCGGTGAGGATGTCCGGAGCCCAAGGCTCCAGTGGTGTGCGCGAAGGCACGGCCGGGTCGGCACTGGGGAAGTACCGGCTCGGCTCCGTCCGCAGTCCCCTGCGGACGAGGTGTTTCTCTCATCTGCAGAAACCGTACGGCAGGGCGGGCGGTCCGGACAGCCGGATCACCCGTCCACCACCCGCTCCGCACAGGTTCTTCACCCGCATCCCCCCTCACCGGCGGCTACAGGCGGGCGAAAGCGGACTCGATGATGTCCAGGCCCTCGTTGAGCAGGTCCTCGCCGATCACCAGCGGCGGCAGGAAGCGCAGCACGTTGCCGTACGTGCCGCAGGTGAGCACGAGCAGGCCCTCCGCGTGGCAGGCCTTGGCGAGCGCGCCGGCGGCCTCCGGGTTGGGGTCCTTGGTGCCGGACTTCACCAGCTCGATCGCGATCATGGCGCCGCGGCCGCGGATGTCGCCGATGATGTCGAACTTCTCCTGCATGGCGGAGAGGCGGTCCTTCATGACCTCCTCGATGCGCTTGGCCTTCGCGTTGAGGTCCAGCTCGCGCATGGTCTCGATCGCGCCGAGCGCCGCCGCGCAGGCCACCGGGTTGCCGCCGTAGGTGCCGCCCAGGCCGCCCGCGTGCGCCGCGTCCATGATCTCGGCGCGGCCGGTGACGGCGGCGAGCGGCAGGCCGCCCGCGATGCCCTTGGCCGTGGTGATCAGGTCGGGGACGACGCCCTCGTCCTCGCACGCGAACCACTGGCCCGTGCGGCAGAAGCCGGACTGGATCTCGTCCGCGACGAAGACGATGCCGTTGTCCTTCGCGAACTGCGCGATGCGCGGCAGGAAGCCCTTGGCCGGCTCGATGAAGCCGCCCTCGCCCAGCACCGGCTCGATGATGATCGCGGCGATGTTGTCGGCGCCGACCTGCTTGGTCATGGCGTCGATGGCCTGGGCCGCGGCCTCCTCGGCGCAGTTCTCCGGGCCGGTGGGCCAGCGGTAGCCGTAGGCCACCGGCACGCGGTAGACCTCGGGGGCGAACGGGCCGAAGCCGTGCTTGTACGGCATGTTCTTGGCGGTGAGCGCCATCGTCAGGTTCGTACGGCCGTGGTAGCCGTGGTCGAAGACGACGACGGCCTGGCGCTTGGTGTGCGCGCGGGCGATCTTCACCGCGTTCTCCACGGCCTCGGCGCCCGAGTTGAACAGCGCGGACTTCTTGGCGTGGTCACCCGGCGTCAGCTCGGCGAGCTTCTCGCAGACCTCCACGTAGCCCTCGTAGGGCGTCACCATGAAACAGGTGTGGGTGAAGTCGGCGAGCTGCGCGGCGGCGCGGCGCACCACGGCCTCGGCGGAGTTGCCGACCGAGGTCACGGCGATGCCGGAGCCGAAGTCGATCAGGGAGTTGCCGTCCACGTCCTCGATCACGCCACCGCCGGCGCGCTTGGTGAACACCGGCAGCGTCAGGCCAACGCCACCCGCGACCGCGGCGTTCTTCCGGGCCAGCAGCTCCTGCGACTTCGGGCCGGGGATCGCGGTGACGATGCGGCGCTCCTGGGGGAGGGCCGGGCCTCCGGTCAGTTCGGTCATGAGGTGCTCCAGGGGGAGAGAACGGGCTTCGATCGGACTTTTAGTCGCAGGCTAGGGGCGGGAGCGGGGGTCGGGCATGTTCCGTTCGGGAGCAGTGGGCGCGTCGCGTTGTCCGTACCGGACATGGCGGCGGGTGACAGGGCCGTCAGCACGTTTCCCGGGTGATCATGCGCGCGGCATGGCCGGGGACGCTGAACTCGCCACGGCCGACCACTAGATTGAGCGACGGCGCGCACTCAGACGAGAAAGCCAGAAGTCGGCCGGCGGGGGGCGAGGGGCAGCGATGGAGCACGAGGGCACGTACGACGCACCGGGCGCACGGGGCCGGCTGCCCGGGGCGGCCGGCCCGCCGCAAGCCCGGGCTGCCGGCGCCGGGCCCTGGCCCCGGCAGCCGGCAGGCCCCCCCGTACCTCCGCCCATGCCCCGTGCGGCCCCCGTGGCGCCCCATGCGGCGCCCCCCGCCATGCCTGCGGAGGCCCCGCCCCCGCCCCGTGCGGTGCCGCCGCAGCCCGGAAGGGCACCCGGGGCGGCTCCGCAGGGTCGGTCCCCGTTCCTCACCTGGCTCCGCACGCCCCGTGTCGCCGCGGGCCCCGGCATCTGGGCGTACGGCTACCGCCCCAAGCCTCCGGAGGAACCGGACCGCATCCCGGGCCGGCAGCTCCTCAGCGGGGCGGTCATCGCCCTCCTGTGCGGCTGGCTGCTGGGGTCGCTGCTGTGGAACGGCTACCTCGGCTTCTACTGGCTGTGGCCGCTGACCGTCCTGACCCCCGACTCGTGGCACAGGGGCATGGCGGCGGTGTGGACCGTCTACACCTATTACGCCGTCTGCCTGGGCGTGCTCGTCTACGTCTTCGGCCGCCTGGGGCGCTGGCCCCAGGTCTGGCGGCGGTACTTCGCGCCGCTGCTGGCGAGGCTGTGGGACGACGGCGGAGCCCTTCCGGCCGCCGTGGGAGGCGGCCCCCGCCAGGACCCGGCCGACTGGCCCCAGCTGCGCGCCGCGGGCGCGCACGAGGCGGCGGAAAGGCTTGCCGCGGAGGCGCAGGCCGGGCTGATGAACGACGTCGACCACGCCCGTATCGAGCGGGCCTGGCAGACCGTACGCGTGCAGCCGGGACGGCTCGCCGCGTTCACGGAAACCGTTCTGCGGCACGGGGCGGCCGCCTGCGCCCACCCGTCCGGTGCGCGCGATCTGCCCGTACGCGCCGCGCGCCACGACCTCGTCACCCGGCAGGTGCGCATCGGCACCGCCGTGGACGACGAGCGCAACCCGTACGTGCACCGGGGCGCCGGATTCGCCCTCGACCCCCGCCTGCTCGGTACGTCCCTGCTCGCGGTCGGCCCGCCCGGCAGCGGCAAGACCGACCGGCTCATCCGCCCCGTGCTGGAGTCGCTGTGCCTGCAAGCGCTCGCCGGCCGGGCGGCCGTCGTCGCGGTCGGCGCGGCGGGGGCGGGCCTGGCGCCCGACGAGGCCTTCGACGTCGTGGTGCGTATCGGCCGACCGGACTCCGCGTACGACCTCGACCTCTACGGCGGCACCGACGACCCCGACGAGGCCGCCGCCGTGCTCGCCGAGGGCCTCGTGGGCGACCTCACCGCCATGCTGCCGGGCGAGGGGGTCCGCCGGGCCGCAACCGTGCTGGCCCAGATCCTCGGCCCCTACCGGGCCGCTCACGGCCGCTTCCCGTCCGTCCCCGAACTGCGCGAGCTCCTGGACGGCTCGCCCGCCGCCGTGGCCTCCCTGCGCGCCGCCCTGACGGACGCGGGGCATGAGGCCCTCATCCGCGAGCTCGACGCACGGGAGCGGCAGGCGCACCGCCCCGGCGACGCCGGCCCCATGCTCGCCGACCGCCTCGCGCTGCTCGACCGCCCCGCCTTCGCCCGCTTCTTCGACACCACCGACCCTTCGCGCACCTTCTCCCTGCGCGCCCTGGAGCACCCCCTGCGCGTCCGGATCGACCTGCCCGAGCGCGGGCACGCCGAGGCGTCACGGATGCTGGCCCGGCTCGTCCTCGCCCAGTTCACGGAGTGCGCGGTCGCGCGGGGCGACCGCTCCCTCTTCGCGTGTCTCGTCCTCGACGACGCCACCCACACCGTCACCTCCGAGGCCGTACGGGGCCTGGCGCGGCTCCGCTCGGCCAATGCGGGAGCGCTGCTCACCCTCCGTACGCTCGACGACGTACCCGACTCCCTGCGCAGCGCGCTGCTGGGCTCCGTCGGCTGCCGCATGGCGTTCTCCGGCGTCACCACCTGGGACGGTGCGCGCTTCGCGGAGGTGTGGGGCAAGGAGTGGGTGGAGACCCGCGATGTCACCGACCGTCAGGTCATCGCCCACGAGCCGCTGACCCGCGTCACGCATGTGGTGCGCAGGCTGGTCACGGGGCGGGCGGTGACCGCGCAGTCGGTGACGGTGCGCAAGGTGGAGCGGGAGCGCTGGTCCGCCTCCGAGCTGGCGCACGCAGTGCCGGCGGGGCATGCGGTGCTGTCCGTGACCTCCGTGCGGGGGAACAGCGCGCCGCCGGTGCTCGTCGATCTGCAGCGGTGAACCGGTTCGTGTTACCGGTGATTGCTCCACTGAGGCAGAATCGGTCGCAGATGTTCATACGCGACGGCACTTTTGCCACGACGCCCCTCCCGAAGGTGCCATGCCCCTCACGCTCGCCTCACTCGTCCACCACTCCGCGCTGAAACTCACCGTCCTCGCGGGGGAGGACCGGCTGGACAGGCCCGTCCGCTGGGCACACGTCAGCGAGCTGGCCGACCCCGTGCCGTGGATGGACGGCGGCGAGCTGCTGCTGATCACCGCGCTGAAGATCGACGCGGAGGATCCCGAGGCCATGCGGCAGTACGTCCGCCGCCTCGTGCGCGCAGGCGTCGTCGGCCTAGGCTTCGCGGTCGGCGTCAACTACGAGCGTGTGCCGGAGCCCCTGGTCGACGCCGCGAGGGGCGAGGGCCTGCCGCTGCTGGAGGTGCCTCGCCGTACGCCCTTCATCGCCATCACGAAGGCGGTGTCCGCAGCCATCGCGGCCGACCAGTACCGCGCGGTGACGGCCGGATTCGAGGCCCAGCGTGAACTGACCCGCGCCGCCTTGGGCCCGGACGGGCCGGCGGCCCTCGTCGCCCGGCTGGCCGCGCACCTGGACGGCTGGGCGGCGCTGTACGACGCCTCGGGTTCCGTCGTCGCGGCAGCGCCCGAATGGGCTGCGCGCCGGGCCGCGCGCCTCGGAGCGGACGTCGAGCGGCTGCGGGAGCGCCCCGCGCCCGCCACCGCAGTCGTGGGCACGGATCCCGCCGAGGAGGGAGCCGACCGCGTCGAGCTGCAGTCCCTCGGCTCCGGGCGGCGCGCACGGGGGGTCCTCGCCGTCGGCACGGGTGCGCCCCTGGGGACCGCCGAGCGCTACGCCGTGCACTCCGCCATCGCTCTGCTCACCCTCACCACCGAGCGCTCCCGGGCCCTGCAGGAGGCGGAGCAGCGACTGGGCGCGGCGCTGCTGCGCATGCTCCTCGCCGGCGAACCCGACCATGCGCGGGCCGTGGCAGGGGATCTCTACGGAAGCCTGCTGGACGCTCCGTTCCGGGTGATCGTCGCGGAGGCGGTGGAGGTGCCCGCCGACGCCGACAGCGTCGGGCCTGAGGGGGAGGGCGAGCCCCCCGTGGAGCCGCTGGCCGTACTCGCGGACACCCTGGAGACCGCTGCGGGCCGGGTGGCGGAGCCGCTGCTGGTCGTCCCGGACGGCGACCGGCTCGTCGTCCTCGCACCCGACGGAGGGGCGGTCGCCGCGGCATGCGGGGAACACGCCCGCGCCATAGAAGCCCGCCGCGGAACGAAGGCGCGGCCTCGGGACCGCAGCGCTGCCGCCCCCGCCTGCGACCTCGTCATCGGCCTGTCCGCCCCCGCGGGGCCCATCGCGGCCGCGGCGGCCTTCCGCCAGGCGGAGCAGGCCCTGTCCGTCGCACGCCGCCGCGGCAGGGTCCTCGTGGAGCACGAAGAGGTCGCCGCCGGCTCGGTGCTGCCACTCCTCGCGGACGACGCGGTACGTGCCTTTGCGGACGGCATGCTGCGGGCCCTCCGGGAGCACGACGCGACCGGCCGCGGCGACCTCGTCGC
Organism: Streptomyces roseifaciens; assembly: GCF_001445655.1. Classification (NCBI taxonomy): domain Bacteria; kingdom Bacillati; phylum Actinomycetota; class Actinomycetes; order Kitasatosporales; family Streptomycetaceae; genus Streptomyces; species Streptomyces roseifaciens. The sequence goes on from NZ_LNBE01000004.1 coordinate 3,134,114, forward strand.
CTCCCTGCGCGCCTGGCTCTCCCGCCACGGCCAGTGGGACGCGGCGGCGGCGGACCTCGGCGTCCACCGCCACACGCTGCGCTACCGCATGCGGCGGGTCGAAGAGATCCTGGGCCGCTCCCTCGACGACCCCGACGTCCGTATGGAGCTGTGGCTGGCCCTGAAGGCGACAGCGGCCTCGGGGCAGGAGTAGAGCCCTGGGGCACCGGAAAGCCGGAAGGGGCGCCCTGTAAGCCCGAGGAGGCTCAAGGGTCCGCGGTCCGGCTCGGGGGAGGGCCGCATGGGGCCGCGGCCGGTCTCCCCGGCACGGCGCCGTGCCGGGGGCGAGCGCGTGGTGGCATGGGGCCCGTGCGGGTGGCGCCGGTGGCGCGCCCCATGCGCGCCGCATGGGGCGCGCCACCGCCGGCCTCATGCCGTCGCGAAGGCCCGCAAGCCCTGAGCTCTGCAGGCGCACGAGGCGCCGCCACTCCGCCATTGCGGTGCCCCCCGCACCGGTACTGCTCCACCGCGGACAATCGGCGCCCGGCCGCCCCGCACCTACCGTGGGGGAGCAATATCCACACCACTTGGGAAGGGCCGGGATTGTGACTGCTCCCCACGCGTTCTGGCTGGCCGGCCGCGAGGCCACCGGCGAGGAGACCTTCGACGTCACGAACTCCTGGGACGGCCGTCTCGTCGGCACCGTGAGCGTGCCCACCGAGGCACAGGTCGAGGAGGCCGTGGCCGCCGCGCACGCCGTCCGAGAGGAGTTCGCGGCGACGCCCGCGCACGTGCGGACCGCCGCCCTCGACCACGTCGCGAAGCGGCTGACCGAGCGCACCGAGGAGATCGCCCAGCTCATCTCCGCCGAGAACGGCAAGCCCATCAAGTGGGCCCGCGGCGAGGTCGGCCGCGCCGTCTCCGTCTTCCGCTGGGCCGCCGAGGAAGCTCGCCGCTTCAACGCCGGCGACGCGCAGCGCCTCGACACCGACGCGGGCGGCACCGGCCGCCTGGCGCTGACCCGCCGCTTCCCGCGCGGCACCGTGCTGGGCATCGCGCCGTTCAACTTCCCGCTGAACCTGAGCGCCCACAAGGTCGCCCCCGCGATCGCCGTCGGTGCGCCGATCATCCTCAAGCCCGCTCCGGCGACCCCGATCTCCTCCCTCGTGCTGGGCGAGATCCTGGCCGAGACGGACCTGCCGGCGGGCTCCTGGAGCGTGCTGCCGGTCCCGAACGACCGCATGCCCGCCCTCGTCCAGGACGAGCGCCTGCCGGTCATCTCCTTCACCGGTTCCGGGCCGGTCGGCTGGTCGATCCTCGACTCCGCCCCCCGCAAGCACGTCACCCTCGAGCTCGGCGGCAACGGTGCGGCCGTCGTCCTGGCCGACTGGTCCTCCGAGGAGGACCTCGACTGGGCCGCACAGCGCATCGCGACGTTCTCGAACTACCAGGGCGGCCAGTCCTGCATCTCGGTGCAGCGCGTCATCGCCGACGCCTCGCTGTACGAGCGCCTCGTGCCCAAGGTCGTGGCCGCCGTCGAGGCGCAGGTCACCGGTGACCCGTCGGACGCCGCGACGGACGTCGGCCCGCTGGTCAGCGAGGACGCCGCCAAGCGCGTGGAGTCCTGGGTGGACGAGGCCGTGGAGAAGGGCGCCGCTCTGCTCACCGGCGGCAAGCGCGACGGCGCGACCTACGCCCCGACCGTGCTCGCGGACGTGCCGGCCGACGTGACCATCGCCTGCGAGGAGGTCTTCGGCCCCGTCCTGACGATCACCAAGGCCGAGGGCGAGGAGGCTGCTTTCGCCGCCGTCAACGACTCGCCGTACGGTCTGCAGGCCGGTGTCTTCACGCACGACCTGCAGACGGCGTTCCGGGCGCACCGTGCGCTGGAGACCGGTGGCGTCATCATCGGCGACGTGCCGTCCTACCGTGCGGACCAGATGCCCTACGGCGGCGCCAAGCAGTCCGGCGTCGGGCGCGAGGGCGTGCGCTACGCGATGGACGACTACACCTACGAGCGAGTGCTCGTCCTGACGGGCCTGGCGCTCTAGCAGGGAACTGCCTGCAGGCACCTGCCCAGGCAGAGAAGTCCCGTCCGAGGGCCGGGGCGCGCACGAAGCGCGCCCCGGCCCTCGGCGTTTCTGCCTGCGCCCCGCCCGGCCGTGTGCCGAGCCGCATGGGGCGCGGGGCCGGTGCCCCATGCGGTCCCCCCCCCGTGCGGCGCCCCATGCGGTCGGCCGCGGCGAGCGGCAGCGCCGCTCTTCGGGCCCGCCTCGCGCTCCCGTCTGGCCGGATCCTTGCGAGCCGTGGCAGTCAGGCCGCTCGTCGCCGTTCGTGATCTCCGGAAGTCTGGGGGTATCGAAACGGCACGACCGCAAGGAGCGCACCGTCATGACCGCAGCACCCGCCCGCATGCACGCCATCCGCCAGGAGTCCGCCGGCGGCCCCGAGGTGCTGCGGCTGGTCGAGACCGACCGCCCCGTGCCGGGGCCCACCGAGATCCTGGTGCGGGTACGGGCGGCAGGGGTCAACCCGGTCGACTGGAAGACCCGGACGCGCGGCTACTACTACACCGGGGACACCACGCCCTTCGGCCTCGGCTTCGACGTCTCGGGCGTGGTCGAGACGGTCGGTGACGGCGTGACGTTGTACGCCCCGGGCGACGAGGTGTACGGCATGCCGCGCTTCCCGCACCCGGCCGGCGCGTACGCCGAGTACGTTGCCGCGCCGGCCCGGCACTTCGCCCCCAAGCCGCAGGGGCTCGACCACGTACAGGCAGCCGGCCTGCCCCTCGCCGCGCTCACCGCGTGGCAGGCCGTCGTGGACACCGCCCGCGTCACCGAGGGGCAGCGGGTGCTGATCCACGCGGCGGCGGGCGGCGTGGGCCACCTGGCCGTCCAGATCGCCAAGGCACGGGGCGCGTACGTCATCGGCACGGCCAGCGCCGCCAAGCACGACTTCCTGCGGAGCCTCGGAGCCGACGAACTCATCGACTACCGCGAGCAGGACTTCGCCGAGGAGCTCGGCGACCTCGACGCCGTCGTGGAGTCCATCAGCGGCGACTACCCGGCCCGCTCGCTGCGCACCCTCCGCTCCGGCGGCACCCTCGTCTCGTTGCTGCCCCTCACGGAGCCGGTCCTCGCCGAGGCGCGGGAGCGCGGCATCCGCGCCGTGCGGATGATGGTCGAGCCCGACCTGGCGGGCCTGCGGGGCATCAGCGAGCTCGTCGAGTCCGGGCGGCTGCGCACCGAGATCGCGGCGGTCCTGCCGCTCGCCGAGGCCGGCAAGGCCCACGAGCTCGGCGAGACGGGCCGCACCTCCGGGAAGATCGTGCTCACTGTCGGCGACTGACCGCCCGCCCACGTCACCCGCCCCATGCCACTGCCCCATGCGGCCCGCACGGCCCGCGCGCGGCTGCTGCAGACCGGCCTCCTGCCCGCACAGCGCGTGCCCCGTAGCCCACACCCGGAGCGCACTTGCCTGCGCAACCCGGGGCGCTGGCCTCACACCCCGCATGGGGCCCTGCCCGCACCCTGCATGGGGCCCCGCCTCGCGCCCTGCACGGGGCTCCCGCTACGCCTCGGGCCGGAACGTTGCGCGAGGTCTGGTAGATGCCGGGAGGATCGGGTACATACGGTCCAGTAGTACCGGTCGGTAGCCGACCGGGACGGCCCCGACTGAAGCGGCGAGGTGCCTCATGACCGCACCATCCGTACGACAGGTCTCCGAGCGCGAAGCACGCCAGGTCGCCGAAGCGGCCCGGGAGCAGGACTGGAAGAAGCCGAGCTTTGCCAAGGAACTCTTCCTCGGCCGGTTCCGCCTCGATCTGATCCACCCGCATCCGACGCCGGCCATGGAGGACGTACGGCGCGGCGAAGAGTTTCTTTCGAAGCTCCGCGACTTCTGCGAGACGCGCATCGACGCCGCCCGGATCGAGCGCGAGGCGAGGATCCCGGACGAGACGGTGAACGGGCTCAAGGAGCTCGGCGCCCTCGGCATGAAGATCGACACCAAGTACGGGGGCCTCGGGCTCACGTCGGTCTACTACAACAAGGCCCTCGCCGTCGTGGGCTCCGTCAGCCCCGCCGTCGGCGCGCTGCTCTCCGCCCACCAGTCCATCGGCGTGCCCCAGCCGCTCAAGCTCTTCGGCACCCAGCAGCAGAAGGAGACCTTCCTGCCGCGGTGCGCCCGCACCGACATTTCGGCGTTCCTGCTCACCGAGCCGGACGTCGGCTCCGACCCCGCGCGCCTCGCCACCTCCGCGGTCCCCGACGGTGACGACTACATTCTCGACGGGGTCAAGCTCTGGACGACCAACGGCGTCGTCGCGGACCTGCTGGTCGTCATGGCGCGCGTCCCCAGGAGCGAGGGCCACAAGGGCGGCATCACGGCCTTCGTCGTCGAGGCCGCGGCAGAGGGCGTCACCGTCGAGCGCCGCAATGCCTTCATGGGCCTGCGGGGCATCGAGAACGGCGTCACCCGTCTCCACCAGGTGCGCGTCCCCGCCGCCAACCGCATCGGCCCGGAGGGCTCAGGGCTCAAGATCGCTCTGACGACGCTCAACACCGGACGGCTGTCCATCCCCGCCATGTGCGTCGCCGGCGGCAAGTGGGCGCTGAAGATCGCCCGTGAGTGGTCCACGGCGCGCGAGCAGTGGGGCAAGTCCATCGCCAAGCACGAGGCGGTCGGATCGAAGATCGCCTTCATCGCGGCGACCACCTTCGCCCTGGAGGCCGTCCTCGACCTCTCCGGCCAGATGGCCGACGAGAACCGCAACGACATCCGCATCGAGGCCGCCCTCGCGAAGCTGTACGCCAGCGAGATGGCCTGGCTGATGACCGACGAACTCGTGCAGATCCGCGGCGGACGGGGCTACGAGAGCGCCGCCTCGCTCGCCGCACGGGGCGAGCGCGCCGTCCCCGCCGAGCAGATGCTGCGCGATGCGCGCATCAACCGCATCTTCGAGGGCTCCACGGAGATCATGCACCTGCTGATCGCCCGCGAGGCCGTGGACGCCCACCTCTCGGTCGCGGGCGACCTCATCGACCCGGACAAGTCCCTGGGCGACAAAGCCCGCGCAGGGGCCCGCGCAGGGGGCTTCTACGCCCGCTGGCTGCCCAAGCTGGTCGCCGGCCCCGGGCAGCTCCCGCGCACCTACGCGGAATTCCACCCTTCGGGCCACCGCGACCTCGCCACCCACCTGCGCTACGTCGAGCGCTCCTCGCGCAAACTCGCCCGCTCCACCTTCTACGCCATGTCGCGCTGGCAGGGCCGCATGGAGACCAAGCAGGGCTTCCTCGGGCGCATCGTCGACATCGGCGCGGAGCTCTTCGCGATGAGCGCGGCGTGCGTCCGTGCGGAGCGGCTGCGTGCCGAGGGCGAGCACGGTGCGGAAGCGTACGAGCTCGCCGATGCCTTCTGCCGGCAGGCCAGGATCCGCACGGAGGAGCTCTTCGGGCGGCTGTGGACGAACACCGACGACCTCGACCGCAAGGTCGTCTCCGGAGTGATGTCCGGGGCGTACGAGTGGCTCGAGGCCGGCATCCTCGACCCCAGCGGCGACGGCCCCTGGATCGCGGACGCCACCCCCGGCCCGGCCAAGACGGACAACGTCCACCGCCCCATCCGCTGAGACCGCCGCCCCGCGCGCGGCGCCGTCCGCCCCGTGCGGGGTGCTCTCCGCCCCACGCGGGGCAGCGCCCTGCGGGGGGCTTTCCCGCCCCATGCGGGGAAGAGGGTACTTCCGCCCCGTGCAGGGAATGGCTTCCGCCCCGTGCGGGTACCTCCCCGCCCCATGCGGCGCCCGCTCCCGCCCCATGCGCGCGCGTCCACCGCCCCATGCGGCTCCGCCCCGCCCCATGCGGGCAAACCCGCCCGCCCCCTGCCCACGCCTCCCCACCGAGGGGCGGACGGGGGCTCCCTGTCCGCTCTCCGGTCGGAAGACGCAACAATGAGCCCATGACGGACTCCCTCGCTGACCCGCATCTGCGCTACTCCGCCCCCACCGCCGCGGGCGAACCGCGCGAGATCGTGATCCTCGGTTCCACCGGCTCGATCGGGACCCAGGCCATCGACCTCGTGCTCCGCAACCCCGACAGGTTCCGGGTGACCGGCCTGTCGGCCGCCGGCGGCCGCGTGGGGCTCCTCGCCGAGCAGGCGCGGCAGCTGCGGGTGCGCACCGTCGCCGTCGCCCGGGAGGAGACGGTGCCCGCGCTGCGCGAGGCGCTGGCGGCGCTGTACGGGGCGGAGCCGCTGCCCGAGATCCTGGCGGGGCCCGAGGCGGCCACCGAGCTGGCGCGGAGCGAGTGCCACACCGTCCTGAACGGCATCACCGGCTCGATCGGCCTGGCGCCGACCCTGGCGGCCCTGGAGGCCGGCCGGACGCTCGCGCTGGCCAACAAGGAGTCGCTGATCGTCGGCGGCCCGCTGGTCAAGGCGCTTGCCAAGCCCGGCCAGATCATCCCCGTGGACTCCGAGCACGCCGCGCTCTTCCAGGCGCTGTTGGGCGGCACGCGCGCCGAAGTCCGCAAGCTGGTCGTCACGGCCTCGGGCGGGCCCTTCCGGGGCCGTACGAAGGCCGAGCTGGCCTCCGTGACCCGCGAGGACGCGCTCGCGCACCCGACCTGGTCCATGGGGCCGGTGATCACGATCAACTCCGCGACCCTGGTCAACAAGGGCCTGGAGGTCATCGAGGCGCACCTGCTGTACGACATCCCGTTCGAGCGCATCGAGGTCGTCGTCCACCCGCAGTCCTACGTCCACTCGATGGTGGAGTTCGTGGACGGCTCCACGCTGGCCCAGGCCACCCCGCCGGACATGCGCGGCCCCATCGCCATCGGCCTGGGCTGGCCGGAGCGGATCCCGGACGCGGCCCCGTCCTTCGACTGGTCCACGGCCTCCACCTGGGAGTTCTTCCCGCTCGACGAGGAGGCCTTCCCGTCGGTCGGCCTCGCCCGGCACGTAGGCGAGCTCGGGGGCACGGCGCCCGCCGTCTTCAACGCGGCCAACGAGGAGTGCGTCGACGCCTTCCTCGCGGGCGGGCTGCCGTTCAACGGGATTGTCGATACGGTCGCGGAGGTGGTGGCGGAACACGGCACGCCCACCACGGGAACCCGCCTCACCGTCGCGGACGTCTTGGAAGCGGAGGCCTGGGCACGAGCCCGGGCCCGTGAACTGGCAGCGCGGACGGCCCCGGCGGCCCGTACCGCGAAGGCGACCTCGGAGGCCCGCGCATGACGACACTGATGACGGTCCTCGGGATAGTCGTCTTCGTGGTGGGCCTGCTCTTCTCGATCGCCTGGCACGAGCTGGGCCACCTGTCGACCGCGAAGCTCTTCGGTATCCGCGTGCCGCAGTACATGGTCGGCTTCGGGCCGACGATCTTCTCGCGGAAGAAGGGCGAGACCGAGTACGGCATCAAGGCCATCCCGCTCGGCGGCTACATCCGCATGATCGGAATGTTCCCGCCCGGCGCGGACGGCCGGATCGCCGCCCGTTCCACCTCGCCGTGGCGCGGCATGATCGAGGACGCCCGCTCGGCCGCCTTCGAGGAGCTCCAGCCCGGCGACGATTCCCGGCTCTTCTACACGCGCAAGCCGTGGAAGCGCGTCATCGTGATGTTCGCCGGGCCGTTCATGAACCTCGTCCTGGCCGTCGTGATCTTCCTCGGCGTGATGATGTCCTTCGGGATCAACACGCAGACCACGACCGTCTCCACCGTCTCCGACTGCGTCGTCGCGGCCAGCGCCCAGACGGACAAGTGCGGCAAGGGCAATCCGGACTCCCCGGCCAAGGCCGCCGGCCTCAAGCCGCGCGACAAGATCGTGGCGTTCAACGGGCACCGCACGAACGACTGGGCCACGCTCCAGAAGGAGATCCGCAAGACCACCGGCCCCGCCACGGTCACCGTCGAGCGGGACGGCGTCCGCAAGACCCTGAACGCGAACCTGATCTCCAACCAGGTCCAGAAGTACGACGGCAAGGGCGTGCCCATCAAGGGGCAGTACGTGACGGCCGGCTTCCTCGGCTTCGCGCCCGCCACGGGCGTCGTGCCGCAGACCTTCGGCCAGTCCGTCGACCGTATGGGCGACATGGTGCAGTCCGGCGTCGAGTCGCTGATCGCCCTGCCGAGCAAGGTCCCCGACCTGTGGAACGCCGCCTTCGACGGCGGCGAGCGCAAGGCGGACTCCCCGATGGGCGTCGTCGGCGCGGCGCGGGTCGGCGGCGAGGTGTTCAACCTCGACATCCCGCCGTCGCAGCAGATCGCCACCATGCTGTTCCTGGTCGCGGGCTTCAACCTGTCGCTGTTCCTGTTCAACATGCTGCCCCTGCTGCCGCTGGACGGCGGGCACATCGCCGGGGCCCTGTGGGAATCCGTACGGCGTGCCTTCGCGAAGGTGTTCCGCCGCCCCGACCCCGGTCCGTTCGACGTGGCGAAGCTGATGCCGGTCGCCTATGTGGTGGCGGGAATCTTCATCTGCTTCACTCTTCTCGTCCTCATCGCGGACGTGGTGAATCCGGTTCGGCTCACCTAGCGCGATGTGTGGACAAACGCCCGTTTGTGGCGACCGGCCGCAGTGTGTGGCCGGTCGTCTGCGTTTGAGGGGTCTCCGCGGTGGGATGTGCTTCGAACGGATCGGGTGCCGTAATCTCGAAGCGGAGCCCGCCGATCTCGGGACCTTGATTCACACCTTGGGGTTGCTCGCCACATGACTGCGATTTCGCTTGGAATGCCTTCCGTTCCGATCAAGCTCGCCGACCGCCGGGTCAGCCGCAAGATCCAGGTCGGCTCCGTGGCCGTCGGAGGCGACGCGCCCGTTTCGGTGCAGTCGATGACCACGACCAGAACGTCGGACATCGGCGCCACGCTCCAGCAGATCGCGGAGCTGACGGCGTCGGGCTGCCAGATCGTGCGTGTGGCCTGCCCCACGCAGGACGACGCGGACGCGCTCCCCGTCATCGCGAAGAAGTCGCAGATCCCTGTCATCGCGGACATCCACTTCCAGCCGAAGTACGTCTTCGCCGCGATCGACGCCGGCTGCGCCGCGGTCCGTGTGAACCCGGGCAACATCAAGCAGTTCGACGACAAGGTCAAGGAGATCGCCAAGGCGGCCTCCGACGCGGGCACCCCGATCCGTATCGGCGTGAACGCGGGGTCGCTGGACCGCCGCCTGCTGCAGAAGTACGGCAAGGCGACGCCCGAGGCGCTGGTGGAGTCGGCGCTGTGGGAGGCCTCGCTCTTCGAGGAGCACGGTTTCCGCGACATCAAGATCTCGGTCAAGCACAACGACCCGGTGGTGATGGTCAATGCGTACCGTCAGCTGGCGGCGCAGTGCGACTACCCGCTGCACCTGGGCGTGACCGAGGCCGGCCCGGCGTTCCAGGGCACGATCAAGTCCGCGGTGGCGTTCGGTGCGCTGCTGTCGGAGGGCATCGGCGACACCATCCGCGTCTCGCTGTCGGCGCCGCCGGCGGAGGAGATCAAGGTCGGCATGCAGATCCTGGAGTCCCTGGGCCTGCGCCAGCGCCGCCTGGAGATCGTCTCCTGCCCGTCCTGCGGTCGTGCGCAGGTGGACGTGTACAAGCTCGCCGACCAGGTCAGCGCCGGCCTGGAGGGCATGGAGGTGCCGCTGCGCGTCGCGGTGATGGGCTGCGTCGTCAACGGTCCGGGTGAGGCCCGTGAGGCCGACCTGGGTGTCGCCTCGGGCAACGGCAAGGGGCAGATCTTCGTCAAGGGCGAGGTCATCAAGACCGTGCCGGAGTCGAAGATCGTGGAGACCCTCATCGAGGAAGCACTGAAGATCGCCGAGCAGATGGAGAAGGACGGCGTCGCCTCCGGCGAGCCCAAGATCAGCGTCGCCGGCTGACCCTGCCGCCCCGCGCCCCGTGCGCCCGGGCAACCCCGCGGAGCCCTCGGTGCCCCGCCCCGTCCGGCACGGGGCGGGGCACCGTTGCTTCCCGCCCCGTGCGGCCGCAAGGGGAGTGCGTCCAGGAGGCTGGGAGGTACAGTTCCAAGACCTGTTCCTCCGGCCTCGGGCCCCGCGACGGTGAGGCAAATCCACACGTGCTGACGACGACCACCACCAAGGTCCTGGAGCCCGGTGACATCGAGGCCGCCCTCGACGTCCTCGACCGCGACCCCGTCGCCAACGCCTTCGTCGCCGCCCGCGTCCAGGTCGCGGGCCTCGACCCCTGGCGGCTCGGCGGCGAGATGTGGGGCTGGTACTCGGGCGGCCGCCTCGAGTCCCTCTGCTACGCCGGCGCCAACCTCGTCCCCATCTGCGCGGGCCCCGAGGCCGTACGGGCCTTCGCCGACCGCGCGCGCCGCGCAGGGCGCCGCTGCTCCTCCATCGTGGGCCCCGCGGAGGCCACGTCCGCGCTCTGGTCGCTCCTCGAGCCCCACTGGGGCCCCGCGCGCGAGGTCCGCGGCCACCAGCCCCTCATGGTCACCCGCTCCATGCCCGCCGACGTCGAACCCGACCCCCTCGTCCGCCGCATCCGCAAGGACGAGATGGAAGTGATCATGCCGGCCTGTGTCGCCATGTTCACCGAAGAGGTCGGCGTCTCCCCGCTCGCCGGGGACGGCGGGCTCCTCTACCAGGCCCGCGTCGCCGAGCTCGTGGGCTCCGGCCGCTCCTTCGCCCGCATCGAGGACGGCCGCGTCGTCTTCAAGGCCGAGATCGGCGCCGCGACGCCCCGCGCCTGCCAGATCCAGGGTGTCTGGGTCGCCCCCGAGTGCCGCGGCCGCGGCCTGTCCGTGACCGGCATGGCGGCCGTCCTGCGCTACGCCCTCGCCGAGGTGTCGCCCGTCGTCAGCCTCTACGTGAACGACTACAACACCGCCGCCCGGGCCGCCTACCGGCGCGTGGGCTTCGAGGAGACCGGCGCGTTCATGAGCGTGCTGTTCTGAGCCGCCGGCCACCGCTCGCGGGGAGCGTGCGGGTAGCCTCCCCGCATGGATGACATCGTGGTCGGGCCGCTCGACCTCGCCGCGCGGGTCGACGACGCGCTGGCCGTGCAGGCACTGGCCTTCGGGCTCACCGCGGAAGAGGTCGCCGTCCGGCGGCACATCGTGCTGCGCCACCTCGCCTCCCGCGGTGCGCGTGCGCTCGGGGCGACCACCCACGGTGGGCGCCTCGTCGGCTTCGTCTACGGGATGCCCAACGACCGCAGCCACTGGTGGTCGGGCGTGGTCGAGCCCTACCTGCGCGCCACGGGCAGCGAAGGCTGGCTCGACGACTCCTTCGTCATCACGGAGCTGCACGTCCACCCCGACTTCCAGAAACAGGGCATCGGCCGGGCACTCATCACCACCATCACCGACTGCGCCGCCGAGCCGCGCTCGATCCTCTCCGCCATCGACACCGAGTCCCCCGCCCGCGGCCTCTACCGCAGGCTCGGCTACCGCGACCTGGCGCGCCCCGTGCACTTCCCCAGCGCGCAGAGCCCGTACGTGGTGATGGGGGCCCCGCTGCCGCTGCTGGGGTGAGGCACGGGGCCGCAGGGAGGGGCCGTGCGGGCCGCCCGGCGCGAGAACTCGTTTCAGCGGAGCACCGGGCTGCCGCTAATCTCCTGACCATTCCCTACGCCCCGCCAGGAGACCAACGATGGCCCATGTCCAGCGCATGTCCACCACGCTGCTGAAGACACTGCGCGACGACCCGGCCGACGCGGAGACCGCCAGCCACAAGCTGCTGGTCCGCGCCGGGTACGTCCGACGCTCGTCCGCCGGTGTCTGGACCTGGCTGCCGCTCGGCAAGAAGGTGCTGGAGAACGTCTCGCGCGTGGTGCGGGAGGAGATGGACGCCATCGGCGGCCAGGAGGTCCTGCTGCCCGCCCTGCTGCCCAAGGAGCCCTACGAGGCGAGCGGGCGCTGGGAGGAGTACGGCGACCTCCTGTTCCGCCTCAAGGACCGCAAGGGCGCCGACTACCTGCTCGGCCCCACGCACGAGGAGATCTTCACCCTCACGGTCAAGGACCAGTGCACGTCCTACAAGGACCTGCCCGTGATCCTCTACCAGATCCAGACCAAGTACCGCGACGAGGCCCGGCCCCGCTCCGGCGTGCTGCGCGGGCGCGAGTTCCAGATGAAGGACTCCTACTCCTTCGACACCACCGACGAGGGGCTCGCCGAGTCCTACCGCCTGCACCGCGAGGCGTACACCCGCATCTTCGAGCGCCTGGGCCTCGACTACCGCGTCGTCTCCGCCGTCTCGGGCGCCATGGGCGGCTCCGCGTCCGAGGAGTTCCTGGCGCCCGCAGCAGCCGGCGAGGACACCTTCGTGGACTGCCCCAGCTGCGACTACGCCGCCAACACCGAAGCCGTCACCGTGGCCGTGACCCCCTCCGACCCCGCGGGCCACGGGGCCGTCGAGGAGCTGGACACGCCCGACACGCCCACCATCGAGACCCTCGCGGCCCACCTCGGCGTGCCGGCCTCCGCGACGCTGAAGAACCTCCTCGTCAAGGTCGACGGCGAGATCACCGCCGTCGGCGTGCCCGGCGACCGCGAGGTCGACCTCGGCAAGCTGGGGGAGCACCTGGCGCCCGCCGTCGTCGAGCTGGTCACCGCCGAGGACTTCGCGGACCGGCCCGACCTCGTACGGGGCTACGTCGGCCCCCAGGGGATCAAGCTGCGCTACCTCGCCGACCCGCGCGTGGCGCCCGGCACCGCGTGGATCACCGGCGCCAACAAGCCCGGCAAGCACGCCCGCAACGTGGTCTGCGGACGGGACTTCGAGGTGGACCGGTACCTCGACGTGGTCGTGGTCGAGCCGGGCGACCCCTGCCCCCGCTGCGGCGCGGGACTGGAGATCGGCCGGGCGATCGAAATCGGCCACATCTTCCAGCTGGGCCGCAAGTACGCCGACGCCTTCGGGCTCGACGTCCTCGGGCAGAACGGCAAGCCGGTCCGCGTCACCATGGGTTCGTACGGCATCGGCGTCTCCCGCGCCGTGGCGGCCCTCGCCGAGCAGACGCACGACGAGTCCGGCCTGTGCTGGCCCCGTGAGGTCGCCCCCGCGGACGTGCACATCGTCGCCGCCGGCAAGGCGGTCCAGACCGAACTCGCCCTGGAGCTCGCGGACAAGCTGGGCTCGGCAGGCGTCCGTGTCCTCGTCGACGACCGCACCGGCGTCTCCCCGGGCGTGAAGTTCACCGACGCCGAGCTGATCGGCATCCCGGAGATCCTGGTGGTCGGCCGCGGGGCGCCCCAGGGGCTCGTCGAGCTGAAGGACCGGCGCACGGGCGCCCGTGAGGAGCTGCCGGTCGCCGAGGCGATCGAGCGGCTGAGCGCGCGCGGCTGACGGTTCGCCGGACACGGCCGGGGCCCCGTGCCCCGGCCGCATGGGGCGGCGACGCGAGCCGCATGGGGCGGGACACACCCCAGCCACATGGGGCGGGGTATACCCGTACCGCATGGGGCCGGGGCGGGACATGCATGGGGCGGATGCTGGATGCGCATGGGGCGGCCCGTCCGCACCGCATGGGGCGGGAACGCCGTCAGAGCATCCCCGCGAACTCCAGCAGGAGTTCGCCCCGTGCGCGCGCCCCGGAGGCGAGTTCGCGCATGCCCGCCTCCGCCGTGCGGAAGAGGGTCCAGCCGCGCAGCCGGTCGCGGTCGACGTCCAGGGCGTCGGCGAGCTTGGCCACACGCCGCCGGGCGATGGCTGCGGCCCCGGGGGAGGCCATCAGCGTGTCGACCCGGTCACGGGCGAGCCACGCCAAGTCGTAGGCCCGCTCGCCCACCAGCGGCCTGGGGCCGACGGCCAGCCACGGGGCCCGCTCCCCGGCGAGCACCTTGCCCTGCTGGTAGCGACCGTGCAGCAACGACGCCGGCTCCTCGGTGCCGGCGTCGGCCGTCAGCGCGTCCCGCAGCTCCAGGGCCTCGTCGACGACGGCCCGCGCGTCTGCCGCCCATGGCTCCCCGCGCTGCTCCCGCATGACGCCCGCGAGACGAAACGTGTGGTCGGCCACCGAAGTGAACGGGTGGTCATCCGCCGGACGCACCCAGAGGCGCTGCAGCGTCGCCGTCGCCTCCAGGACGGCCTTCGCCTCCGCCAGGGACCGCAGGCTCACATCGGCCCGCAGCCGCTCCAGGAGGAGCGCACCCTCCTCGGGCTCCGCCTGCAGCACCCGGACCGCCCCCAGGCCGTTCCAGTGCGCCAGCGCTGCGCGTTCCAGCGCGGCGGCCTCGCCCGGCACTTCCAGCTTCAGTACGGCACCCGTGCCGTCGGCCCGGTGCGCGAGGACGACGACGCTGCTCCGTCCGCCCGGTTCGTGCACCCGCTCCGGGGTCAGCTCCCAGCGCTCCGCGAACTCGTGCACCTGCTCCGGTAGCGAGGCGAGCCACTGGCGCCCCGCCCCGTCCGCCGGCCCGGAGCCCAGGGTCCGCACCAGCCGCTCCGGTGGTGCGAAGCGGTCGTCGGCGTTGCTCATATCCCTGTGCTGTCCTTTTCGTCCTTGCCGGTCAGGGGCGTTCGGGTGAACTGCTGGGCCTACCCGGAGCCGTACGCTCCGTGAGCCCAGGGAAGGCTACGCCGCCACCGCGCCAGCGCACCGCGCGCACTGCCGCCTCACGCAGCCCGCCCGCGGCCTCGAGCCGCAGGTCACCGCCGGCGGCGGCCACGAGATCGGCGTACACGGCCGCGACGCGCGCCTCCAGCTCCGCCGCCAGCCGCACGGCGGCGTCCGCATCCGAGACGGTGAACGGCAGCGCGTACCCGGCGGCCGCCGCCTCGGGCACGCCGCCCAGGTCCCGTACCGCCCGGCTCATCGCATCCCGTCGCGCGCGGTGCGCGTCGTATGCCTCGCGCGCCTCCGCCGCCCGCTCCTGCGCCACGCGCGCGCCGACGACCCCGTAGCCGTACACCGCGGCGTGTTCGGCCCCGAGCGCGGCCTGGGCCGCGCGCAGGGCCTGCCGCACGGCGGGGTCCTTGGGAGCCTTGGGGCTCGCCGTCTCCGTCATGCGTCCTCCGTCATGCGTCACTCCTGAGCAGGTATGCGTGGGCCGCACCCGCGGCGGCCACGGAGGCGAGCAGCCGGGCCAGTTCGGGCGGGGCGGAGCCGAGGGCCTTGGTACGGCTGTCCGCGGTGCGCCGTTCGGCGTCGGCCAGTGCAGCCAGGGCGGCCTTCTCGTCACCCGGAACGCCGTCCGTACGTGCGGAAGCGGACGCGCCTGAGGCGGACGCCCGCGGAGTCTCCGGAGACGACGACCCGGAGGGCGACGACTCAGTCGGCTCGGACGGCTCCGACGGTTCGGACGACTCAGAGGAGGCTGAAGGAACCGAAGAGGCTGAGGAATCCGGGGATCCGGACGAGTCCGGGGAGCCGGACGGGGCCGGAGCCGTCGCCCCCCGCGGCACGCCCGACGCCCCCCGCGGCGCGCCGAAAGCCTCCGCATGGCGCGCCACTTCCTCCCGCAGCGGCCGCAGCCGCTCCGCGAGCGCCCCGTGCGCCGCGATCGTCGCGTCGTAGCGCGCCAGCAGCTGCGCGGAGTCGCGCCCCGCCACGGCGCGCAGGCGCTCCGCTGCCGAAGGCCCCGAGGGCGCCCCGGAGGCGCCCGAACAGCCGGTGAGCAGCGCCCCGGAGCCGGCGCTCAGCAGAACCGCGGCGCCCCCTGCCAGTACCCTGCGTCGGTGCGGGCCGGCCGGGCCCCGCGTCGTCGTCGTGAACGCCACGATCCTCTTTCCGCCGGTCCGGTCATGATCACCGCACGTGAGCGTACCGGCGCGCAACCCGGCGGCCGCGGACGAGGCACCGAATCGTCAGTCGGCTGCCGGAACAGATAGGCTTTGACCTGACACGCGACTTTCCCACAACAGCACACGCGGCCGAGGAGTCACCCGGATGAGCACCACCCAGAGCGAGCGGCTGCGCGAGCTGCTGGCCCCTCTCGTGAGCGCGCGGGAGCTGGATCTGGAAGAGATCGAGGTGACCGCGGCGGGCAAGCGGCGTGTGCTGCGCATCGTGGTGGACTCCGATGCGGGCGTCGAGCTGGACGAGTGCGCTGAAGTCAGCCGCGCCGTCTCCGAGAAGCTCGACGAGACGGACGCCATGGGCGGCGCCCCGTACGTCCTGGAAGTCACCTCCCCCGGTGCCGACCGCCCCCTCACCGAGCACCGGCACTACGTGCGTGCCACCGGCCGTCTGATCAAGGCGCAGCTCACCGAGGGCGGCGAGCTCGTGGCGCGCATCGTCGCCGTGGACGACGAGGGGCTGGACCTGGAGGTCCCCGGGGTGAAGGGCCGCAAGCCCACCTCCCGGCGACTGGCCTTCGGCGAGATCGCGAAGGCCCGCGTGGAGATCGAGTTCAACCGTAAGGCCGCGGAGAAGACCGCGGGCGCGGCGGCAGAGGCCGCCGGCGAAACCGACGAGAGCCAAGAGGAGGCGTAGCCGTGGACATCGACATGAGTGCCCTGCGGGGTCTGGTGCGAGAGAAGGAGATCTCCTTCGACCTGCTGGTCGAGGCGATCGAGTCGGCCCTCCTCATCGCCTACCACCGCACCGAGGGGAGCCGCCGCCGCGCCCGCGTGGAGCTGGACCGCGGCACCGGCCACGTGACGGTGTGGGCCAAGGAGGACCCGCAGGACCTGGAGGAGGGCGAGGAGCCCCGCGAGTTCGACGACACGCCGTCCGGCTTCGGCCGGATCGCCGCGACCACCGCCAAGCAGGTCATCCTCCAGCGTCTGCGCGACGCCGAGGACGAGATCACTTTCGGTGAGTTCGCGGGCCGTGAGGGCGACGTCGTCGCGGGCATCGTCCAGCAGGGCAAGGACCCGAAGAACGTCCTCGTGGACATCGGCAAGCTGGAGGCCATCCTGCCGGTGCAGGAGCAGGTCCCCGGCGAGGAGTACAAGCACGGCACGCGCCTGCGCACGTACGTCGTACGGGTGGCGAAGGGCGTGCGCGGTCCGTCCGTCACGCTCTCGCGCACCCACCCGAATCTGGTCAAGAAGCTCTTCGCCCTCGAGGTGCCGGAGATCGCGGACGGCTCGGTGGAGATCGCCGCCATCGCCCGTGAGGCCGGTCACCGCACGAAGATCGCGGTCCGCTCCACGCGGTCGGGCCTCAACGCCAAGGGCGCCTGCATCGGCCCCATGGGCGGCCGGGTCCGCAACGTCATGGCCGAGCTGCACGGCGAGAAGATCGACATCGTCGACTGGTCGGACGACCCCGCCGAGCTGGTGGCGCACGCGCTGTCCCCCGCGCGGGTGAGCAAGGTCGAGGTCGTGGACCTCGCCGCGCGCTCCGCCCGGGTGACCGTGCCCGACTACCAGCTGTCGCTGGCCATCGGCAAGGAGGGGCAGAACGCCCGCCTGGCCGCGCGCCTCACCGGGTGGCGCATCGACATCCGCCCGGACACTGAGCAGCCCGACCGGGAATCCGGTCGAGCCTGATCACGTTCACGACACCGGGGCCCGCCTGCGCGGGTCCCGGCATCGTGGCCGAAACGCATACGTGCCCGATCACTGCCCCCCAGGGGTGGGGTGGGCGCGGGGAGGTAGACTGAAGAGTGTCTGGCCGGACGCATGCCCGCGCATGCCCTGAGCGAACCTGTGTGGGATGCCGGGAGCGAGCGGCCAAGGGCGATCTGCTGCGGATCGTGATGGTCGAGGGCGCCTGCGTCCCCGACCCTCGCGGTACGCTGCCCGGCCGGGGTGCCTCCGTGCACCCCACACTGGTCTGTCTCGACCTGGCGGTCCGCCGCCGGGCGTTTCCCAGGGCCTTGAAAAGCCCGGGGCCGCTCGATACGGCGGAGCTCCGCCGGTACATCGAACAGATCGAACAGCAGTAGTTCGGCCCCGCGTCTGCGGGGTATGGCCCCACTGTAAGAAGCACGGCACGGGTAACCGTGCGGTCAGGTACCTCGCGAGTTGGAAGTAGGTCGAGATTGCGATGAGCACTCGATGAGTACGCGATGAGTACGCCCATGAAGTAGCGACGGTCCGGTGGACACCCCGGACCTAGAAGGAGCGAAGTGGCTAAGGTCCGGGTATACGAACTCGCCAAGGAGTTCGGAGTGGAGAGCAAGGTCGTCATGGCCAAGCTCCAAGAACTTGGTGAATTCGTCCGTTCGGCGTCCTCGACGATCGAGGCGCCGGTTGTCCGCAAACTGACTGACGCACTGCAGGGACCCGGCGGCGCCGGCAAGCCCGGTGCGAAGCCCGCGGCGCCGCGCAAGTCCGCGGCCCCCAAGCCGGGTGCCCCCACTCCGGGTGCGCCCCGTCCCGCCGCCCCCAAGCCGGCGGCGGAGGCAGCTGCCCCCAAGCCGTCCCAGGCCGCGCCGACTCCCGGCCCGCGCCCGGGCCCGAAGCCTGCTCCGGCGGCTCCGGCCAAGCCCGCCCCGGTCACCCCGGTGCCAGCCGCGGAGTTCTCCGCGCCGGCCACGGAGCGTCCGGCTGCCGAGCGCCCGGCCACCGAGCGTCCGGCCGCGCCGCGTCCCGGCGCCACCCCCGGCCCGCGCCCCAGTGGTGCCCGTCCGGGTCCCGCCGGCCAGCGTGACGGCGGCCGCCCCGAGCGCGCCCCGCGTCCCGGTGGTGCGGGCGAGCGTGCCCCGCGTCCCGGTGGCGCCCGTCCGGCCGGTCCCCGTCCGGGCAACAACCCCTTCACCTCCGGTGGCTCCACGGGCATGGCCCGTCCGCAGGCCCCCCGTCCCGGTGGCGCACCGCGCCCCGGTGGTCAGGGTGCCCCGGGCGCTCCGCGTCCGCAGGGCGGTCCCGGCGGTGCCCCCCGTCCGCAGGGTCCGGGCGGCGCCCGTCCGACCCCGGGCGGCATGCCCCGTCCGCAGGGTGCCCCCGGTGGCGCCCCGCGTCCCGGTGGCGCTCCCTCCGGCAACCGCCCGAACCCGGGCATGATGCCGCAGCGTCCGGCTGCCGGCCCGCGTCCGGGCCCCGGTGGCGGCGGTCGCGGTCCCGGCGGCGGTGCCGGTCGTCCCGGCGGCGGTGCCGGTCGTCCGGGCTTCGCCGGTCGTCCGGCCGGTCCCGGCGGCGGCGGTCGTCCCGGTGGTGGCGGCGGCGGCTTCGCCGGTCGTCCCGGTGGCGGTGGCCCCGGTGGCGGCGGCGGCTTCGGCGGCGGTCGTCCCGGTTTCGGTGGCCGTCCCGGCGGTCCGGGTGCCCGTGGCGGCACGCAGGGCGCCTTCGGCCGTCCCGGCGGTCCGGCGCGTCGTGGCCGCAAGTCCAAGCGTCAGCGGCGCCAGGAGTACGAGGCCATGCAGGCCCCGTCCGTGGGCGGCGTGATGCTGCCTCGCGGCAACGGCGAGAGCATTCGCCTGTCGCGCGGTGCGTCCCTCACCGACTTCGCGGAGAAGATCGGCGCCAACCCGGCGTCGCTCGTCGCCGTGATGATGAACCTCGGCGAGATGGTCACGGCCACGCAGTCCGTCTCGGACGAGACGCTGCAGCTCCTCGGCGGCGAGATGAACTACACCGTTCAGATCGTCAGCCCCGAGGAGGAGGACCGCGAGCTGCTCGAGTCCTTCGACATCGAGTTCGGTGAGAACGAGGGCGGCGAGGAGATGC
Organism: Streptomyces roseifaciens; assembly: GCF_001445655.1. Taxonomy (NCBI): domain Bacteria; kingdom Bacillati; phylum Actinomycetota; class Actinomycetes; order Kitasatosporales; family Streptomycetaceae; genus Streptomyces; species Streptomyces roseifaciens. The sequence continues at coordinate 3,153,610 of NZ_LNBE01000004.1, forward strand.
TCGTCGCGCGTCCGCCGGTCGTGACCGTCATGGGTCACGTCGACCACGGTAAGACGCGACTCCTCGACGCGATCCGCAAGACCAACGTGGTCGCGGGCGAGGCCGGTGGCATCACCCAGCACATCGGTGCCTACCAGGTCTCCACCGACGTCAACGACGAAGAGCGCAAGATCACCTTCATCGACACCCCGGGTCACGAGGCGTTCACCGCCATGCGTGCCCGTGGTGCCAAGTCGACCGACATCGCGATCCTCGTGGTGGCGGCCAACGACGGTGTCATGCCGCAGACGATCGAGGCCCTGAACCACGCCAAGGCGGCCGACGTGCCGATCGTGGTCGCGGTCAACAAGATCGACGTCGAGGGCGCCGACCCGACGAAGGTGCGCGGTCAGCTCACCGAGTTCGGTCTGGTGGCCGAGGAGTACGGCGGCGACACGATGTTCGTCGACATCTCCGCCAAGCAGGGTCTGAACATCGACAAGCTGCTCGAGGCCGTCGTCCTCACCGCCGACGCTGCGCTCGACCTGCGCGCCAACGCGGAGCAGGACGCGCAGGGCATCGCGATCGAGGCCCACCTCGACCGTGGCCGCGGCGCCGTGGCCACCGTGCTCGTCCAGCGCGGTACCCTCCGCGTCGGTGACACGATGGTCGCCGGTGACGCCTACGGCCGTGTCCGCGCCATGCTCGACGACAAGGGCCAGAACGTCGAGGAAGCGGGTCCGTCGACCCCCGTCCTCGTCCTCGGTCTCACCAACGTCCCGGGCGCCGGCGACAACTTCCTCGTCGTCGACGAGGACCGCACGGCTCGCCAGATCGCCGAGAAGCGCGCTGCGCGTGAGCGCAACGCCGCCTTCGCCAAGCGCACCCGCCGGGTGTCCCTCGAGGACCTCGACAAGGTGCTCAAGGCCGGCCTGGTGCAGGACCTCAACATCATCATCAAGGGCGACGCGTCCGGTTCGGTGGAGGCTCTCGAGTCCTCGCTGCTCCAGCTCGACGTCGGCGAAGAGGTCGAGATCCGGATCCTGCACCGTGGTGTGGGTGCGGTCACCGAGTCCGACATCAACCTGGCGACCGGCTCCGACGCGATCGTCATCGGCTTCAACGTCCGCGCCGAGGGCCGTGCCACGCAGATGGCCGAGCGCGAGGGCGTCGACGTCCGGTACTACTCGGTCATCTACCAGGCGATCGAGGAGATCGAGGCGGCCCTCAAGGGCATGCTGAAGCCGGAGTACGAAGAGGTCGAGCTGGGTACGGCGGAGATCCGCGAGATCTTCCGCTCGTCCAAGCTGGGCAACATCGCGGGTGTTCTCATCCGCTCCGGCGAGGTCAAGCGCAACACCAAGGCGCGCCTCATCCGCGACGGCAAGGTCATCGCGGAGGAGCTCAACATCGTCGGTCTGCGTCGCTTCAAGGACGACGTCACCGAGATCCGCGAAGGCTTCGAGGGCGGTATCAACCTCGGAAACTTCAACGACATCAAGATCGACGACGTCATCGCGACGTACGAGATGCGCGAGAAGCCGCGCGGCTGAATCGCATAGCTCGACCCCGGGGCCGGTCGGCGGAGCATATTCCGTCGATCGGCCCCGGCCGTTGCGTGTACGGTTCGAAGAGCCCTACACCACAGCTGGACCTCACGCCTCCCGGGTGGGCTTCACCCGTCACGCATGTATGCAGGGACTCTGTCCTTCGACCTCCTCCTCGGCGACGTACGGTCGCTGAAGGAGAAGCGCTCCGTCGTCCGCCCGATCGTCGCCGAGCTGCACCGCAAGTACGCGGTGAGCGTGGCGGAGGTCGGCGACCAGGACCTCTACCGCCGGGCGACGATCGGCCTGGCGGCGGTCTCCGGGGACGCGGGGCACCTCACCGACCTACTGGACCGCTGCGAGCGCTGGGTCGCCGCACGTCCCGAAGTGGAGCTGCTCTCGGTCAGGCGGCGGTTCCACGGCGACCACGACGACTGAGCGCGTCACCGGCGCCACAAGCACAATGGACAAGAAGAAGGAGACGGACCAGTGGCCGACAACGCGCGTGCGAAAAGGCTGGCGGACCTCATCCGCGAGGTGATCGCCCAGAAGCTGCAGCGCGGAATCAAGGACCCGCGGCTCGGCTCGCATGTGACCATCACGGACACCCGGGTCACCGGCGACCTGCGGGAGGCTACGGTCTTCTACACGGTCTACGGGGATGACGAGGACCGCGCCAGCGCGGCCGCGGGCCTGGAGAGCGCCAAGGGCATCCTGCGCTCGGAGGTCGGCCGTGCGGCCGGCATCAAGTTCACGCCGACCCTGACGTTCGTGGCCGACGCCCTGCCGGAGAACGCCCGCACCATCGAGGACCTCCTCGACCGGGCCCGGGCCTCCGACGCCGCGGTGCGCGAGGCGTCCTCGGGCGCGGCGTACGCGGGCGGGGCCGACCCGTACCGCAAGCCGGACGAGGACGAGGACGACAAGGACGCTGCCGGCGAATGAAGCACAAGGAGACCCCGCCGGACGGCCTCGTCATCGTCGACAAGCCGGCCGGCTTCACCTCGCACGACGTCGTCGCGAAGATGCGCGGCATCGCGCGGACGCGGCGCGTGGGGCACGCGGGGACGCTCGACCCCATGGCGACGGGCGTCCTCGTCCTCGGCATCGAGCGGGCGACGAAGCTTCTCGGCCACCTCGCGCTGACCGAGAAGGAGTACGTCGCGACGATCCGCCTGGGGCAGAACACCGTCACGGACGACGCGGAGGGCGACATCACGTCCTCGGCCGACGCCTCCGCGGTCACCCGTGAGGCGATCGACGCGGGCGTGGCCAAGCTCACCGGCGCGATCATGCAGGTGCCGTCGAAGGTCAGCGCGATCAAGATCGACGGCAAGCGGTCGTACAAGCGGGCGCGCGAGGGCGAGGACTTCGAGATCCCGGCCCGGCCGGTGACCGTCTCGTCGTTCGCCGTCCACGCGGTGACCCCCGCGGAGGCCGCGGACGGCACCCCCGTGCAGGACCTGCTGGTCTCCGTCGTCTGCTCCTCCGGGACGTACGTGCGCGCCCTCGCGCGCGACCTGGGCGCCGACACGGGCGTGGGGGGCCACCTCACCGCCCTGCGGCGGACGCGCGTCGGCCCGTACGGGCTGGGCGACGCCCGCACGCTGGACCAGCTCCAGGAAGAGCTGACGATCATGCCTGTCGCCGAGGCGGCCGCTGCGGCCTTCCAGCGCTGGGACGTCACGGAGGAGCAGGCGCGCCTGCTCGCCAACGGCGTGCGGGTACGCGTCCCGCTCTTCGACACCACGGGGCCGATCGCGGCCTTCGGTCCGGACGGGCGCTTCCTGCTCCTGCTGGAGAACCAGGGCGGCCGGGCGAAGAGCCTGGCGGCCTTCGGCTAGAAGCCGGCCGCCGGGGGCGCGGCCGGCCGCCTTGGTGCGGCGCCGTGCCCCCGGCATTGCCATGTCCACGGGGTGTGACGGCGCCGTGCTGTCCACGGGGTGTCGGCGCCGTGCGCGTCCGGCTGCGGTGGCGCCGTGCCTCCCGGGCGCGGGCCGGGGACGGCCGCTCAGGGCTGTTGCCGGCTGCAGGACGGCCTCTGCGGGGCTACGAGGCGCGGGGCGGCGCTGCACACGCTGTGCGGGCGCCGTGGGTGCCTGCAATGCCCCTCTGGGATGGCTTCCCGTGCCGTTCTGGAGTGAGGGACACCGGGACCGGGCCGCGTACGGCATTGCTGCACGGGGCTGGCCGGGCGCCTATGCCCCACCTTCGTGGGGCGGGGAGCCGTCATCCGTCGCTCCCCGCCCCACGATCCCCTTCCTCCCGGTCGTCTATCCACACCGCTCCCACAATTCACTCCATTGGGCAGGCGCTCGGAGTGAACAGCGGGTGCGGAAGGGGGCGCGTTCCTGCGACGACCTGGTCCTGCCGATCATCCGCTGCCTACCGTCGGGGTAAGTGCACGGCGGGGAGGTTCGGCGGATGAGCGGTCGGCGGACCGATGTGGACGAGTTCCTGGTACGCATCAGAGACCTCGCCGGGAGGCCGCGCGGTACGGGCTTCATCGCCGACGACCGCGGCACGATGATCACCAGCCATGAGGCCGTCGACGGCCTCGCGCGCCTGGTGCTGCTGGCCCCGGGCGACCGTACGTGCCTGGTGGGCGCCGAAGCGGTGACGCCCCTGCCGGGCTGCGACCTGGCACTGGTGCGTACCGAGGGCCTCGGCGTCGCCCCTCTGCCCGTCGCCGCCCCGGAGCGCATCGAGGACGGGGCGAGCGTCCGGCTGCGGGCGGGCCACTGGCAGCGCGCCCAGGTCATCGGCGAGGCCCTCGTCACCTACACGGCCACGGACCGCTTCCACCTGCTCGACGCCGCCGTGGAGCTCTCCCTGGGCGAGCGCGACGGCCTGCGGCTCGGCGAGGAGGCGACCGGTGGCCCGGTCATCGACGCCCGTACGGGGACAGTCGTCGCCGTCCTCGGTACCGCGCTCCATGCGGAGCGCCGCTCCGGAGGTTTCGCGATCCCGCTCCGTGCGGCGGCCGCGGCCTCCCCGGACGGCTCCCTGGCAGCCCTCCTGGAGCGCAACGCGGCCACCGTCCCCGCCTTCGGCCCCGACCTCAACCTCGCGGGCGCCCTCCAGCTGACGGCGACCTCCCTCGGGCCGATCATCACGGCGCGCGACTGGCGCGACCCCGTGGAGCGGCCGGAGATCGCCAGGGAGTTCACGCGCTTCCTGGAGCCGGACGAGGAGCCCGACGGGCGCGCGGACGCCGACGCCGACCCCGGGGACGCCGGCGAACGCATGCCGGACGACGCCGACCGTCCGCCCGCTCCCGAACCGCCGCCCGACGAACCCGTCCCGGAGCCCGGCCCCGCGCCGGGCGGCACGGGGGCCCCGGGCGTGCTGGTGGTGACCGTCCCGGCGCGCGCCTGGCGCGGCACCCCCGGCGGCGGCCCGGGCGGACGCTGGATCGGGGACCTGCCCGGTGCGCACCATCCCGCCGATCCGCTGGATCCCGGCGAGGCCTCGGCTCCGGATCCGCACGGCCTGGAGGGTCCGGACGGGCCGGGCGTCCCGTCCGCCCCGGACGACGCGGATGACGGGGAGGACGGCCCTGCCGCCGCCGTCCTCGGCCTCGTGGGAGGCCCCGGGACGGGCCGCACCACCGAGCTCCTCTCGCTCGCCTCCCGGCGCGCACGGGGCCCCGAACCGGCTCCCACCCTCTGGCTGCGCGGCGCCGACCTGGAGGAGGGCGACAGCAGTCTGCGGGACGCGATCGCGCGGGCCCTTGCGGATGCCGCCCGGATCGTCACCGCCTCCGCCGGGGCGGCCGGCACGGTGGGCGACCCGGCAGAGGCCACCCCGGAGGCCGTGGCCACGCTGGGGCACCGCGTGGGGCGGCCCCTCCTCGTCGTCCTCGACGGCCCCGAGGAAGTCCCCCCGGTCCTCGCACACGCCCTGCCGGCCTGGACCGCGGCGACCGCCGAGTGGCTGGAGGAGACGTCCGCCCGGCTCGTCGTCGCCTGCCGACCGGAGCACTGGGAGACGGCGGGCGACCTCTTCCCGCGCGAGGCGCTCCACGTGTCGACCTCCTCGGCCACCCCGCGCAGCCTGCCGCCCTGCGTCAGCCTGACCGACCTGGGGCCCCTGCAGGCCGAGCGGGCCCGCGCCCTGTTCGGCATTCCGCCGGACGCCATTCACCAGGGGGACGCCGCCCACCCGCTCGCCCTCCGCCTGCTCTCCGAAGTGCGCGCCGCGCTCCCGGACGGCACCGCGCCGGGCAGCCGGGCGGGCGAGGACGGGGCCCGGCCCCCCGACCGCTGGGACATCTTCTCCGCCTACCTGGACCTGGTCTGCCTGCGCATCGCCGTACGGCTGGCGGCCGGGCGCCGCCCCGCGCTGCGCGGCACGGCGGTGCGCAGGCTCGCCGCACGCGTGGCCGGGCAGGTGCACGAGGCGGCCCGGCGGTGCCTCGGCCCCGGGCAGGGCGAGCTGGAGCGCGAGGCCTTCGAAGAGCTCTTCCCGTGGCGCAACGGCTGGGCCTCCGCCGTCCTCACCGAGGGCCTGCTCGTCCCGGCCGGCAGCGGCTACCGCTTCGCGCACGAGGAGTTCGCCGACTGGCTGCAGGGCGCCCACCTCGACCTCGACGCCGCCCTGCACACGCTCGTCCACCGCTGGTACGAGCCCGAGGGCGGCTCCGGTGAGCACGACGCCCTGCCGTCGCGGCCGGGCGGGGGGCCCGCCATCGAGGGCCACGTGCCGCCGCCCCCCGGATCGAGCCGCGCACCGCGCTCGACGGCCGCTCGCCGCCGCAGCCGCCGCGCCGCCCGCCAGCGGGCCCGCAGGCCGCTGCCCGTGCCCCGGCACCGCATCGGCCCCGTGCTCCAGGCCCTGCTCCTCCTGGCACGCCGCTCCGGCCCGGACGCGCTCGCGCGCCGGCTGGGCGCCCTGGTCGACGCGGTCGCCGCGCTCCCTCCGCCCGACCGGACAGGCGGTGCGGACGACGAGCGCCGCCCCGTGCTGCCGGACCCCGCCTGGTGGGCGGCGCACCTCCTGGGCGAGACCCTCCTGCGCGTACCGGACGCCACTCCCTACCTGGGCGCCCTCCGGCTCCTCGCCGAGCGCCTCACGGCCCGCTCCCTGGCGCTGGGCGGCTTCGACAGCGGGGCGACGGGCTCCCTGGGTGGCCTGGCCGAATTCGGGCCCTGGTTCTGGCTCCGGCTGCCCCTGGGGCTCGCCGAGCGGCTGGACCTGCTGCGCCTGCTGCTCCCCGCCGACGCACCGCCCCCCGGCCAGACCCCGTACCAGGCCCAGGCCCTGGAGAGCGCCTCCCCGGGCCCGGAGCAGCCCCGTCAGGCGCCCCAGCCGCCGCACACCGACCGCTTCCTGCCCGCCGTCATGACCGTCCTCGCCGAGGAGCCCTGCGCCGCGCAGGCCCTGCTGTGCCGCTGGTTCTCCGACGAGCGCCCCCTGCAGGCCGCCCCGTACGGCGATCACCTGAGGCTGACGGTCTCCACCGCCGCCCAGGTCCTGCTCCACACCCACCGGCACCGCGCCGTCGACGACCTCGCCGAAGCACTCGTGGACGCCGCGCACCCCCGTGCCGACGAGCTCCTCGCCGCGCTCGCCGAGGACGAGCCGTCCGCCATCTGCCGGGCCGTGGACCGGTGGGCCCACGACGACCGCATCGAGCGGCACGTGGCGGCCGCCGCGTACGCCCTCAAGGCCGCCCGGCACGTCACCACGGCCGCCGACCGCGAGCTGCTGCGCTACTCGGCGCTCGCCCTGCTGGCCCGCCCCGCGGAGGGCGCCCTGCACGGCACCGCGCTCGCCCTCCTCGTCCGTGACCGGGAGACGCGCTCCAAGCACCTCCAGCGGGCCCTCGCCCTCTTCGCCGCGTGCGACCCGCACCTGCCGGCCGGTGCCCTGGCCCCCGCCCTGACCACTCACCCCGAACCGGTCCTCGCGGCGTACCGCGCACGGCTGTACGTACGCGGTGACGGGCCCGGGGACGTCCTGCGCACCCTCGCCGAGGTCACCACGCCCGCCCTCGCCCGGCGGGCCGCGGCCCTCGTCCAGGAGTACGTCGAGCACCACCCCGAGGGCGCCGGGCTCGCCGCCGCCTTCGTCGACCGCCGGCTCGAGGAGGGCCCCTCGGCCCGCTCCGTCCTCTTCCCGCTCGTCGTGCACCTGCTCAGCAGCCGACCGCCCCAGGTGCGCCGTGCCCTGGCGCCGGTCCTGGCGTTCCCGGGTACGCCGCTGTCGCGGCCGCTGCGCCAGGAGTTGCTGGAGGTGCTGCTGGAGCGCGAGCAGTACGGGCCTTTCGAGCGCGACGTCACCGTCCTGGACGCCCTGCTGCGCGCGGTGGCGGCCGGCGCGGGGGAGCGCACCGAGGCCCGCACCCGGGACCTCGTGCACCGCACCGGTCTGCTCATGGCCCGCAGCCCCGAGGGGGCGGCCTGTTTCGACCGCCGCATGGTGCAGCTGTCCCGGGAGATCCCCGTCTTCGGGGAGCAGGTGCTCCGCTGGCTGCGCTCCGCGCCCGCGCAGTGGGCCGTCGTGGTCGGCCCGCGAGCGCGCATCAAGCTCACCGCCTGGGCGGGGCAGGACGGCCCAGGGGGCGCAGCGGACCCGTCGGGCGCGGCCGGCTCCCCCGACCTGACAGTCACCGGACCGGCCGATGCGGGGCGCCGAGAACCGGCATGGCACTCTTAGTCCTGCGTAATCGACAGACAAAAGTTCGGGTTCGGGCGAGGAGCGGGCAGAGTGCAGCGCTGGCGTGGCTTGGAGGACATCCCCCAGGACTGGGGGCGCAGCGTCGTCACCATCGGCTCGTACGACGGTGTGCACCGCGGGCACCAGCTGATCATCGGGCGGGCCGTGGAGCGGGCGCGCGAGCTCGGGGTGCCCTCGGTCGTGGTGACCTTCGACCCGCACCCGAGCGAGGTCGTGCGGCCGGGCAGCCACCCGCCGCTGCTGGCGCCGCACCACCGGCGCGCGGAGCTCATGACCGAGCTGGGCGTCGACGCCGTGCTGATCCTGCCCTTCACGGCGGAGTTCTCGAAGCTCTCGCCCGCCGACTTCGTGGTGAAGGTGCTCGTCGACAAGCTGCACGCCAAGCTCGTCGTGGAGGGCCCCAACTTCCGCTTCGGGCACCGTGCCGCGGGCACCGTCGACCTCCTGGCGGAGCTCGGTGCCACGTATGACTACGGCGTCGAGGTCGTCGACCTGTTCGTGAGCGGCGAGGCGGGCGGCGGGCAGCCGTTCTCCTCCACGCTGACCCGGCGCCTGGTTGCCGAGGGCGACGTCGCGGGCGCGATGGAGATCCTCGGCCGCCCGCACCGCGTCGAGGGCGTCGTCGTACGCGGCGCGCAGCGCGGCCGCGAACTCGGTTACCCCACGGCCAACGTGGAGACCCTGCCGCATACCGCGATCCCCGCAGACGGCGTCTACGCCGGCTGGCTGACCGTCGGCGGCGAGTCGATGCCCGCGGCCATCTCCGTCGGCACGAACGTGCAGTTCGACGCGACGGAGCGCACCGTCGAGGCGTACGCCATCGACCGGACCGACCTCGACCTCTACGGGCTCCACGCGGCCGTGGACTTCCTCGCGTACCTGCGCGGCATGGAGAAGTTCGAGTCCATCGAGGCGCTGCTGCTGTGCATGGCGGGCGATGTGAAGCGCGCGCGGGACCTGGTGGCCGCACACGAGAAGACGGCGGCCTGACGGCTGCCGCGGCGTCGGACGTACAAGAAGGGGGCCCCGTGCGGCGATCGCCGCACGGGGCCCCCTTTGCGCGTGCCCTGGTGCCGGGGCGCTCCGCGCCCCGTGCGCGCTACTGCTGCGGGTAGCCGTACCCGCCCGGCTGGCCCGGGTAGCCCTGCTGCCCCGGCGGGGAGTACGGGCCCGGCTGCTGCGGCTGTGCGCCGCCGTACGGGCCCTGCGGGGCGGCGTACGGGTGGTACGGCGAGGGGGCCGGCTGACCGGGCTGCTGGGCCTGCTCGGGGGAGTACTGGGCGGGCGTCGGCGCGGCCGGGGCCGCCTGCTGAGGCTGCTGCTGCGGTGCCGGCTCTCCGCCCCATACGCCGCGCTGCTGCTGGGCCCGGGTGAAGTCCTCCGCCACCATGGCCGAGAGGTTGAAGTAGGCCTCGCGGGTCTTCGGCCGCATCATCTCCAGGTCGACCTCGGCGCCGGTCGCCAGGTGCTCGTCGAACGGGACGACGACCACGCCGCGGCAGCGCTGCTCGAAGTGGGACACGATGTCCTCGACCTTGATCATCTTTCCGGTCTCGCGGACACCCGAAATGACGGTGACGCTGCGGGAGACGAGCTCGGCGTAGCCGTGCGCATGGAGCCAGTCGAGCGTGGTGCTGGCGCTGCTCGCGCCGTCGACGGACGGCGTCGAGACGACGATCAGCTGGTCGGCGAGGTCGAGGACGCCGCGCATGGCGCTGTAGAGCAGACCGGTGCCCGAGTCCGTGAGGATGATCGGGTACTGGCGGCCGAGCAGGTCTATCGCACGCCGGTAGTCCTCGTCGTTGAAGGTCGTGGAGACCGCCGGGTCCACGTCGTTGGCGATGATCTCCAGGCCGGAGGGCGCCTGCGAGGTGTACCGGCGGATGTCCATGTAGCTGTGCAGGCTCGGGATCGCCGACACCAGGTCACGGATCGTCGCGCCCGTCTCGCGCCGCACGCGGCGGCCCAGCGTGCCCGCATCGGGGTTGGCGTCGATCGCGAGGATCTTGTCCTGGCGCTCGCTGGCGAGCGTCGCACCGAGGGCGGTCGTCGTGGTCGTCTTGCCGACGCCGCCCTTGAGGCTGATGACGGCGATCCGGTAGCAGGAGAGGACGGGCGTACGGATCAGCTCCAGCTTGCGCTGCCGCTCCGCCTCCTCCTTCTTGCCCCCGAACTTGAACCGGGGGCCGGCGATCTGCTTCTTCGGCTTCGGCTTGCTGCGCAGCAGCCGCTCCGAGGACAGCTCCATGGAAGCGGTGAACCCCAGCGGGGCCCCGTGCACGGACCGCTGCCGCTGCTCCGGCGTCACCGTGGGCCAGCCGCCGGCGCGCGGGTCGGCGGGCTGCCCGCCCTGCCCGCCGTCCCCGGCGGGCGGCAGGGCGCTGTCGGGGTACGGGGATTGGGCGTACGGGTACGGGGCGGGGGCGGGTGCAGCAGCCGCCTCGTGCGCGCCCGTGGGGCCCGGCTGGGCCTGCACCGCCGGCGGCAGCGCGGGGGAGCCGTCGAAGGGGCTCTGGGCGTGCGGGAGTTGCTGTGGGTCGGCGTGGGGTGCGGGAGCCGGTGCCGGGGCCTGCTGGGGGTCGGGGTGCGGGAGGCCGCCGAGGGCTGGCGGCACCGGGGCCCCGTGCAACTCGGGGCGCGGGGCGCCGTCGAGCGCGGGAGGCACGGGCGCGTGGGGCGCGGGCGCCTCCGGACGCGGGTACCCGTAACCGCCCTGCGGCGCCGAGGCATTCGGCGAATGAGGCGCGGCGACCTCCTGCGGCCCGGTGAGGCCCTGCGGCGACGGGACGGCGTCCTGCGCCGGAGGAAGGGCGGGAGCAGTCTGGTGCGCCGGGAAGGCATGGGGCGCCGGAGCCGGCGCAGGGGCGACCGCCCCGTGCGCGTCGGGCCGCGGGTATCCGTAGCCGTCCTGCGGGGCAGGAGCAGCCGCGTACGGGGCAGGGGCCGCGCTGACGGGCGCGGCGTGGGCATCGGGCTGCGGGGAGCCGTCGAGCGGCGGCGGCACGGGCGCCCCATGCGCGTCCGGGCGCGGGTACCCGTAGCCGCCCTGCGGCGCAGCGGGGTTGAGCGCGGGCGGCACGGGGGCGCCCTGGGCGTCGGGCTGCGGGAAGGACGGCGCCGGCGGGTAGGGCGTCGGCGTCAGGCCGTTCGGCGGGACGGGCGCACCGGCGGTCCCATGCGTAGCCGACGGCGGCTCTGCGGGCGCCTGCTGCGCCTCAGGGGCGGCAGGCGCGGCAGGCACGGCGGAACCGTCCTGCTGGGCCGCGGTGTACGGGCCCGGGGCGGGCGGGAAGCCCTGCGGCGGCATGGGGGGAGGCGCGGGCATGCCGGAAGGCTGCTGCGCGTCCGGCACCGGAGCCGCAGGGGCGAAGTTCGGCGGGAGGGGAGGCAGCGCGGCCTGGGGGACCGGCGGCGGGGCCCACGCGGCCGCCTGTGCGTCCTGTCCGGCTTCCGCCGGCTCCTCGTCCGCACGCCCGGCGACCCTGTCGCGCAGCGCGGCAGCGGAGAACCGCATGGTGCCCTCGGGGCGCGGTGCCGTGTGCCCGGCCTCGGAGGCCGCGTCCGTGCCTTCGGAAGCCGGTGCGGCCCCGGAGCCGTTCTCGGATGCCGCGTACGAGCCCTCCACGGGGCCCTGTCCGGCCTTCTCGTCGTCAGCAGGGGTGCCGGCGACGGGAGAAGCGCTTTCGCCCTCCGTGCGGCCCGTGCCGGCGCCGTGCCCCGGCTCCGTGACCGACTCGGCGCGGGCCTCATGCCCGGCCGCGGCGTCTGTGTCACCCAGGGTGCCGACGGGGCCTTGTCCTGCGACACCGTCGGCGGTCTTTGCACCCTCCGCGTCGGCGGCGATCGCACTCGGTGCGGAGGCGGCCTCGCCGCCCCGTGCCGCGATCTCGTCCTGCAGTGCCGCCGCGGAGAACCGCATCGTGGCAGGGCTCTTCACCTCGCCCGCTGCAGGGGTCTCCCCGGAAGCCGTCTCCGCCCGGTCGCTCCGCGCCTCGGCCGCCGCAGGCGCCATGCCCAGCGGTTCACCCGAAGGCGGGGGAGGGGTGGGCTGCTGCGCGGCACCCCCGGCACCGCCTGGGCCCGCCGTGGCAGCCGCCGCGGAAGAGGCGTTCTGCGTGTACCAGGCAGGTGGCGTGTAGTCGATGGTGAACTCGCCCATGGTGTCGGGCTCGTGATCGTGACCGGCGTCGGACCGGTCCCCGCCGGCTGCGGACCCGCCTGCGCGGATCTCGTCCCGATCGCTGCTCACATTGCCTCCTGGTGTGGTCTAGCGCCCATGAAATGCCTGTCGGGCCCGACCGTTCCCGTCGTCCGACCGCCCGGGTCTCCCCCGTTTGCGACAGGGGAGGCCGATGAGGTCCCCCGTCCGTACACCTGCCCAGCCTAATCGTCATACGCACCGCCGGGGCAGGCCCGCCCCCACCCCACCGGCCGCCCCGCGCGCCGCCCCGGACCCCGGGCGGCGGCAACCGGACCGGTGGGGCGCAGGAGGCGGGTGGCGCAAAGATTTCCCGCTCGAGTGCCACAACAGTGCGACATCTGCGCCCGATTCGTTTCTTTCTGGTCGAATAGACCCGAAGAGCGTGCTGCAAACTCCGAAGGCCACCATGAGTGCCGAGAACCCGCTCTTCAGCGCGAGGCGCCGGTACGAGGGGGTCCGCCTCGTCACCGCCGCCACGCACCCGCCGGGCAGCAGTTCCGACGGCGCGGACGCCGACAAGCTGCTCCTCGCCTTCGGCAGGGACTGATGGCCCGCGGGCCCGCCGGACTCCTGCGAGTGAACGGGGCGCGCGCCACAGAGTGCGCGCCCCGTCTGTTTGCGTCCGTACAGACGGCCCAGCACGTTCGACGCAGCCAGCCAGCCAGCCAGCCAGCCAGCCAGCCAGCCCGGTTGGTCCTCAGCAGCCGGTCAGTCCATGCGGCGCGGCGCGCCCAGCAGTCTCGTCTCGGCATCCGTCGCCCGCACGTCGACGTACGTCCACGACTGCCGGGCGCACCACAACGTCACCGTCTCCGGGAGCGCGGGCAGCGCCTCGACGTCGGCCTGTGGCAGCCCGAGGAGGCGGCCGAGCTGCTGTGCCTCCTCCGGCGAGACCCGCTGGACGCCGACGAGATCCGCGCTGCCCAGCAGACGCGGCGCGTCCGGCCCCAGGTAGGGCAGCAGGGTCAGGACGGACTGCCAGGGCGCGGCCGTGGCCCGGCCGCGGGGCGGCCGGGCGCCGCAGTCGCGCACGACCAGGACCGGGGCGTGCACCGACGGGCCCTGCGGAGGCACCCGTCCGACGTCGTGCAGGGTCACGCACTGCTGCCCGCCGTTGGCGGCCTGCGCAAGCGGGGTCCACAGCTGGCGGCGGCCGGTCTCCACGGCTACCCGGGCGCCCGTGCCGACGGTCCGCAGGGCGATGACCTGTGCCGTCCAGGCGCCGCCGATCAGGACGGCGTCGAACGGCGTGGGGCGGGCCACCCCGAGGACGGCCGGCGCCTCCTGCGGGTCGGTGCCGATGACCACGCCGTCGTCGCCGACGGGCAGCGCCAGCGCCTCGTACTCCTCGGGCGCGAGCTCGTGCCGGCCCCGCCGCGGCCCGAACAGCCCGAGACCGAAGCGCGGTCGCCAGGCGCCGGCGCCTGGCGCGCTCCCGGGCCCCGGTGAAGGCGTCGAGGTGGTCGTCACCGCGTACCTCCCAGCGGCAGAGTGGCGAGCATGCCGGGGACCTGCTCGTGGTCGAGCCGCACCAGACCGGTCTTCACCGAACGAGCCGCACGTTCCAGCTCCCGCCCCGTCGCCGCCAGTTCGTCGGAGCTGCGGCCGGTGACGCGGACGTGCGTCGTCAGCGTCGGCGCATGGCGCCCGTTCCGCAGGCGGCCCCGTGCCAGCGTCAGGCTCAGCGTCGTCGACAACGCCGGCAGCGAGGTGAGCAGGGCGGCGAGCTGCGGCAGGGGAGTGGCCCCCGGGCCGAGCTGCGGCCAGCGTGCGACCCAGTACGTGCTGTGCCAGCGGTCGTCGCACCGCAGCGCCCGGGCGCTCTCCAGCGTCCGCCGCACGGGCGTGGCCGTTCGCGCGGCCTGCGCGGAGGCCACCGGATTGACGTTCGCGGCCGTGGATATCGCAGCCGTCAGCTCGTCCTCGGACAGCAGCGCCGCCCGGAACCCGGCCCCCTGCAGCCGGCTCGCCAACTGGTCGGCCACCCGCACCACGCAGCGGCCGGCGCCCTCTTCGCCCCCTCCGCGCGCCTCGATGGCCTCCGGGCACAGCTCCGGGTCGAGCTTCAGCGCCACCCACGTCGTCCTGACCGCAGGAGCACCCGACAGGGCCTGCAGCGGTGCGTAGTTCCGCGCGGCCAGCGCATCGGCGGGCAGGTGAGGGGCGGGCGCCGGCAGGGTGCTCTGCACCACCTGCACGGACTCCAGCCGGATGCCGTCGACGTCCAAGGCGTCCCGCAGCAGAGCCAGCGGCAGCCCCTTCTCGGCCCGCAGGGGGCGCAGCGGGGCGTCCACGGCATCGATGCGCAGGACCGCCGACACGAACGTGCCGTCACCCACCAGGCCGACGCCGCGCTGCCCGCGGTCCGTGAAGGTGCCGGTCCGCAGAGCCGGTTCGCACTCCACGACCGGTGCCATCGCAGGGTCCGTGCCCGCATCCGCCGGTGCCGTCCGGCGGGCGCGGCCGCGGAGCGCCACCGACGCCGCCAGCGACTCCGCCATCGGCCGATGCCCCCGGTGGACCAGCGCGAGCGACACCAGGACCACGGCCGCCACGACCGCGGGCGCCAGCAGCACCGGCCCGGCCGGCCAGGCGAGCAACACCAGCGCCACGGCGACCTCGGCCAGCACCAGCTGCTGCAGCCGCACCGGCCCGACCCTCCCGCCCCGCGCCGCCGCGCGGGGGGCGGCCACGCCCGCCCCGGGATCGGCACTTCCCGGCGCCCGTACGCGCGTTGCGGCACCCATGCCTGTCACAGCCCCCTCAGCCGTCGCCGGCCACATCCACGACCGGGCGGGAAATCCGGATCAGCGCCGGGCCCTGACGGACCTGTTGATCCCTACCGGCATAGTAGGGGTCCGGTACGACAACCGGACCGAGCGCAGTACCTGTCGACCCGCGCCGAGACCAGGGGAGAAGCGGCTACACATGGCATCACGGCGGGATGAGCTCAACGCCTATGTCTTCGCGAGGAAGCGAACGGTCGCAGCCTTCCTGCAGCCTTCGCCCCACGGCACGGAGGAGGGGGCGCCGCGCCCCCTGCGCGCCGTCCTGCCGGGCCTCGTCGCCGGGGCGGTGCTGATCGCGGGCTTCGGCGCCTGGGGCGTGTTCAGGCCGACCGCGCCGAAGGGCTGGGACGACGAGGCCGCACACGTCATCGTCGGCAGTCAGTCCACCACCCGCTACGTCGTCCTGACGACGGACAAGAAGAAGCAGCTGCACCCCGTCCTGAACTTCGCCTCCGCGAAGCTGCTCCTCACCCCCGAGAAGTCCTCCGTCATCAAGGTGAAGGAGGCGGAGCTCGACAACGGCCGCATCCCGCGCGGCCCGACGCTCGGCATCCCCTACGCGCCCGACCGCATGCCCGGACCCGGCGAGGCGGCCAAGCAGAAGCACTGGGCCGTCTGCGAACAGCCCGGTGCGGGCGGAAGGACCACCCAGAAGGCCGTCTTCCTGTTCGCCGGACGCGACCCCAAGCTGAAGAGGCTCACGGGCGAGCAGCGCCTGCACGGCGACCAGGCGCTCTACGTGCAGGGTCCGGACGGCGCCCGCTACCTCGTCGACCCCCGGGGCGCCAAGTACCTGCTCGGCGGCGCCGACTGGAAGTCCACCGACCCCTCGGAGCACAACCTGTTGCTCCGATCCGTCTTCAACGACGGCGCCAAGCCGCAGCCCGTCACCAAGGACTGGCTGGACACCTTCCACGACGGCGCGCCCATCGTCTTCCCCGAGACCGGCGGCGACATCGGCGCGGACGCGGGCGTGGGCACCCTGCCCGCCAAGGCCGGCCGCGTCGGCACGGTCCTCGAAGCGCCCACCGGCAACGGCACGCAGAACTACGTCGTGCTGCGCGGCAAGGTCCAGCGCGTCTCGCCGCTCGTCGCGAAGCTGCTCCTCAACAGCAGGAAGCTGGCCCCGCTCAACCAGGCCGGCGTGCCCGAGCGGGTGAGTGCGGCCGCCTTCACCCCGGCGGACGACGAGTTCTACGGGCAGTACCACTGGCCCTCCCAGGTGCCCCGGCAGGCCAACTTCATTGGGCCCTCCAACGACACCCACCACACCGTGTGCAGCATCTTCAGCGGCATGTCCGCCGGAGGCACTCCCGAACTCGCCACCTGGGCCGGCGACGACTACCCGGCGACCATCCCCGACGGCGCCACCAGTGCGTACGTGACCCCGGGATCCGGCCTCCTCTACCGCCAGGTCACGGGGCGCCAGACCAACAGCGGGTCGGTCTTCCTCGTCACCGACACCGGACTGCGCTACGCCGTGCAGTCCAACAACGACAGCGGTACGGGCAAGTCGAAGATCGGCGAGAAGGCGACGCCCTCGGCCGGTCCGGACGGCTCGTCCGACCCCGCCCGTGCGGCGGACGGTGCAGGACCGGAAGCCGCGGGCCCGGCCGGATCCGACCAGGCCCGCACCAGGCTCGGCTACGGAAACGTGAACCCCCTGCCCGTACCCGCGAACTGGTCGCAGTTCCTGCCGACCGGACCGCGCCTGGACACCAACAGCGCCCGGCAGCCGCAGGGGTCGTGAGCCGGTCATGAGACAGCTGATGCCACGCACCAAGAGGCAGCCGATGCCGCGTACGACGACAGTGCTCAACGCCGCCCTGGCGGCGGCCCTCGTCACGGCTGCGGCAGCCGCGCCCGGGGCCGCGCCCGCACCCATGCTCACGCCGGCGGACGCGTCCGCCCCGGTCCCTTCAACCGCCCCTGCGCTCCACGCCCCGGTGACGTCGTCCGCCGCCGTGAACCTGGACGGCAGCGGCGAGTGCACCACCTACCCCGCCAAGACCATCAAGGGCACCCCTTGGTCGCTCCAACGGATCCTCCTCGACCGGCTCTGGCAGGACACCAAGGGCCGGGACAGCGCGGGCCGGCCGGTCCGCGTCGCCGTCATCGACTCGGGCGTCGACGTCCGGAACCCGCAGCTCAAGGGCGCCGTCGACGTCGAGAGCGGCGCCGACCTGCTCACGGGCATGGCGGAAGCGGCAGCGGAGGCGGCGGCCAAGGGCGGGACGGGCGTGAGGGCGAACACGAAGGACGCGCCCCGTGCACCCGGCCCCGCGCCGTCGCCCGGCCCGTCCGACGCGGGGAAGGACGGCAAGGCGGACGGGGACCGCAAGAAGGCCGGGGACAAGAGCACGCCGAAGGCCGGAACGCCGTCCGGATTCCCGTCCGGGGAGAAGAAGGGCGACCCCGGGAAGCCGGAGAGGTCCGCGGAGCCGAGCCCGTCGAAGAGCCCGGAGAAGAGCCCCGACAAGCCGCCGGAGGGGAAGCCGGAGAAGGAGCCGGAGAAGCCGAAACCCGATCCCACCCTCGACCTGGTGGGACACGGCACCAAGGTCGCCGGCATCATCGCGGCCCGCCCGTCCCCCGGCAGCGGGTTCGTCGGCATCGCACCCGAGTCGGTCATCATCCCGATCCGCCAGAACGACGAGAAGGGCACGGGCACGTCCCGGACCCTGGCGCAGGGCATCGGCCTGGCCGTCGCTGCGGGAGCGCGCGTCATCAACATCTCCCAGGACACGACGAAGGCCCTGGAGCACGACTCCGACCTCGAACGGGCCGTGAAGGAAGCGCTGGAGAAGGACGTCGTCGTCGTGGCCTCGGCGGGCAACGACGGCCTCGGCGGCGACGTCAAGGAGACCTACCCCGCCGCGTACAAGGGCGTCCTCGCCGTCGGCGCCTCCGACCGCAACAACGAGCGTGCCTCCTTCTCGCAGCCCGGCGAGTTCGTCGGCGTCGCCGCGCCCGGCGTCGAGATGGTCTCCACCGTCCCGCTGGGCGGCCAGTGCGTCGACAACGGCACCAGCTTCTCCGCCCCCTACGTGGCCGGGGTCGCCGCCCTCATCCGCGCCAAGCACCCCGACTGGAAGCAGCACCAGGTCGTCGCCCAGATCGAGCAGACCGCGGAGCGCGCCACCAAGGGCCACGACCCCTACATCGGCTGGGGGGTCGTCGACCCGGTCCGCGCCCTCACGGACGACGCGCACCCCGTCGACCGCGTCACCCCGGCCGGGCCCGAGGCCCGCAGCGTCCGGGCCCCCTCCGTGGCCCCCCTGGCCGTGGGCGAGTCGCCGCAGCAGCGGAAGGAACGGCTCGCGACGTACGCGCTCGGCGGCGCGGCCGTGCTCGTGGCCACGATCGCCGGGGTGGCCGTCGTGGGGCGGGAACACCGCCGGCGCCGGTCGCTGCGCGGCCTGTGAGCGCATCAAAGTGCCCGAGTGTGTGCCTAGTTGGGGCGTGCACTCAGAGTGGTTAGAGTGACATTCGGCGCCTTTCGCGGGCGTGGCAGACAACGGCACTCGGGGGGAAAGGCGGAACATGTCGGAGAACGGCAGGCAGAAGGTCAGTGACGAGGCGTTCAAGACCTTCACGGACGCCATCGACAAGACCAGTTCACACTTCTCGGCGAACCTTCGTCAGCTGGCGAACGTCATCGCCACCCTGGACGGCGGATCCTCGTGGAAGGGCGAGGCGCACAGGGCCTTCCGCAAGGCGCAGAGCGACCTCAACGACGACCACGACCGGGTGCGCCGCATGATCGACCGCGTGCGTGAGGCCGTCGTCCTGACGCACCGCGCCTCCGGCGCGACCGACGCGGAGATCGCCGCCCAGATGAAGGGCGTCGACATCGGTGGCGGAGGCGCCGCACCCGCCTCCTCCTCCGCGTCCGCCGCCGGAGCCCACGGGGCGCCCTCCAGCGGGATCGACAACTACTGATCCGGCCGGGCACTCGTGCCCGCCACATCATTTCGGCACATTCCGGCTTTCGGCTTCGAACAGCACCACAGAGGGTGGGGACACATGGCAGATCAGGGTGGAGAGCTCGTAGTCAACTACAGCTCCCTTCAGACCACGGCCGCCGACATCAAGAAGGCCGCGGGCGTGATCGAGCGCGAGCTGGAGGTCATGCGCAGCGCCGTGAACAAGGTCGCGGCCGGCTGGGAGGGCGAGGCCCACCAGATGATGCTGCAGGTGGACGCGGAGTTCCGGCGGCGGAGCGCGCACATCCAGGAGACGCTCAAGCAGGTCGCGGACCTGGTCCTGAAGGGCGGCGAGCACTTCCACGCGACGGACAAGAAGGCGTCGCAGCTGTTCGACATCAGTTACTGATCCGCGTCCGTTGAACCGCGTCTGCTGATTGGCCTCTGCTGATCCGCTTCACCGTGCTCCGGGGGCGGCCGGCCGGGAATCCGGCGGCCGCCCCCAGGCGCGTGCTCCCGGCTCACCAGCCCGTCGGCACTGGCCCACCGGTTCACCGGCCCGCCGGCCTACTTCAGGTCGAATTCGCCGTCACGCGCACCCAGCACGAAGGCCCGCCACTCGGCCGGGGTGTAGCGCAGCACGGTGCCGTGGTCGGTCGAGGACCGCATGGCCACGGCGCCGTCGGAGAAGTAGGCGATCTCGACGCGTTCCTCGTCATCCTTGGCCTCGGGCGCACTCAGCCATTCGAGACCGGAGATGTCGCGTGCGTACAGCTCGTCCTTCTCGCGTTCGTCCATGGGACAAGGGCCGCCTTTCGGGTGCGCAATTCCGCGGGATCGCTGTGGCATGAGGCCAGTTGACGCCTGCAGGGACGACAACTCCTGCAGGGACAGCATTTGCGAGCAGCGTACTCCGGATGGATCCGCGGCAGAGGAGATTCGCAAAGCGCTCGTACGGAAGGCCGGCCGTGTGGAGAATGCAGCCCCTGGCGGGTGCCGACCGGGGGCTTCCTCCGCCGCCCCGTGCCCTCACGTCTCCTCCGGCACCCACCCCACCTGCACCAGCGACACGCCCCTCTTCCGGGACACGAAGTACCCGCGCCCCGGCGGCATCCCCTGCGGCCGCACGCTGCCGAGCAGGTCGCCCTCTCCGGGGTCGCCGGACAGGAGGACGCCCTGGGCGCCCAGCTCCTTCACGCGCTGCATGAAGGGCTCGTACATCGACCGGGACGCGCCGGCCGAGCTGCGCGCGATGATGAAGCGCACCCCCACGTCGCGCGCGAAGGGGAGGTTCTCGGTCAGGACGGACAGCGGATTGCCGCTGCCGGTGGAGACGAGCTCGTAGTCGTCGACGATGACGAAGAAGCGCGGGCCGGACCACCAGCTGCGCTCGCGCAGCTGCTGCGGCGTGATGTCGGGCTGCGGGGCGCGCCGCTCCATGAGGCGGTTGAGGGCCTCTGCGTGCACCGTCAGGGCCGAGGCGGTCGGCGCGTACTCCAGCAGGTGCGTGCCGGGGACGGTGTCGAGGAGCGTACGGCGGTAGTCGCCGACCACGATCTTCGCCTCGTCCGGGCCGTACCGCTCGGTGATCTGCCGGGCCAGGAGGCGCAGCAGGGCCGTCTTGCCGGACTCGCTCTCGCCGAAGACGAGGAAGAACGGGTCCGTCTCGAAGTCGGCGAAGACCGGTTCGAGGCCGGCCTCGTCGATGCCGAAGGCCACGCCGTGCTGCGGGAACTCGAAGCCCTTGGGCAGGTCGTCGGCGCGCAGCCGGCGCGGCAGGAGCCGCACGCCGGGCGCGCCGGGGCCGCCCCATGCCTCGCTGACGGCGCGGACCATGGCGGCGGTGCCGTCCGTGAGGGTCTCGGGGTCGCTGCCGGAGTCGATGCGCGGCAGCGAGGCCATGAAGTGGAGCTTCTCGGGGAGCTGGCCGCGGCCCGGCATCCCGGCGGGGACGTTCGCGGCGACCTTGCGGTCGAAGTCCGAGTCCATGGTGTCGCCGAGGCGGAGCTCCAGCCGGTTGAGGAGCTGGTCCTTGAGGGAGGCGCGCACCTCCATGGTGCGGGAGGCCGTCACCACGACGTGGACGCCGTAGCCCAGGCCGCGCGCCGCGATGTCGGCGACGACCCCCTCCAGCATCTCGTACTCCTGCCGGAAGCCGGCCCACCCGTCGACGATCAGGAAGACGTCGCCCCACGGCTGGTCCGTGATCTCGCCCGTCGCCCGCAGCCGCCGGTAGGTGCCGATGGAGTCGATCGCGTGCGCCCGGAAGTACTCCTCGCGGCGGGCCAGGATGCCCGACACCTCGGCGACCGTACGGCGTACGCGCTCGGGGTCGAGCCGGGACGCCACTCCGCCCACGTGCGGCAGGCCGTCGACCGCGCTCATGCCGCCGCCGCCGAAGTCCAGCCCGTAGAACTGCACCTCGGTCGGCGTGTGCGTCAGCGCGAAGGCCGACACCAGGGTGCGCAGCAGCGTCGACTTGCCGGACTGCGGGCCGCCGACGACCAGCATGTTGCCCGCCGCGCCGGAGAAGTCGCGGTAGAGGACGTCGCGCCGCTGCTCGAAGGGCTTGTCGACCAGGCCGATCGGGACGCTGAGCCGGCCGGGGCGCGGATGCCCGGGCGCCGTGAGGCCGCGGCCCGGCACGGCCGAGAGCGGCGGCAGGAGCTCGTCGAGGGCCGCGGACCGGTCCAGGGGCGGCAGCCACACCTGGTGGGCCGGCGGGCCCTGGCCCTCGAGCCGGCGCACGATCACGTCGAGGACCGTGTCGGCCAGCGCGTCGTCTCCCGGGCCGGGCGCGGCCGGAGACACGGGTGCCGGGGCGGTGTACGTGACGGGGACGGGCCCGGCGGTGAACAGGACCGGCCGGCGGTCGATCGGCAGCTGCCCCGTGCCGGGCCCCGTGCCCGGGGCCGCCCGGTAGTCGCCCGAGACGTACGCGGCCTTGAAGCGCGTCATCTCGTCCGTGCCGAACTTCAGGTAGCCGGAGCCCGGCACCGAGGGCAGGTGGTACGCGTCCGGCACCCCGAGCGCCGTACGGGACTCCGCCGCGGAGAACGTGCGCAGGCCGATCCGGTACGACAGGTACGTCTCCAGGCCGCGCAGCCGGCCCTCCTCCAGGCGCTGCGAGGCGAGCAGCAGGTGCACGCCCAGGGAGCGGCCGATGCGGCCGATCTGGATGAACATGTCGATGAAGTCGGGCTTCGCCGTCAACAGCTCGCTGAACTCGTCGATCACCAGGACGAGTGAAGCCAGCGGCTCCAGCGCGGCACCGGCCGCCCGGGCCTTCTCGTAGTCGTGGATGTTGGCGTAGTTGCCCGCCGCCTTCAGCAGCTCCTGCCTGCGCTGCAGTTCGCCGGTGATCGAGTCGCGCATGCGGTCGACCAGCGTCAGGTCGTCGGCGAGGTTGGTGATGACGGCCGCGACGTGCGGCATCTGCGACATGCCCGCGAAGGTCGCGCCGCCCTTGAAGTCGGCGAGGACGAAGTTCAGCGTCTCGGAGCTGTGCGTGACCGCGAGCCCCAGGACCAGCGTGCGCAGCAGCTCGGACTTGCCGGAGCCCGTCGCGCCGACGCACAGCCCGTGCGGCCCCATGCCGTCCTGCGCAGCCTCCTTGAGGTCCAGCATCACCGGGACGCCGCCCTCGCTGACGCCGATCGGCACGCGTAGCCGCTCCGCCGCCGACCGCGGCCGCCACGTGCGCGCCACGTCCACCGAGCCCGCGTCGCCCAGCCCCAGCAGGTCGGTGAAGTCCAGGTTCGCCAGCAGTGGCTCGTCGCCGTCGTCGCCCGTGCCCAGGCGCAGCGGCGCCAGCTGCCGCGCGAGCGCCTCGGCGGCCTCCAGGGCGAGGGTGTCCGGCACCCCCTCGTAGACCGCGACCTGCGACTCCAGCCGCAGCGAGCCCGGCCGCACCACGGCCGACAGCCCGCCGCGCGGCTCGCCCAGCTCTCCCGTCACCACCTCGACGACGGTCACGCCCTGCAGCCCCTCGGGCGCCGCGAACACCGAGTCCGCCGGCACCGCGGCACCGTCCAGCACGACCACGACGTGCGGCTGGTCCAGCAGCGGCCGGCCGTCCCGGCTGAACCGCGTACGCCCCTCCAGGCGCGGCCGCAGCAGCTCCTCCAGCTCCGTCAGGTCGTCGCCGATCAGGCGCCGCGCGCCCGCCCCGTCCACGGCTCCCGGCACCTGTACGTGCGGCAGCCACTTCGTCCACTCCCAGGACGGCGCCGCGCCCCGTGCCGCGACCACGGCCACGACGAGGTCGTCCGGCGAGTGCAGCGTCACCAGCTGGGCCACCAGCGCCCGCGCCGTGCCGTGCACGGTCTCCGGGTCGCCCGACAGCGTCAGGTGGTAGAAGGCGCGCAACGACAGCGCCACCGGCATGCCGTCCAGCGAGCCGTGCGTCGCCAGGAACTGCTGCATGGCGCCCGTCGCCAGCGGCTCCAGCTCGTCTATCGGAGCCGTCTCCGGCGCCTCCAGCGGCGTCGCGAGCTGCTGCGTGCCCAGTCCGATGCGGACCTGTGCGAAGTCCTCGTCGCTCGCGCGCCGCTCCCACAGGCGCGTGCCCTCGGCCACCACCGACCACAGCTGGTCGGGGGAGGGGTGCAGGTAGAACTGCGCGTCGCGCTGCGCCCTGGCGGTGCGCTGCACGGTGCGCCGCGTCTGCGCGAGGTACTTGAGGTAGTCGCGGCGCATGTCCGCGGTCCGCCCCTGCGTGCCCTGACGGTGCCGCACGATCATCGCGACGGTCATGCCGAGCGTCGAACACATCATCAGGACGCCCATGATCTTCATCATCGGGGCGGCGCCCGGCATGAAGAAGTACACCATCGACGAGGCCATGCCGAGCGTCGGCAGGAGCTGCATCAGCAGCCCCTCCTGACGGTCCCTCGGCAGCTCCGGGGGTGCCTCCAGCCGGACCGCCTCGCCGGGCACCTCCGGCGGCAGGGCCCTCGGCGGACGACTGACCACGATCTGGCTCACCGGATGCCTCAACCCCTCCGCACGGCAAGGACAGTTCCGCGCGGCGCCTCCCTGTCGCCCGACGGCGCGGGCCCCATGCGCGGAACGGTGATCCTATCGGCGTACGGGCATACGGCCCCGATAGGGTGGCCGCACATCCGTGCACAGTGAAGCCGCACAGTCGTGTACGTGAAGCGCACAGTCGTGCACAGTGAAACAAGGGGCCTGATAGGTGAGTACGTCCACTGCGACCGGCTTCTGCAGAGTGACCGTCGTCGCGCCCGACAGCCGGATCGACGTCGCCCTGCCGGACGACATCGCCGTCGCCGACGTGTACCCGGAGATCCTGCGCCTGACCGGGCAGACCCAGCCGGCCGGCACCCCCACCGGCTACCACCTCGTGCGCCGCGACGGCACCGTCCTCGACGGCGCCCGCTCGCTCGCCGCCCAGCACGTCCTGGACGGCGACCTGCTCGCGCTGCGCCCCTTCGCCGAGTCGCTGCCGCCCGCCGTGCACGACGACGTCAGCGACGCCATCGCCTCCGCCGTCACCCGCGACCACACGCTGTGGAGCGACGGCCTGCTGCGCGCCTGCGGCCTGGCGGGCGGAGCGCTGCTCCTCGCCCTCATGGGCCTCGCCCTCTGGTTCGCCGACCCCGTCCGGCACGACATGCACGGCCTGCCCGGCGCCGTCGCGGCCGCCGCCGGTGTGCTGCTGACGGCCCTCGCGGGCGTACGGGCCCGGGTCTACGCCGACCGCGCCTCCGCCGTCGCCCTCGGCCTCGCCGCCCTTCCGCACGTGATGATCGCGGGCTCCGGCATCCTCGGCCCCGGGCCGGGCGAGGGGGCCGGCCGGCTGCAGTTCCTGCTGGGCTGCGCGGCCGTCGTCGTCGCCTCCGCCGTGCTCGTCGCCGCCGTGCCCACCGGCGACGCCCCCTTCGTCGCCGCCTTCACCGCCGCGGCCACCGGCACCGTGGCCGCCTTCTGCACGATCTTCACCGGGGCCGACCCCTCCGCGGGCGCCGCCGTCTGCGCCGTCGTCGCCATAGGAGCCGTCGCCTTCCTGCCCGGCCTGTCCGCCCGCGTCGCCCGCCTCCCCGTCGGCTACGCCGCGCCCCGCTCCGCGGTCACCGGGGACCGTACGGCCTCCCGCGGCGGCCGGGGGCCCGAGCCCGTGGACGCCGCGCTCATCGCCGCCCGGGTCCGCCGCGGCCACGAGCTGCTGCTCGGCCTCGTCGGCGGCTGCGCGGTCCTCGTCACGGCCTCCACCGCCGTCCTCGCCTTCGCCGCCGACAGCGGCCCCTGGCCCCGTCTCCTCGCCCTGACCGCCGGTCTCGCGATGCTGCTGCGCGCCCGCCTCTTCCGCTACACCGCCCAGGTCGCCGCCGTCCTCGGTGCGGGCCTCGCCGCCCTCGCCCTGCTCGTCCTCGGCCTCGCCCTCCAGCCGGCCGCCGCCGCGGGCGCGGGCGGCGGCTCCCTCGACGTCCGTACGCTCTGGCTCGCCGCAGCCGTCACCCTCGGTGGCGCGCTGCTCACCACCGTGGCGCTGATCGTCCCCGCCCGGGGTCTGTCACCCTTTTGGGGGCGTGTCTCCGATCTCGCCGAGAGCGTCCTCCTCCTTGCGCTCGTCCCGCTGTGCCTCGCCGTCCTCGATCTGTACTCGGCGGCGCGCAGCCTGTCGGCCGGATAGGCCGGATAGGCCGGGCAGAGGCGGGCAGAGCCGGGCGGAGGCGGCGCCCGTCCCATGCGCCCGCTCCAGGCCCGCCCCATGCGGCCCCGCCCGGGGCAGTGCCCCAGACCCGCCCCAGGCCCCCAGGCCTCCCGGAGCCCGCCCCGGGCCCCGTATCCGGCCCTCCCGGCCAGGGGGACTGGTCCGGGCTGGTACTCTGTGCAACGGCCGTTTGTGTACGCGCCTCCGGAGCGCCCTTCGCGGGTCTCTGGGGACAGCGCCCAGCGGACCCCGCCTCCCGAGTAACGGAAGCTCCCCTGAGTAAGAGACCAGGGGCACTCGGTGGCCAAAAGACACTCAGAAGGAGTATCGCGTGTCGCTCGACGCCGCTACGAAGAAGCAGATCATGGCCGAGTTCGCCACCAAGGAGGGCGACACCGGCTCCCCCGAGGTCCAGGTCGCGATGCTCACCCGCCGCATCTCGGACCTGACCGAGCACCTGAAGCAGCACAAGCACGACCACCACTCGCGTCGTGGCCTGCTGCTCCTGGTCGGCCAGCGTCGCCGCCTGCTGCAGTACCTGGCCAAGAAGGACATCACGCGCTTCCGCGCCCTGGTCGAGCGCCTCGGCATCCGCCGCGGTGCCGCCGGCGCCAAGTAAGACACCGTGAAGGGAGCGGTTCCCACCATCTGGGGGCCGCTCCCTTTGCGTATCTCGTGGAGAGCAGAAGCTTTGTAGTCTGGTTTCCACAACGGCACCTACGCCGAACCGTATGAGGAGGAGCGCTCAGCTCGCCGCCGGTCCTCGGTAGTGGCCCCCGGATCAGGGAAATCCGGGTGCTTCGATCGAAGACCGGCCAGCACAGACGCTCCTCCACCACCGTCCCCGCCACACGGGCCGGGACGTAGACGAGGAGATATCCCTGGTGGAGAACGAGACCCACTACGCCGAGGCCGTCATTGACAACGGCGCCTTCGGCACCCGCACCATCCGCTTCGAGACGGGCCGCCTGGCCAAGCAGGCCGCCGGTTCCGCCGTGGCGTACCTGGACGACGACACCATGGTGCTGTCGGCCACCTCCGCTTCCAAGAAGCCCAAGGACCAGCTCGACTTCTTCCCCCTGACGGTGGACGTCGAGGAGCGCATGTACGCGGCCGGCAAGATCCCCGGCTCCTTCTTCCGTCGTGAGGGCCGCCCCTCCGAGGACGCGGTCCTCACCTGCCGCCTGATCGACCGCCCGCTGCGCCCCTCCTTCAAGAAGGGCCTGCGCAACGAGATCCAGATCGTCGAGACGGTCATGGCGCTCAACCCCGACCACCTCTACGACGTGGTCGCGATCAACGCCGCCTCCTGCTCCACGCAGCTCGCGGGCCTGCCCTTCTCCGGTCCGATCGGCGCCACCCGCGTCGCTCTGATCAAGGGCCAGTGGGTCGCGTTCCCGACCCACACCGAGCTCGAGGACGCCGTCTTCGACATGGTCGTGGCCGGCCGCGTCCTGGAGGACGGCGACGTCGCGATCATGATGGTCGAGGCCGAGGCCACCGAGAAGACCGTCCAGCTGGTCAAGGACGGCGCCGACGCCCCCACCGAGGAGGTCGTCGCCGCCGGTCTCGAGGCCGCGAAGCCCTTCATCAAGGTCCTGTGCCGCGCGCAGTCCGAGCTCGCCTCCAAGGCCGCCAAGCCCGAGGGCGAGTTCCCGGTCTTCCTGGACTACCAGGACGACGTCCTGGCCGCCCTGACCAAGGCCGTCCGCGACGAGCTCGCCCAGGCGCTCACCATCGCCGGCAAGCAGGAGCGCGAGACCGAGATCGACCGCGTCAAGGAGCTCGCCGCCGAGAAGCTCCTGCCGGAGTTCGAGGGCCGCGAGAAGGAGATCTCCGCCGCGTACCGCTCGCTGACCAAGTCCCTGGTCCGTGAGCGCGTCATCAAGGAGAAGAAGCGCATCGACGGCCGTGGCGTGACGGACATCCGTACGCTCGCCGCCGAGGTCGAGGCCATCCCGCGCGTGCACGGCTCCGCCCTGTTCGAGCGTGGCGAGACCCAGATCCTGGGCGTCACCACCCTCAACATGCTCCGCATGGAGC
Source organism: Streptomyces roseifaciens (assembly GCF_001445655.1). NCBI lineage: Bacteria > Bacillati > Actinomycetota > Actinomycetes > Kitasatosporales > Streptomycetaceae > Streptomyces > Streptomyces roseifaciens. Next base: position 3,181,452 of record NZ_LNBE01000004.1, read on the forward strand.
AGCAGCTGGACACCCTCTCCCCGGTGACCCGCAAGCGCTACATGCACAACTACAACTTCCCGCCGTACTCCGTCGGCGAGACCGGCCGCGTCGGTTCGCCGAAGCGCCGCGAGATCGGCCACGGCGCCCTGGCCGAGCGGGCCATCGTGCCCGTGCTGCCGACGCGCGAGGAGTTCCCCTACGCCATCCGCCAGGTCTCCGAGGCGCTGGGCTCCAACGGCTCGACGTCCATGGGCTCGGTCTGCGCCTCCACCATGTCGCTGCTGAACGCCGGTGTGCCCCTGAAGGCCCCCGTCGCCGGCATCGCCATGGGCCTGATCTCCCAGGAGATCGACGGCAAGACGCACTACGTCGCCCTCACCGACATCCTCGGTGCGGAGGACGCCTTCGGCGACATGGACTTCAAGGTCGCCGGCACCAAGGAGTTCGTGACCGCCCTCCAGCTCGACACCAAGCTGGACGGCATCCCGGCCTCCGTCCTGGCCGCGGCCCTCAAGCAGGCCCGTGACGCCCGCCTCCACATCCTCGACGTGATGATGGAAGCGATCGACACGCCGGACGAGATGTCCCCCAACGCCCCGCGGATCATCACCGTCAAGATCCCCGTGGACAAGATCGGTGAGGTCATCGGCCCCAAGGGCAAGATGATCAACCAGATCCAGGAGGACACCGGCGCCGAGATCACGATCGAGGACGACGGCACCATCTACATCGGTGCCGCCGACGGCCCGGCCGCCGAGGCCGCCCGTGCCACGATCAACGGCATCGCCAACCCGACCATGCCGGAGGTCGGCGAGCGCTACCTGGGTACGGTCGTCAAGACCACCACCTTCGGTGCCTTCGTCTCCCTCATGCCGGGCAAGGACGGTCTGCTGCACATCTCGCAGATCCGCAAGCTCGCCGGCGGCAAGCGCGTGGAGAACGTCGAGGACGTGCTCGGCGTGGGCCAGAAGGTCCAGGTCGAGATCGCCGAGATCGACCAGCGCGGCAAGCTCTCCCTCGTCCCCGTCATCGAGGGCGAGGACGGCGACAAGGCCGACGAGACCAAGGACGAGTCCGCCAAGTGACGTCCCGTAGTACACGGAAGACGGCCCGCACCTCCTCGGAGGGGCGGGCCGTCGCCCGTACCCAAACGCTCCTCAAGGGCGAGAACGGCATCGGCACGGTCCGCCGCACCACCCTCCCGGGCGGCCTGCGCATCGTCACCGAGACGCTGCCGTCCGTGCGCTCCGCGACCTTCGGCATCTGGGCCAACGTCGGCTCCCGCGACGAGACGCCGGCCCTCAACGGTGCCACCCACTACCTGGAGCACCTGCTCTTCAAGGGCACGGCCAAGCGCAGCGCGCTCGACATCTCCTCGGCCATCGACGCCGTCGGCGGCGAGATGAACGCGTTCACGGCCAAGGAGTACACGTGCTACTACGCGCGCGTGCTCGACACCGACCTGCCGCTGGCCATCGACGTCGTCTGCGACATGCTCACCGGATCGCTGATCGACGCCGCCGACGTCGACGCCGAGCGCGGCGTGATCCTCGAAGAGATCGCGATGACGGAGGACGACCCCGGCGACTGCGTGCACGACCTGTTCGCGCACACCATGCTGGGCGACACGCCCCTGGGCCGCCCCGTCCTCGGCACGGTCGACACCATCAACGCCCTCACGCGCGACCAGATCGCCCGCTTCTACAAGAAGCACTACGACCCGACGCGTCTCGTCGTGGCCGCCGCGGGCAACGTCGACCACGCCAAGGTCGTCCGCCAGGTGCGCGCCGCCTTCGACCGGGCCGGCGCCCTGAGCCGTACGGACGCCACGCCCGTCGACCCCCGCTCCGGCGCCCGTGCGATCCGCACCGCCGGCCGCGTGGAGGTGCTCGGCCGCAAGACCGAGCAGGCGCACGTCGTCCTCGGCATGCCCGGCCTGTCGCGCACGGACGACCGCCGCTGGGCGCTCGGCGTGCTCAACACCGCCCTCGGCGGCGGCATGAGCTCGCGGCTCTTCCAGGAGGTCCGGGAGAAGCGCGGCCTGGCCTACTCGGTCTACTCCTACACCTCGGGCTACGCCGACTGCGGCCTCTTCGGCGTCTACGCCGGCTGCCGCCCGAGCCAGGTCCACGATGTCCTGAAGATCTGCCGCGACGAGCTCGACAAGGTCGCGTCGGAGGGGCTGCCGGACGAGGAGATCAGCCGCGCCGTGGGGCAGCTCGCGGGCTCCACCGTCCTCGGCCTGGAGGACACCGGTGCGCTCATGAACCGCATCGGCAAGAGCGAGCTGTGCTGGGGCGACCAGATGTCCGTCGACGACATGCTGGCGCGCATCTCGGCCGTCACCCCGGACGAGGTCCGCGAGGTGGCCCGCGATGTACTGGGACAGCGTCCTTCGCTGTCCGTCATCGGCCCGCTGAAGGACAAGCAGGCCGCGCGCCTGCACGAGGCCGTTTCTTAGTTCACCGCGGGAAGTAGTTCACCGCTGTAGAGGGAAGCAGGGACGATGAGCAAGCTGCGCGTCGCGGTCATCGGAGCCAAGGGCCGCATCGGCTCCGAGGCCGTACGGGCCGTCGAAGCCGCCGAGGACATGGAGCTGGTGGCCGCGCTGGGCCGGGGCGACGGGCTGGAGGCCCTGACCGAGGCGGGAGCCCAGGTCGCGGTCGAGCTGACGCACCCCGACTCGGTCATGGAGAACCTCGAGTTCTGCGTGCGCAACGGCATCCACGGCGTCGTCGGCACCACCGGCTGGACCGAGGAGCGCCTCGCGCAGCTGAACTCCTGGCTCGACGCCTCGCCGTCGACCGGCGTGCTCATCGCCCCGAACTTCTCCATCGGGGCCGTCCTGACCATGTCCTTCGCCCGCCAGGCGGCCCGCTTCTTCGAGTCCGTCGAGGTCGTCGAGCTGCACCACCCCAACAAGGCCGACGCCCCCTCCGGCACGGCCACCCGCACCGCGCAGCTCATCGCCGCCGCCCGGCGCGAGGCGGGCTGTGCCCCGCAGCCCGACGCCACCACGACCGCCCTGGAGGGTGCGCGCGGCGCGGACGTCGACGGGGTGCCCGTGCACGCCGTACGGCTCCGCGGCCTCCTGGCCCACCAGGAGGTGCTCTTCGGCGACACCGGCGAGACGCTCACCATCCGGCACGACTCGCTGCACCACAGCTGCTTCATGCCGGGCATCCTGCTCGGCGCACGGCGCGTCACGACGACCCCGGGCCTGACGTTCGGCCTGGAAAACTTCCTGGACCTGGGCTGAGCACCGTGCGCGCCAAAATCGTCTACTTCGCCCTGGCCGCCATCCTGGTCGTCTACTTCGTCCTGGTCGGCAGCCGCGGAGTGATGCTCATCCAGCAGGGCACCGCCGTCACCATCGCCTTCGGAGTGTCGGTCCTGGTGCTGCCGTTCATCGGCGCCTGGTTCCTCTACCAGACCACCAAGTTCGCGCGCGACGCCAACCGGCTGGCGCGGGAGCTGGAGGCCGAGGGCGGGCTGCCGGTGGACGAACTGGTGCGCACCCCCAGCGGGCGCATCGACCGGGACTCCGCGGACGCGGTCTTCACCAAGCGCAAGGCCGAGACGGAGGACGCGCCGTCCGACTGGCGCACCTGGTTCCGGCTGGCCGTCGCCTACCACGACGCCCGGGACACCCCCCGCGCCCGCAAGGCCATGCAGCGGGCGATCGCCCTGCACGACAGGAAGCCGGTGCGGGCGGACGCCGTATAGGGCGCTGCAACGTCCTGCGGAGGCGGCATGAGGCCACCGCATGGGGCGCCTGCACGGGGCGCGGTGCCTGTCCGGCGGCATGGGGCTGTGCATGGGGCCGCGCAGTATGGGGCACCACATGGGCCCCGCATGGGGCGGCGTGCGCCCGGCTCGCCGCCGGGCGGCACCGCGTCAGCGGCGGAAGTCCGCCGCCCAGCCCTCGACCGCGTCGCACGCCATCGCGAACGCCTGCGGACGCCCGAGGAAGTCCGCCCCGTGGTCGGTGACCAGGGTCGGCAGGGGGCTGCCGCCCGCGCGCTCCACGACGACCGCCTGCCCCTGCACGGTGCGGGGGAGACCCAGCCACCGCACGGGCTGCTGCGCGGTGCGCACGGCCGTCACCTCGGCCCAGGGCACCGTCTTCGCGGACAGCAGCCCCACGTGGCGCAGCCCGTGCTCGCTCACCCAGACCCCGGCACGCACCAGGCGCACGGCCAGGGCGATCACCAGGACGGCGACGGCGACACAGATGCCCGCCCCGGGCAGGGAGCCCGCCACGGCAATGATCATCGCGGCGAAGAGCACGTACGAGGCGAGCAGCAGCAACAGCGCGGTGACGCCGACGCGCCACGGACCCGGACGGTAGGGACGGCGCCAGCGGGCGAGGTCCTCGTCCCCGGCGGGCGGGGCGGCGGCCCCGGCGGCAGGCGCGAGCTCCTCGGCGTCGCGGTCAGCGGTCAGGAAGGGCAGGGGCACGAAATTCCTCACTCGTCAGCAAGCACGCTCGAACGGCTGTGCCCGGTGAGGCTATAGAAAAGGGCGGGACCCGAGCACACCAGGGTCGGTGCGCGGGATCCCGCCCGTCATGATCATCCGCAGGTCAGCGGCCGTCCGAGGTCTCGGAACGCTGCGACTGGTGCGTGTCCTGCGGGCTCGGCTGCAGCGACGGCATTCCGAACAGCAGCGCTCCTACCAGCCCCGTCGTCACCGTGAGGCCCACGAGCAGGCGGCCGGCCAGCTGCGAGCGGCTCGGGCGTTCTCGGGGCGGCGGCGTGACGTTGCTGCGGTAGCGCTCTGCCTCGGCGACGAAGGCGAACGGCACGGGCTCTCGCCGGCGGAACATGATGGGGGCTCTCCTAGGAACCTCGAAAACTGCTGTCGTACGTAAGGACGATCAAAGCGCGCCGACGGTGCCCGTTTTCGGCGACTTCTGTGAAAAATCTCAACCAGTGAGCAGCTTGCCCCGTCGCGGCGGGGCCGTCGGCCGCCGAGTGTCAGTGGCGGCCCGTAGGCTGGGCGCCGCCCCGAGCCATGCAACTGGAAGGACCCCGCCGGTGACCGACAGCCCCACCGAGACCGCCAAGCCCACGTTCCGCGGCGACGTGACCGTCGAGCTGGTCAAGCACAGCGCTGCCGACTCCGACGTGCTGTGGGCGGCCCGCGTCTCCACCGCCGGCGAGCAGTCCCTGGAAGAGATCACCAAGGACCCGGAGCGGTCCAAGGGGCTGATCAACTACCTGATGCGCGACCGCCACGGCAGCCCCTTCGAGCACAACTCGATGACCTTCTTCATCAGCGCGCCGATCTTCGTCTTCCGCGAGTTCATGCGCCACCGCGTGGGCTGGTCGTACAACGAGGAGTCGGGTCGCTACCGGGAGCTGCAGCCCGTCTTCTACGTCCCGGACGCCGAGCGCAAGCTCGTCCAGGAGGGCCGTCCCGGCAAGTACGTCTTCGTCGAGGGCACCGACGCGCAGCACGAGCTGACCACGCGCGTCATGGAGAGCACCTACCGCGAGGCCTACGAGGCCTACCAGGAGATGCTGGCCGCCGGCGTGGCCCGCGAGGTCGCGCGCTCGGTCCTCCCGGTCGGCCTGTTCTCCTCGATGTACGCCACCTGCAACGCCCGCTCGCTGATGCACTTCCTCGGCCTGCGCACGCAGCATGAGCAGGCGGCCGTGCCGTCCTTCCCGCAGCGGGAGATCGAGATGGTCGGCGAGAAGATGGAGGCGGAGTGGGCGAAGCTCATGCCCCTCACGTACGCCGCGTTCAACAAGAACGGCCGCGTCGCCCCCTGACCTGGGCGGCCCCCGGGCCCGGCGGCCTCTGCGCCGCCTCCCGGGGGTGCCGTACGGCCCGGTAACTACGGTGTCCGTATTGCGGCTTTTCGTGGCTTTAATCTAGTCTGAAAAGACGGACCCGGCACTGCTTGAACCCCCGAGCAGGCAGTGCCGGGATCCCTTTGGCACTCCCCGAGGGGGCACCTCACGGTGAGCAACGAGTAGCGTGACCCTCATGGCTCCGACCTCCACACCGCAGACGCCCTTCGGGCGGGTCCTGACCGCCATGGTCACGCCCTTCACCGCTGACGGTGCCCTCGACCTCGACGGCGCTCAGCGGCTCGCCACCCACCTCGTGGACGCCGGCAACGACGGCCTCATCGTCAACGGCACCACCGGCGAGTCCCCGACCACCAGCGATGCGGAGAAAGCCCAGCTCGTACGGGCCGTGGTCGAGGCGGTCGGAGACCGCGCCCACGTCGTCGCCGGAGCCGGCACCAACCACACGCACCACAGCGCCGAGCTGGCCCGCGCCGCCGAGAAGGCGGGCGCCCACGGCCTCCTCGTCGTCACGCCGTACTACAACAAGCCCCCGCAGCAGGGCCTGGTCCGGCACTTCACCGCCGTCGCCGACGCCACCGGCCTGCCGGTGATGGTCTACGACATCCCGGGCCGCAGCGGCGTCGCCATCGACACCGAGACCCTCGTCCGGCTGGCGGACCACCCGCGCATCGTCGCCAACAAGGACGCCAAGGGCGACCTGGGCGCGACGAGCTGGGCCATCGCCCGCTCCGGCCTCGCCTGGTACTCCGGCGACGACATGCTGAACCTGCCGCAGCTCGCCGTCGGCGCCGCAGGCTTCGTCTCGGTCGCGGGCCACTTCGTCGCCGCCGACCTGCGCGCCATGACCGACGCCTACCTGGCCGGTGACGTCCGCAAGGCCACCGAGATCCACCAGAAGCTGCTCCCCGTCTTCACGGGCCTCTTCCGCACCCAGGGCGTCATGACCACCAAGGCGGGCCTGGCCCTGCAGGGACTGCCCGCCGGCCCCGTGCGCCTGCCGCTGGTCGAGCTCACCGAGCAGGAGACCGAGCAGCTCCGGCGCGACCTCACGGCCGGCGGCGTCCAGCTCGGCTGAACCGCCGCCCCGGACCGGGAACCGTCCGGTCCGCCCACGACTTCACAACTGAATACACCGGCTGAAGACGCCGGACCCCACAACTGAAGATCCAAAAACAACTGCAAGTGCACGAAGGTCACGCGCGCCATATGTCCTGCGGGCATGTGGCGTGCGTGGTGAGGAGAGTCTTTTGAGCCACCCGCATCCTGAACTCGGCCCCCCGCCGAAGCTCCCCGAGAACGGCCTGCGCGTCACCCCGCTCGGCGGCCTGGGGGAGATCGGCCGCAACATGACGGTCTTCGAATACGGCGGCCGCCTGCTGATCGTCGACTGCGGAGTGCTCTTCCCCGAGGAGGAGCAGCCCGGAATCGACCTGATCCTGCCCGACTTCTCGTCCATCCGTGACCGCCTCGACGACATCGACGGCATCGTGCTCACGCACGGTCACGAGGACCACATCGGCGGCGTTCCCTACCTGCTCCGCGAGAAGCCGGACATCCCGCTGATCGGCTCCAAGCTGACCCTGGCCCTCATCGAGGCCAAGCTGCAGGAGCACCGCATCCGCCCGTACACCCTCGAGGTCGTCGAGGGCCACCGCGAGCGCATCGGTCCCTTCGACTGCGAGTTCATCGCGGTCAACCACTCCATCCCGGACGCGCTGGCCGTCGCCATCCGCACCCCCGCCGGCATGGCCGTGCACACCGGTGACTTCAAGATGGACCAGCTCCCGCTGGACCGTCGCCTCACCGACCTGCCGGCCTTCGCCAAGCTGGGCGAGGAGGGCATCGACCTGCTGCTCGTGGACTCCACGAACGCCGAGGTCCCCGGTTTCGTCCCGCCCGAGCGGGACATCTCCGGCGTCCTGCGCCAGGTGTTCGCCGGCGCCCAGAAGCGCATCATCGTGGCCAGCTTCGCCAGCCACGTGCACCGCATCCAGCAGATCCTCGACGCCGCCCACGAGTACGGGCGCCGCGTCGCCTTCGTCGGCCGCTCGATGGTCCGCAACATGGGCATCGCCCGCGACCTGGGCTACCTGCGGATCCCCGCCGGTCTCGTCGTGGACGTGAAGACGCTCGACGACCTGCCGGACGACGAGGTCGTGCTGGTGTGCACCGGCTCCCAGGGCGAGCCGATGGCGGCCCTGTCCCGGATGGCCAACCGCGACCACCAGATCCGGATCGTCCAGGGCGACACCGTCATCCTGGCCTCGTCCCTCATCCCGGGCAACGAGAACGCGGTCTACCGCGTGATCAACGGTCTGACCCGCTGGGGCGCGAACGTCGTCCACAAGGGCAATGCCCGGGTGCACGTCTCCGGCCACGCCTCCGCGGGCGAGCTGCTGTACTTCTACAACATCTGCAAGCCCAGGAACCTCATGCCGGTGCACGGCGAGTGGCGTCACCTGCGGGCGAATGCGGAGCTCGGCGCGCTGACGGGCGTTCCCAAGAACCACATCGTGATCGCCGAGGACGGCGTCGTCGTGGACCTGGTGAACGGCTCGGCGAAGATCGTCGGCAAGGTCCAGGCGGGTTATGTGTACGTGGACGGCCTCTCGGTCGGCGACGTCACCGAGACCTCGCTCAAGGACCGCCGCATCCTCGGCGACGAGGGCATCATCTCCGTCTTCATCGTGGTCGACAGCACGACGGGCAAGGTGGTGAGCGGTCCGCAGATCCAGGCGCGCGGTTCCGGCATCGAGGACGCCGCGTTCTCGGCGGTCGTCCCGAAGATCGAGGAAGTGATCGCCAAGTCCGCCTCCGACGGCGTCGTGGAGCTGCACCAGCTCCAGCAGCTCGTCCGCCGGACGATGGGCAAGTGGGTCTCCGACACCTACCGCCGCCGCCCGATGATCCTGCCCGTGGTCGTCGAGGTCTGACCCGGAACGAGGCGTCTCTGACGCCT
>NZ_LNBE01000004.1:3492419-3618854 GCF_001445655.1 Streptomyces roseifaciens
CGCCAACGCCCGCCACAACCCCCACGCCATGTACCGCGATCCGATCACCGTGGACGACGTCCTCGGCGGTCCCGTGATCGCCGACCCGTTCACCAAGCTCCAGTGCTGCATCCGGTCGGACGGCGGCTGCGCCGTACTGCTGGCGGCCGAGGAGTACGCCGCGGACGCCGCCCGGCCGCCCGTATGGGTGCTGGGGGCCGGCACGGCGGTGTCCCACACGGCGATGTCGGAGTGGGAGGACTTCACCGTCTCCCCCGCCGCACGCTCCGGGCGGCTGGCCTTCGAGCGCGCGGGCGTCACCCCCGCGGAGGTGGACGTGGCCGAGCTGTACGACGCCTTCACCTATATGACGCTCGTGACGCTGGAGGACCTCGGCTTCTGCGCCAAGGGCGAGGGCGGCGCCTTCACGGAGCAGGGCATGCTGACGGTGGGCGGCGGGCTGCCGGTCAATACGGACGGCGGCGGCCTCTCCGCCTGCCACCCCGGGATGCGGGGCCTGTTCCTCCTGGTCGAGGCCGTGCGGCAGCTGCGCGGCGAGGCCGAGGAGGGCCGCCAGGTGCGCAGGCGGGACGGCGAGCTTCCGAGGATCGCCGTCGCATCGGGCACGGGCGGCTGGTTCTGCTCGGCGGGGACCGTGGTCCTGGCCCGCGACTGACCGGGCCGCACGGGCCCGAGCCGCACGAGGCGGGCCGAACGGGGCAGGCCTTACGAGGCGGGCCATGCGAGGCAGCGCCGTACGAGACAGGACCGCACGAGACAGGACCGCAGGGAGCAGGGCCGTGCGGGACGCGCCCGTGTTGGATGGACCCATGAGCGACGAACCGGACCGCACCCGCCGGCAGCACTTCCACGATCTCCTCCGTTCCCTGCCCGTCTGGGACACCGAGCTGCCGCACTTCGACCCGGCCTCCGCCCCCGCCGACCCCCTGCCTCTCTTCCAGCAGTGGCTGATCGAGGCCGCCGAGGCCGGGACGCCGGAGCCGCACACGATGACGCTCGCCACGGCCGACGCGACCGGCCGGCCCTCCGTACGGACGCTGATGCTCCACGACGCCGACGAGCACGGCTGGCACTTCGCCACGCACCGCACGAGCCGCAAGGGCCGGGAGCTGGCCGAACGGCCGGAGGCGGCCCTGGGCTTCTACTGGGCGGCGGTCGGCCGCCAGGTCCGCATCCAGGGGACGGTGACGGCCGCGGGCGCCGCGGAGAGCCGGGCGGACCTGGCCCGGCGCTCCACGGGCGCACTGGCGGCGGCACTGGTGGGCCGGCAGAGCGAAGTGCTGGCGTCGTACGAGGAGCTGGAGCGGGCCTCGGACGCGGCCTGGGAGCGGGCCCGCCGTGAGCCCGACGCTCCCGTCGGCAGCTGGACCCTGTACGTCCTGGAGGCGCAGGAAGTCGAGTTCTTCCAGGGGGACGCCCGGCGCCGGCACGTACGCCTCAACTACCGCCGCCGTCCCCCTGCGGAAGGCGGCTGGACGACCGAGCTCCTCTGGCCCTGACCGCTTCCGGACCGGCGTCGGGGAGAGGGCCGAACACCGGTATGCACAGGGGCGGTTCGCCTGGAGGCCGCGCCCCCTCCAGCTCCCGGAACCGGACCGTCAGTGCCATGCCGATCCGCAGCTCGCCCTCCTCGCACCCGACGACTTCCGTCATCATTCGCGGCCCTTCGGCGAGGTCCACCACGGCCGCCGCGTAGGGCACCCGCCCGCCGAAGGGCGGGAGGTCGTTCACGTGGACGACCGACCAGGTGTAGAGGGCGGCCCAGCCGCTCGCCTCCTCCCAGACCACGTCCTCGCTCCAGCAGCGCGGGCAGAACTCCCTGGGGTAGTGGTGGGCCAGCCCGCAGCCGGCCGCGCGGCAGCGGCGTACGAGCAGTCGGCCCCGGCCCGCCGCTTCCCAGTAGGGGCGGGTGAAGGCGTCCGCTTCCGGGATGTCGAAACGCGGTGCCGGCGGGCCGGCGGAACGCGGCGCCGGTGACGCCTGCGGACGATTCGCGTGCAATTCACCGACCCCCTTGTATTCCGCGCCCGTTTCCCCGGGAGTTTTCCCGTCCCCGCCCTCCGTTTGTTTGCCCGCAGCGCCATTCCTGACAGTACGTCAGCTAGGTAGCCTGACTATACGTCAGCTTGTCGGCCATTGAGCAGGAGTGGACGAGACACGATGCTTGGATCGACTCACGGCACCCTCACCACCAGCTCCCGTCCGGCCCGCGTGGTGGCCTGCGGCGAGCGTCCGGGCCCCGCCGTCCACGGCACGGCCGACGGCACCGAGGACACCGACGTCAGCGGCAGGCCGCTGCGCTCGGACATACCCGACCTGGACCGGCTCTTCCGCCCCGAGACCGTCGCCGTCATCGGCGCCTCGGACGCCGAGGGCCGCCCCAACACCGGCATCACCCGGCAGCTGATCGCCTGGTCCGAACGGGTCGGCGCGCGCCTGCACCCCGTACACCCCACCCGTACGTCCGTCTTCGGCCTCCCCTGCCATCCGTCCGTCCGCGACCTGCCCGAACGCGTCGACCTCGCCGTCCTCCTCGTGGGCGACCCGCTCCCCGTCCTGGAGGAGCTGGACGGCTCGAAGGCCGCCTTCGCCGTGGCCTTCGCCGCCGGATTCGCCGAGACCGGCCCCGCGGGCGCCGCCGCCCAGGCCGCCCTCGCGGATGCCGCCCGGCGCTCCGGGGTCCGCCTCCTCGGCCCGAACACCAATCTCAACGCCTTCGAGCGCTTCCGCGACGACCTCGACGGGCCCGCCATCGCCCTGATCACCCAGTCGGGCCACCAGGGCCGCCCGGTCTTCGCCCTCCAGGAGCTCGGCATCCGGCTCTCGCACTGGGCGCCCACCGGCAACGAGGCGGACCTGGAGTGCGCGGACTTCATCTCCTACTTCGCCACCCGGCCCGAGGTCGGGGCGATCGCCGCGTATGTGGAAGGCCTCAAGGACGGCCGCGCCTTCCTGCTCGCCGCGGACCGGGCCGCCCGGCACAAGGTGCCCGTCGTCGCCGTCAAGGTCGGCCGGACGGAGGCCGGCGCCCGCACCGCCGCCTCCCACACCGGCAAGCTGACCGGCGCGGACGACGTGGTGGACGCGGCCATGCGGCAGTTCGGCGTGATCCGCGTCGACAGCCTGGACGAGCTGCAGGACACCGCGGCGCTGCTGGCCCGCGCCCGCCCGCCGCGGGCCACCGGCGTCGCCGTCTATTCGATATCCGGCGGCACCGGCGCCCACTTCGCCGACCTGGCCACGGCCGCCGGCCTTGCGCTCCCCGCCCTCTCCGCCGCGAAGCAGGCCGAGCTCCACCAGTGGATCCCGGAGTACCTGAACGTGGCCAACCCCGTGGACTGCGGCGGCCACCCCGTCGGCGACCGGCGCGGGCGCAAGATCATCGACGCGCTGCTGGACGACCCCTCGATCGGCGTGCTCATCTGCCCCGTCCCGGGCCCCTTCCCGCCCATGAGCGACAAGCTCGTGCGCGACCTCGCCGACGCGGCCGAGCAGACGGACAAGCTGGTCTGCGTGGTCTGGGGCTCCCCCGTCGGCACCGAGGACGCCTATCGCACCACCCTTCTCGGCTCCTCGCGCGTGGCCACCTTCCGCACCTTCTCCAACTGCGTCACCGCCGTGCGCGCCTACCTCGGCCACCACCGCTTCACCGCGGCCTACCGCTCCCCCTTCGACACCGCGCCCCGCACCCCGTCCCCCTCGGCACGCAAGGCGCAGGAGCTCATGCGCCCGGGCGAGCAGCTCAGCGAGCACGCGGCCAAGCAACTGCTGCGCGCGTACGGCATACGCGTACCCCGCGAGCAGCTGGTGACCAGCGCGGCGGCGGCCGTACGGGCGGCCGGGCTCGTGGGCTACCCGGTGGTGATGAAGGCCTCGGGGCCGCAGCTCGCGCACAAGACCGAGCTGGGCCTGGTCAAGATCGGTCTGACCTCGGCCAGCCAGGTCCGCGACGCCTACCGCGAGCTCACCGACATCGCGCGCTACGAAGGGCTGCCGCTGGACGGAGTCCTCGTCTGCCAACTCGTCGGCCGTGGCGTCGAGATGGTGGTCGGCATCTCGCCCGACAGTCTCTTCGGACCGACGGTGACCGTCGGCCTGGGCGGGGCGCTGGTGGAGGTCCTGCACGACACGGCGGTGGCCGTGCCGCCTTTCGGTGAGGACCACGCGCGCGCCATGCTCGAAGGGCTGCGCGGACGCGCCCTGCTGGACGGCGTCCGGGGGGCGCCCCCGGCCGACGTGGACGCGCTCGTGGAGACCGTCCTGCGTGTCCAGCGCATGTCTCTGGAGCTGGGCGGGGCACTCGCCGAACTCGACATCAACCCCCTGGTGGTGCTCGAGCGCGGTCAGGGCGCCGTGGCCCTGGACGCGCTCGCCTTCTGCCACTGAACAGCGCGCGGCAGCGCGTGGAAGCAGGAGAACCCCCATGTCCCTCTCCCCCCGTGACAAGCCGCTCGACCGCGGCGGTCCCGATGACTCAGTGATACTCCACACCACTGACAACGGGGTCTCGTGGATCACGCTCAACCGCCCCGAGGTCATGAACGCCATAGCCCCCGAGCAGCGGGAACTCCTGATTTCCCAGCTGCTCGGGGCCTCGGCCGACCCGGCCGTCAGGGCCGTCGTCATCACGGCCACGGGCGCGGCGTTCTGCGCCGGCGCCGACCTGCGCGCCACCGCGTCCAGCGCCATGGACCCGGCCGTCCCGGGCGTATCGGCGGCCTCCGTCGCCTCGGGCCGGCTGCCCGGTGACGTGGCGCGGACGATCCGCCGGGGCGCCCAGCGGCTGATCGCCGCCGTACTGGACTGCGAGAAGCCCGTGATCGCCGCCGTGAACGGGACCGCGGCTGGGCTGGGCGCGCACCTCGCGCTGGCCTGCGACCTCGTGCTCGCAGCCGAATCCGCCACCTTCGTGGAGGTGTTCGTGCGCCGCGGCCTCGTCCCCGACGGCGGCGGCACGTACCTGCTGCCGCGGCTGGTGGGGCCGCAGCGGGCGAAGGAGCTGATGTTCTTCGGCGACGCGCTCACCGCCGCCGAGGCGGAGCGGATGGGGCTGGTCAACCGCGTCGTGGCCGGGGCGGGGCTGACGGCCACGGCGCGGTCGTGGGCCGAACGGCTGGCCACGGGCCCGACGCGGGCCCTCGCTCTCACGAAGCAGCTGGTCAACGCCTCGCTGGACGGCGACCGCGCGGCGTCGTTCGCCGCGGAGGCCGCCGCCCAGGAGATCAACATGACGACGGAGGACGCACGGGAGGGCGTCAAGAGCTTCCTCGAACACCGCAGCCCCGCCTACCGGGGGCATTAGCGGGCCCGGGAACCTTCTAAACTGACGGACCATCAGATTCAATGGCCTTCATGATGGGACACGCAGGCATGGCCGCCCTCGCCGTCCGCTATCTGCGCCCCGCCGGCACACCGGCCCCCGCGGCGCCGCCGCCCGACCCGATGCCCCGGCCGGAGCTGCGGGCCGTCCGGGCGGACGAGCAGCCTCCGCCCGCTCCCCGGGAACTGCGCCGCGTCCTGGGCCGGTTCGCCGGCGGCGTCACCGTGATCACTGCGCCCGGCGCCGACGGCGAGCCGCCCGCCGGCTTCGCGTGCCAGTCGTTCGCCTCGCTGTCCCTCGATCCGCCGCTCGTGGTCTTCATGGTCGGCCGCACGTCCACCACGTGGCCGCGCATCGCCCGCGCCGGGGTCTTCTGCGTCAACGTCCTCGGCGCCGGGCAGAGCGCGCTCTGCAGGGCCTTCGCGGTGAGCGGCGCGCAGGCTGCGGACAAGTTCACGGGCGTACGGCACGCTCCTTCGCCCGCGACCGGGTCACCCCTGCTCGCCGACGTGCTCGCGTGGGTCGACTGCACGGTGCACGCCGTGCACACGGGAGGGGACCACCTCATCGTCGTGGGGCGCGTCGAGGCGCTGGGGGCGGACGAGGCCGCGGCCGCGGCCCAAGAGGGGCCCCTGATCTTCTACGGGAGCACGTTCGGAACGTTCACTGCGCTCGACCTGTGACCGCCGGGCCCCCGGCGCGGCGGTCACTTCTTGTGCTCGACGACCTTCGTCAGCACGTACCGCTTGCCGGAGCCCGGCTTGCCGATCTCGTGGAAGAGCCGGGGCTCCTTGCCGGTGCCGCTGACGCTCCAGTTGCGCCTGAGCTCGCACGATCCGATGCGCAGCGCCAGGCCCTGGACCTTCCCGTTGCCCTTGACCGGCTTCCACGTGCCCGAGCCGTCGCAGTCCTTCGGCCTGTCCTTGCCGGTACCGTCCCACACGTAGTTGTCGAGGCCGTCGGCCACGGCCGTGCCGTCGGCGGCGAGCTTGACCGTACCGTCGCGGCCGTCGGTCCAGACGCCGGCGAGCTGCACCGAGTCGAGCCTGGGCGGCTGATAGACCTCGACCGCTCCGGTCCCGTAGGCGGCGGCCCCGACGGCCCCCACGGCGAGCCATGCGATGACGCCGTCGCGCGCGACCCGGCGGGCCATGCGCACGGACCGGCCTTCCCGGATGCGCCGTCCGGCGACTCCGGCGACCAGGGTGGCGGGCAGGAGGGCGGCCGTGAGAGAGGCCCACCACAGGAGGTACTTCAGCGGGGCCGCCGGGGAGAGGCTGCCGAGGGCCGACACCCCGCCGAACACGGCCACCGCGGCGGCCGACACGAAGGGCACCGCGGCCGCGTTCCACAGCGGGCCGTCGCGACGGCCCATGCGGCGGGTGACCATACGGGCGAGCGCCAGTGCGGGCATCACGGCGACGGCCGTGACGAACCCGCTGGCGAGGACGCCGAGCAGGGCGACGGCGAACACGAGCCCGGCGATCACCAGGAGGCCGTGCGGCAGGCCTTCGTGCTCGCGCGAGAGCATCACGAGGATGCCGATGGTCCCGGCGACGGCGGCCTCTGCGCACAGCGCGGCCATCGACGCGCAGAACGCCGCGCCGAACCCGTCCGGGTGCATCACGCGCTTCTGTGCCCCAGGGGTCTCCTCGGACCCGGCCCCCGCCTCCGCGTCGACCGGTGCCTCATCCGGTGTCGCGTCCGGTATCGCGTCCGGCTCGATCTGCTGTGTCATCGCTGCCCCTCTCCCCAGGGAGAGATCCCCCCAGGGGCCGAGAGGTTGCTTTTGCCGACCGATTGATCCCTGCTTGACCGCATATAGGCGCTTACACCGGATCCGCCGCGATCCGCCCGGTCGCACGCGGCCGCCTGCGGATGACCAGGGCCATGAGGGCCGCCACGGCGCACAGCGCGCCCGAGGCGTACCAGACGACGTCGTACGACCCGAAGGCGTCACGGGCCACACCGCCCAGGAAGGCCACCACTGCGGCGCCGACCTGGTGGGAGGCGAGGACCCAGCCGAAGACGATCGCGCTGTCCTCGCCGTAGTGCTCGCGGCACAGGGCGATGGTGGGCGGCACGGTGGCGACCCAGTCGAGGCCGTAGAAGACGATGAAGAAGACCATCGGCGGGTGGACGGAGGGCGCCAGCAGCATCGGCAGGAACATCAGGGACAGGCCCCGCAGCCCGTAGTAGACGGCCAGCAGCCTGCGCGCCTCGAACCGGTCGGTGAACCATCCGGAGGCGACGGTCCCGACGACGTCGAAGACGCCGATCACGGCGAGCAGCCCCGCGGCGGCCGTCATCGGCATGCCGTGGTCGTGTGCGGCGGGCACGAAGTGCGTCTTCACCAGACCGTTCGTGGAGGCGCCGCAGATCGCGAAGGTCCCCGCCAGCAGCCAGAACGGCCCCGTGCGGGCCGCGTCGAGCAGCGCCTTGACCGCACGCCGCGCCGCACCGGGCGCGGGGGCCGGCTTCGGTACGGGGACGTCGCTGCCGTACGGGGCGAGGCCGACGTCCGCCGGGTGGTCGCGCAGCAGCAGCCACACGAACGGCACGACGACGAGTGCGGCGACGGAGACGGTCACTGCCGCGGGCCGCCAGTCGTGGTGCTCGACGATCCAGGAGAGCAGCGGAAGGAAGACCAGCTGCCCGGAGGCTCCGGCGGCGGTGAGGATTCCGGTGACCAGTCCCCGCCGGGCCGTGAACCACCGGTTGGTGACGGTGGCCGCGAAGGCCAGGGCCATCGAACCGCTGCCGAGGCCGACGAGCACGCCCCAGCACAGCACGAGCTGCCATGCGGTGGTCATGAAGACCGTCAGCCCGGCACCGGCGGCGATCACGGTCAGGGCGCAGGCGACGACCTTGCGGATGCCGAACCGGTCCATCAGGGCGGCGGCGAACGGCGCCGTGAGGCCGTACAGGGCGAGGTTGACGGAAGCGGCGAAGCCGATCGTTCCGCGCGACCACCCGAACTCGCCGTGCAGCGGCTCGATCAGCAGGCCGGGCAGGGAGGCGAAGCCGGCCGCGCCGATGATCGTCACGAAGGTGACGGCGGCCACGGACCAGGCGCGGTGAAGGCGCGGGCGACGCCGGCCGGGGCTTGCGGCGGAGCCCGGGGGCACGGAGGGGTCCGGGCGCCCGGAGGGGCTCTCCGGTGGGGTGGGAAGTCCGGTTGCGTGGGTCACGTCATCAGCATCAGGAGGCGCTTCCCTCCGGACGAGTGGCCGAAAGGACAGCATCCGCTAGGATCGGGCCACACGATCCGGCCGGATGCCGTCACGCCGGACCGAGCAGCACGGAAACCTTCCGGGGGGCGAACGGAAATGACACAGAAGACGGCGAGGATCACTCGCTCCGACCAGCACCCCGACGCTCCGCCGCACCGCGTGGCCGTGCTCGCCCTGGCCGGCGTGATCCCGTTCGAACTGGCCATCCCGTACCGGATCTTCGGCAAGGCCAGGACGTCCTCCGGGGACCCGCTGTACGAGGTGGTGACCTGCGCCCTGGAGGCCGGGCCGGTGCAGACCGACGCCGATTTCTCGATCAACGTCGAGCTCGGCCCGGAAGCCCTGGCCGAGGCCGACACGATCGTCGTCCCGGCCTCCTACGAGTTCGGGCTGCCGTACGACGAGGGCCGCCTCGACGACGACCTGTCCAGCGCCTTCGCCGGCATACGGCCCGGCACGCGCATGGTGTCGATCTGCACCGGCTCGTACATCCTCGCGGCCGCAGGTCTCCTCGACGGCCGGCCCGCGACCACGCACTGGTCCAGCACGGAGCGCTTCCAGCGGATGTTCCCGTCCGTCCGGGTGGACGCCGACGTGCTCTTCGTCGACGACGGCGATGTGCTGACGTCGGCCGGCGTGGCCTCCGGCATCGACCTGTGCCTGCACATCGTGCGCCGCGACCACGGCACGGCCGTGGCGAACGAGGTGGCCCGCCGCAGCGTCGTCCCGCCGCACCGCGACGGCGGCCAGGCGCAGTACATCCAGCGGCCGGTTCCCGAACCCCAGCACGCGACGACCACTGCGGCCCGCGCCTGGGCGCTGGGACGGCTGGACCGGCCCATCCAGCTGCGGGACATGGCCGAGCAGGAGGCGATGAGCGTCCGGACGTTCACGCGTCGCTTCCGTGAGGAGGTCGGCATCAGCCCGGGCCAGTGGCTGACGCAGCAGCGCGTCGAGCGGGCGCGGCACCTGCTGGAGGACAGCGACCTCTCCGTCGACCAGGTCGCGCGGGACGCCGGGTTCGGCACGGCCGCGTCGATGCGGCAGCACCTGCAGGCGGCGCTCGGGGTGTCCCCGACCGCCTACCGGCGGACGTTCCGTGCGGTGACCCGGGCCGCCCGGCGCTGAGTGCGTCCGGGAGGCGTCGTCCGGCGTGGGGCCGTGCTCAGTGGCGGAAGGTGAGGACGGCGCGGGAGACGCGGCCGTTCAGGGTGTCGTCCGCGGCCTGCGCGAAGTCCTCGACGGGGTAGGTCCTGGTGACGAGTTCGTCCAGGAGGAGGCGTCCCTCCTGGTAGAGCCGGGCATAGAGGGCGATGTCGTGCTGCGGGCGCGAGGAGCCGTAGCGGCAGCCCAGGATCGCTTTGTCGAGGTAGAGGGACGAGACGCGGAAGGACGCCTCGGCCCCGGCCGGCGGCACGCCGAGCAGCACCGCCTGGCCGTGCCGGTCGAGCAAGTCGATCGCCTGCCGGACGAGTCCGGTGTCGCCGACGCACTCGAAGGCGTGGTCGGCGCCCGTCGGCAGGATCGCGCGGACGGCGGCCGAAGTGTCGGGGACCGCGCCGGCGTCGACGAAGTGGGTGGCTCCGAACTGCCGGGCCGCCGCTTCCTTGCGCGGGTTGGCGTCGACGGCAACGACGGCCGAGGCCCCGGCGATCCGGGCGCCCTGGAGGACGTTGAGCCCGATCCCGCCGGCACCGATGACGACGACCGATGCGCCGGGGGCGACCCGGGCGCGGTTGAGGACGGCGCCGACGCCGGTGAGGACGCCGCAGCCGATCAGCGCCGCCGAGGTCAGCGGTATGCCGGTGGGAATCCTGACCGCCTGGACGGCTTTGACGACGGTGCGTTCCGCAAAGGCGGAGCAGGACGCGAAGTGGAAAAGTCGCTCACCCCGGCGGGTGAACGGCCGGGCCGGTTTCCCGATCGACTCGCGGCACATGGTGGGCCGGCCCCGGTCGCACTCGCCGCAGGCGCCGCAGGCGGCGAGCGTGGACAGGGCCACGTGATCACCGGGCACGACGTGGGCGACGCCGGGCCCCACGGCCTCGACCACGCCCGCGCCCTCGTGCCCGAGCACCACGGGCAGCGGGTACGGGATGGTGCCGTCGGTCACGGAGAGGTCGCTGTGGCACAGGCCGGCGGCCGCGACGGCGACGAGGACCTCACCGGGGCCCGGTGCGCGGACTTCCAGATCGTCGGCGACCAGGGGGTGCTTTCCGTCGAAGATGACGCCTCGCATGGCTGCGGTCCTCTCGGAAGGGGTGCGGCGCGGGCTCAGGACGCCCAGACGACCGACTGGAGTTCGCTGTACGCGTGCAGGCCGAACGAGCCGCCGTCCCTGCCGACGCCGCTCTCCTTGAATCCGCCGAAGGGCGTCTCGGGGTGCCGCTGGGCGGTGTTGACGCCGACGTTCCCGCTGCGCAGGCGCGCGGCGAGCGCCCAGGCGCGGGCGGAGTCGGCGCCGAAGACGTAGTCGTGGAGGCCGTAGGAGGTGCTGTTGGCGATGCGGACGGCTTCGTCGTCGTCCTCGAAGGGCAGCGCGACGACAACGGGGCCGAACAACTCCTCGCGCGCGACCGGGCTTTCGGGGGCCACGCCGGTGATGAGGGTCGGGGCGACGTAGAAACCCGGCTTGACGTCGGGGCGGGCGCCGCCGACGACGATCCGGGCGCCTTCCGCACGGGCGGCGGCGATGTACGCCTCGACCCGGTCGCGCTGGGCGGCGGAGATCAACGGACCGACGACCGTGGAGTTTTCCACAGGGTCCCCGATCTTCAGTGCGCGGGCGTAACGTTCGAGACCGGCGACGACCTTCTCGTACAGCGACCGCTGCACGAGCACCCGGGTCGGCGCCGTGCAGATCTGTCCGCTGTGGAAGGACCAGACCGAACCGACCGCCCCGATCGCCGACGTGAGCACCGCGTCGTCGGCATCCCCCAGGACGATGGCCGCGCCCTTGCCGCCCAGCTCCAGCAGGGTGCGCTTCATCGACCTCCCCGCGGCCTCGGCGATCTGTTTTCCGACCGCGGTGGATCCGGTGAAGCTGATCATGTCGACGCCGGGGTGGGACACGAGCGCTCGGCCGGCGCCCGGTCCCGAGCCGGTGACGATGTTGAAGACCCCGTCCGGGAGGCCGGCCTCCCGGAGGATCGGGCCCAGGCGGAGGCAGCAGAGGGGATCCTGCGGCGCCGGCTTGGCGACGACCGTGTTTCCCATGGCCAGGGCGGGCGCGAGCTTGCCCGCGAGGTTGACGACCGGGAAGTTGTAGGAGGTGATGCAGGCGACGACGCCCACGGGGCGACGGACCGCGGCGGCGCCCATCAGGCCGCCGGGAGCGAGCGGGCTGCCCTGGACCGGGTGCGGCGCGAGCGGGATGACCGCCGGCTCCACCGCCCCGCGGGCGTAGCGGCGGAAGCGGTCTGCCGCCGGGGGCAGTTGCATGGCCGAGGTGACGCGCGCCGTCGCGCCCGTCTCGGCCTGGAGCAGGGGCAGGAGCTCCGCTCCGTGTTCGGTGATCAGTTCTGCTGTCCGGTCCAGTACGGCCGCGCGCTCGCGCGGATCCGTACGGGACCAGCCGTCCTGCGCGGCCTGTGCGGCGGTCACGGCGGCGGCGACCTCGGCGGGGGTCGCCTCCGGTGCCGCCCCGACGACCTGCTCGGTCGCCGGATTGACAACTGGATAGTGACCTTTTTCGGGTGTGCGCCACCTACCGCCGATCCAGTTCCCGTACGTCCTCATGGCCGGGGCTCCTTCGGCAGGCCGAGCACGCGCTCGGCGATGACGGTGCGCTGCACCTCGGCCGAGCCTCCGTAGATCGTGTCGGCCCTGGAGAAGAGGAACAGCCGCTGCAGCACGTCGAGTTCGTAGGGCCGCTCTTCGCTCCAGTCGTACGGCCCGAGGGCCGCACCCGCACCTCGCACGTCCATGGCCAGCTCTCCGAGGCGCTGGTGCCAGCTGCTCCAGAGCAGCTTTGCGACGCTGGGGGCGCCGGGGGCGCCCGTGCTCCCAAGGGTCCGCAGGGCCGTCCACCGCATGGTCCTCAGGTCGGCCCACTGCCGTACGATCCGGTCGCGCACCGCCGGTTCCGCTGCGGCTCCCGTCTCCCGGGCGAGGCGGACGATGCGGGCGAGCTCGGCGGCGAAGCCGATCTGCTGCGCGAGGGTGGCCACCCCGCGCTCCCGGCCGAGGAGGTCCATGGCGACCTGCCAGCCGTTGCCCTCCCCGCCCAGCACGTGGTCGGCGCGGGCCTCGGCGCCGTCGAAGAACACCTCGTTGAAGTGGGCCTCGCCGGTCAGCTGCCGGATCGGGCGGACCTCGATGCGGCCGGGCTGGTCCATCGGCACGAGCAGAAGGGAGAGTCCGTGGTGCCGGTGGGAGCCTGCGGTGGTGCGGGCGAGCAGGAAGCACCAGTCGGCCTGGTGGGCGTAGGAGGTCCACAGCTTCTGGCCGGTGATGCGATAGGTGCGGCCGCCGGCGTCCCTGGCGGCGGCGGTGCGGACGGCGGCGAGGTCGGAGCCTGCGCCGGGTTCGCTGTAGCCCTGGCACCAGATCTCCTCGCCGCGGGCGATGGCGGGGAGGAAGCGGGTGCGCTGTGCGGGGTCGCCGTGGGCGAGGAGGGTGGGGGCGAGGAGGTGCTCGCCCATGTGGCCGAGGCGGGCGGGCGCCCCGGCGCGAGAGTACTCCTCGGCCCAGACGACCTGCCCGGTCAGGGGCGCGGTGCGGTTGCCGTAGCTCCCGGCCGCGGGATCCCAGCCGAGGCCGATCCAGCCGTCGGCGCCCAGTTCGCGTTCCCAGGCGCGGCCCGCAGCGGGGGGCGGTTCCCCGGCGAGGTGTTCGGCGAGCCAGGCGCGCGCCTCTTGCCGGAGGGCCCGGTCCTCCGGCCCGAAGGAGAAGTCCATGGGTGGCTCCCCGTCACGCGTTGGGGCGGGCTTTGGCGGCGGCCGCTTCGGTCATCGCCTCCAGGCGGGCGAGCATCGGCATGGGGTCGGTGCCGACGGTACGAGGGAGGAGGCCGGCGATCCGCTCCGGCGTCCAGGGTCCTTCCGCGCAGACGGAGCGCAGTTCGCGGGGCTGGGCCCACACCGCGATCCTGGGCCCGGCCACGGTGTAGACCTGCCCGGTGACGCCCTGCTCGCGGGCCTGTTCGCCGAGCAGGTAGACGACGAGTGCCGCCACGTCCTCGGGGTCGCCGATCTCCTCGAGCTCCATCGGCACGCCGGCGGACATCCGCGTCCGGGCCACTGGGGCGACGCAGTTGGCCGTGATCCCGTATTTGTGCAGGCCGAGGGCGGCGCTGCGGACGAGGGAGATGATGCCGCCCTTGGCTGCGGAGTAGTTGGCCTGGGCGACGCTGCCCTGGTGGTTGCCGCTGGTGAAGCCGATGAGGGTGCCGTGCTTCTGGCGGCGCATGACTGCGGAGGCGGCGCGGAAGACCGTGAAGGTGCCCTTGAGGTGGGTGGCGATGACGGGGTCCCACTCCTCCTCGGTCATGTTGAACAGCATCCGCTCGCGCAGGATCCCGGCCGCGCAGACGACGCCGTCGAGCCGCCCGTAGCAGGCGAGGGCGGTGTCCACGATCCGCTGTCCGCCGGACATGGCCGACACGTCGTCCGCGACGGCGACGGCCTCGCCCCCGGCCGCCTCGATCTCCTTGACCACTCCGGCGGCGACCTCGCTCGTGGGCTCGTTCCCCTCGACGGAGACGCCGTAGTCGTTGACCACGACCTTTGCCCCCTCGGCCCCGCAGGCGAGGGCGACGGCGCGGCCGATGCCGCGGCCCGCGCCGGTGACGGCGACCGCCTTTCCGGCCAAGAAGCTCCCCATGGCGCACGCCCCTTCCCGCTCTATCTGACGGACCGTTAGATTTTTGGGCAGAGCCCGCGAAGGCACAAGCCCCGCACAGGGACCGATCCGGGGAGGAAGCCCATGCCGCTGCCGCCGGAGTTCCACGAGATCGCCAAGCGGGTCAACAACTGGGGGCGTTGGGGCGAGAGGGACGAGATAGGCACCCTCAACCTGATCACGGACGCCGTCGTCCGCGAAGCCGCGGCCACCGTGCTCACCGGCCGGAGAGTGGCCCTGGCCGTACCCCTGCGGCAGCGCGGAATCCAGACCGGGCTGATTCCCGGCAGGGTCAATCCCCTGCACACGATGCTCTCCATCAACCAGCAGTACGCCCCGGAATCAGTGGCCACGAGCGACGACGCCGTCACCATGGGCCTCCAGGCAGGCACCCACTGGGACGCACTGCCGCACGTCTCCCACGGCGGCAGGATCTACAACGGCCGGCCGGCGGACTCGGTGACCGCACACACGCGCGCCGCCTACAGCGGCATCGAGAAGGCCCGGCACGTCGTCTCGCGCGGAGTGCTGCTCGACGTGGCGCGCGCCCGGGGCGTGGAGCACCTGGAGCCGGGCCACGCGGTCACCCCGGAGGACCTGGAAGCGGCCGAGGCCATGGGCGCGGTCGCCGTGGGCCCGGGGGACATCGCGCTCGTCCGCACCGGTCACATGCAGCACTATCTGGGGGGCGACCGGCGGGCGTACGGGCATTCGTCGCCCGGACTGTCGATCCGGGCGCCCGAGTGGTTCCACGCCCGGGACGTGGCGGCCGTCGCCGACGACACCCTCTGCTTCGAGGTGTTCCCGCCGGAGATCGAGGGCCTCTGGCTGCCGGTGCACGCGCTCCACCTCGTGGAGATGGGGATGCTGCAGGGACAGAACTGGAATCTGGAGGAGCTCTCCGCGGCATGCGCGGAGGAGCAGCGCTACGCGTTCCTGCTGACCGCGACACCCGAGCCCTTCGAGGGCGGGGTGGGGGCGCCTGTGGCGCCGGTCGCCGTGCTCTGAGCCGGGGCGGCCGGACAGGCCGGCAGGGCAGGGCTCCAAGGGACGTGGGCAGGCGGCGACGTGCCGATGCGCACCCCGAGCACGGCACCGCACGTCGCCGCAAGCTCCGGCGCTGAAGCCCTGAACTGCGCCGGACCGCGACCCGTACTCGCCAAGGCAGCCCGGTGACCGTGGGCCTCTCGACGTCCCCTCGCAACGAATCGCTGCATCCAAGGGTGATCACGTGGACACTTCACGTCAACACCTGGTCTGGACTTTGTCGATTAAGCCCGATTTATGACGGCGCGCGGTGCATCGAAAGCGCCGACCCACGAGGGGCCCGTGCGGTCGACCTCGCACCAGATGCGCTTGCCGCTGCCCTCGGCCTGCCAGCCCCAGCGGTCGGCGAGACCGTCGACCAGCTCCAGGCCGCGGCCGCCGGTGTCCTCGCCGCCCGCGCACCTGCGGCGGGGCGGGCGGGCGCTGATGTCGGCGACCTCGACGCGGACGGTGCCCCCGTAGGCTCCGGCGCCGGCGGCACCGGCGCCCGGGAAGAGCATCCGCAGCACAGCCGGGCAGCCGGTGTGGACCACGGCGTTGGTGACCAGCTCGGAGATCAGCAGGATCAGCGTCTCGGCGAGCGGCTCATCGACGCCTATCCCCGACCCGGCCAGCCGCGACCTCGCCCACCTGCGGGCCCGCCCCACCTCCGCGGGGTCGGCCCGGACCTCCATCTGCATCTGAAGCACCTGCACCGCTCACACCATCCGTACCGGCGGACACAACGCCTCGCGTCTCCGAGGGATCACGGAACGTGATCTCCTTCCGAGACAGCATGGTTGACGCACAGTCACCCCAACAAGCGCTTCGGGCATATTCCGGCGCAAAGGAGTATGGCTACTGCATACTGTGCGACGCGTGCTGCGGAGACTCGAACACCGAGGGCCTTTCGGACCCGTTCCGGGACGAGCGTCAGACATGTGCACGCCCGGCGACGCCACATGGGCAACTTCCGCCCCGTCGCGCTTCTGAACCTCTCGCATTCAAGGGAGAGTACCCGAGCCCGGACCCGACTCCACCCTGTGACGAGTAACGTCCGGGACACAGCCTGATATCGACATGCTGCGAGCGGTTCGACATGACATGCCCGGCATTTCACCCATGACGATTACGCCGTGACATTCTCTGCGTCCAGAACATCCGTTGCATCATTCGCCGGATGGCGCCCCGGGATGTGTGAAGCGTCGCGGATCAGGGTATTCGCAAGCAATTCCTCGGAATCGGCGGAGGACTGCCATTGACGGAGCCTCAGCCAGGCGCGTTTGAGGTGCAGATGAACGTCGGATTCCCAGGTGAACCCCAGGCCACCGTGCACTTGCAGACAGTCACGAGCATTGCGCACGGCTGCACTGTCAGCGAGCAGTTTGGCGGCGGCGATTTCAGCTGGTTCGTCGGGCTCCACCGAGAGTGACGCCGCATAGACCGCGGCACGCGCGAGCTCGGCGCGCACGAGCATCTCGGCGCAGAGGTGCTGCACCGCCTGGAAGCCGCCGACCGGGCGGCCGAACTGGGCACGTTGCCGGGCGTGGGAGACCGCCAGCTCGACGGTCCGGAAGGCGCTGCCGAGTTGCTGCGCGGCGGTCAGCAGGGCCGCCTCCCGCCGCATCCGGGCCGCATCGGCGGGCAGGCCGGGCACGCCGCCGTCCGGTGCCCGGGGCAGCTGCCGTACGAGGTGGAGGGGTGTCGTCGGGTCCACGCACCGGACGGGGCGCGCCCGCAGGGCCCGCGGGGCTCCCCCGGCGCCCGTGTGCAGGAGCCGGGCGGCCGGGCCGTCGAGCAGCAGGACGGCCTCGGCGGAGGCGAGGTGCTCGGCCGCCCCGGGACCGTCCAGGGCCGTGACCACGCAGTTGCCCTCGGCGGCCCCCTCGACGAGGCCCGCGGCCAGGTGCGTGGCGACGAGCGGCCCCGGCAGCAGGGCACGTCCGGCCTCCTCGAAGAGGAGCACCGCCTCGGGCATCCCGAGCCCCACGCCGCCGTCCTTCTCCGCCAGCCGCAGGGAGAAGAACCCGGCCTCCCCGAGGGCCCGCCACAGCGCACGGTCGGGCGCCCGGGGGCCGGCCGGTGGAGGGGAGTCGGCCAGGGCGCGCAGCCGCTCGCGGGGGTGGCGGGCGGCGAGGAGGCTCCGCATCCCCGCCTGCAGGGCCCGCTGGTCGTCGGTGAGGCGGAAGTCCATGGTCATCGCCCCTTGGGGAGGCCGAGGATGCGCTCGGCGATGATGTTGCGCTGGATCTGGGAGGTGCCCGCGGCGATCGTGTAGGAGAGCGAGGACAGGCGCTGCGCCGTCCACTCCTGGCGGGCGTCCAGGGACTCCGGTCCGAGCACGTCGGCGGCGGCCTCGTAGAGCTCCTGGCGGGCCTGGGAGTAGCGCAGCTTGAAGACGGAGCCGCCTGCGCCCGGGACTCCGTCGCCGCCGGTGCGCGCGGCATGGGCGGCTTCGCTGACGTTCCACTGGACGAGCCGCCACAGCGCCGTGAACTCGGCGTGCAGGCGGCCGAGACGGCGTCGCAGTACTGCGTCGTCCCAGCGGCCGTTGGCGCGGGCGGTGCGGGCGAGCCGGGCGAGGGTGCGGCGGCAGGCGACGACCTCGCCCGCGAAGGCGGTGCCGCGCTCGTAGGAGAGGGTGACCATGCTGACGCGCCAGCCGTCGTTCTCGGGGCCGACGCGGTGGGTCGCCGGCACCCGCACCTCGTCGAGGAACACCTCGGCGAACTCCGTGGTCCCCGCGAGGGTGCGCAGCGGTCGCACGGTGACGCCGGGGGCGTTCATCGGCAGGGCGATCCAGGAGATGCCGCGGTGCCGGGGGGCGGCGGGGTCGGTGCGGACGAGGAGTTCGCACCAGTCGGCCACCTCGGCGTGGGAGGTCCAGATCTTGCTGCCGGTGATGACGTAGGAGTCGCCGTCGCGGACGGCCCGGGTGCGCAAGGAGGCCAGGTCGGAGCCGGCGTCGGGTTCCGAGAAGCCCTGGCACCAGATCTCCTCGCCGCGCAGGATCGGGGGCAGCCAGCGGGCGCGCTGGGCCGTGGTGCCCTCGGCGGCGATGGTGGGGCCCGCGTGCAGGAGCCCGACGAAGTTGGCGCCGACGTAGGGGGCTCCGGCCCGCTCGGTCTCCTCGATGAAGATCAGGTGCTGGGTGGGGGTGGCGCCCCGGCCGCCGGCGTCGGCGGGCCAGTGCAGGCCTGCGTAGCCGGCGTCGTGGAGGGCGCGCTGCCAGGCGCAGTCGTAGGCGCGGCGTGCGGGCCAGTCGTCGGCGGGCGGCTCGGGGGGAAGCCCGGGCAGGGTGTCGTGGAGCCAGGCGCGCAGCCGCCGGCGGAAGTCCTCCTCTTCCCCGGTGAGGGTGAGGTCCATCGCGCGTCACCCGCCCAGGGGGTCGAGGTCCAGGCCGAGCATGCGGATGGCGTTGCCGCGCATCAGCTTGCGGACGGTCTCGTCGTCCAGTCCCCGCACGTGCTCGAGGGCGACCTGCCTGGTGTGGGGGAAGGTCGAGTCGACGTGGGGGTAGTCGGTCTCGAAGGTGGCGTTGTCGCGGCCGACGACGTCGAGCGAGGCGACGCCGTGCTTGTCGCGGAAGAAGCAGCAGAAGATCTGGCGGTAGTAGTACGTGGAGGGCGGCTCGGGGACGATGTCGCGCACGCCGCCCCAGGCGCGGTGTTCCTCCCAGACGTCGTCGGCGCGCTCCAGGGCGTAGGGGATCCATCCCATCTGGCCCTCGCTGTAGGCGAGTTTGAGGCGGGGGTGGCGCACGAGGACGCCGCTGAAGAGGAAGTCGGCCATAGAGGCCATGGCGTTGTTGAAGGAGAGGGTCGCCTGGACGGCGGGCGGCGCGTCCGGGGATGCGGCGGGCATCTGCGAGGAGGAGCCGATGTGCATGTTGACGACGGTGCCGGTGTCCTGGCAGGCGGCGAAGAAGGGGTCCCAGTAGCCGGTGTGGATGCTGGGGAGGCCGAGGTGGGTGGGGAGCTCGCTGAAGGTCACGGCCCGCACGCCGCGGGCGGCGTTGCGGTGGATCTCGGCGACGGCGAGGTCCACGTCCCACAGCGGGATGAGGCACAGGGGGATGAGCCGCCCGCCGCTGTCGCCGCACCATTCCTCGACCATCCAGTCGTTGTAGGCGCGTACGCACGCGAGGGCGACCTCCTTGTCGTGCGCCTCGGCGAAGGTCTGGCCGCAGAAGCGCGGGAAGGTCGGGAAGCAGAGGGACGCCTCGACGTGGTTGAGGTCCATGTCCTTGAGCCGTTCCGCGGGGTCCCAGCAGCCGGGGCGCATCTCGGCGCGGGTGATGCCCTCCAGGGTCATCTCGTCGCGGTCGAAGCCGACGGCGGCGATGTTGCGCTTGTAGGGGAAGCGGAGGTCCTCGTAGATCCACCAGTCGGCGGGCGGCCCGTCGGGGTCCATGGAGATGACGTACTTGCCGCCGGTGTACTCGAGCCGGCCGATGCCGGTGGTCAGGGGGCGGGGGCCGCGGTCGCGGTAGCGGGCGGGCAGCCAGCGCTCGAAGAGGTGGGCGGGCTCGATGACGTGGTCGTCGACGCTGACGATGCGGGGCAGTTCCATCGGGGGCACTCCCGTTATCTGACGGTCAGTCAGTTTCGAGGCTAGCCCCGGCCCCCTGGACCGACAAGCCGTGACGGCCTACGCTTCGCGGCACTTCTCTGACGTTCAGTCAGTTCCCGTGGAGGGTCCGCCATGATCCGCGCCGCCGACGACCTGTCCGCCTCCCGCACCCTGTGGGAGCTGCTCGACCGCCGCGCGGAGCTGACCCCCGGCGCACCGGCCCTCATCCAGGCCGACGAGCCGGACGGCACCGGGCCCGGGGCGGGCGACCGCACGACGACCTTCGGCGAGCTGCGGACACGCGCCGAACGCACCGCCGCCGGGTTGTATGCGCTCGGGGTGCGCCCCGGCAGCCGGGTGGCCTGGCAGCTGCCCACCCGCATCGAGACCGTCGTCCTGTCCTTCGCGCTGGCCCGCCTCGGCGCCGTGCAGACGCCCCTCATCCCCTCCTACCGCGACCACGAGGTCGGTCACGCGCTACGGGCCACCGAGGCCGGGTTCTTCGCGGTCCCCGGCATATGGCGGGGCTTCGACCACTCCGTCATGGCGTGCCGGCTCGCCCTCGCACTCCCCGCACCGCCGCTCGTCCTCACCGCCCACGGCAGCCTGCCCGAAGGGGACCCCGCAGCGCTCCCGCCCCCGCCCGCCGACGGCACCGCCGTGCGCTGGATCTACTGGACCTCCGGCACCACCTCCGCCCCGAAGGGCGTCCTGCACACCGACCGCGGGCTCATCACCGCCGGCGCCTGCCTGGCCGACGCGCTGCGGCTCACCCCGCAGGACGTCGGGTCCATGGCCTTCCCCTACGCACACGTAGCAGGACCCGACTACACCGTGATGCTCCTCCTGCGCGGCTTCCCCGCCCTCCTCGTGGAGCACTTCTCCCTGCCCGGCTCGCTCGACGCCTACCGTCGCAACGGCGTCACCGTCGCGGGCGGATCGACCGCCTTCTACTCGATGTTCCTCGCCGAACAGCGCAAACAGCCCGGGCGCAGGATCATCCCCACCCTCCGGCTCCTGGCGGGCGGCGGCGCACCCAGGCCGCCGGAGCTCTACGACGAGGTGGTCCGCGAGCTGGGGTGCCGGCTGGCCCACGGCTACGGCATGACCGAAGCCCCGATGATCACCATGGGGGACCCGGAGGACACTGCGGAACACCTCGCCCGCACGGAAGGCCGGCCGCCCGCGGGCATGGAGATCCGCGTGACCGATGCGCACGGCAAGCCCGTGCCGGCCGGCACCGAAGGCGGGATACGGCTGCGCGGCGAAGCCGTCTGCCGGGGCTACCTCGACCCCACCCAGACCACCGAGGCCTTCGACGCCGACGGCTTCCTCATCACCGGCGACCTCGGCTTCCTCACCGCCGAAGGCCACCTCGTCCTCACCGGCCGCGCCAAGGACGTCATCATCCGCAAAGGCGAGAACATCTCCGCCCAGGAGGTCGAACAACTCCTGCGGCGCCACCCGGCAGTCGACGACGCCGCAGTGATCGGACTGCCCGACCCCGTACGCGGTGAACGCGTCTGCGCCGTCGTCCAGCAGACCCCCGGAGCCGCGCCGCTCACCCTCGGCGAGCTGGCCTCCCACCTCACGGACGCCGGGCTGTCCGTGCACAAGATCCCGGAGCAGCTGGAGCTGGTCGCCCTGCTCCCCCGCGACAACACCCTGCGCAAGGTGCTCAAGTACAAGCTGCGGGAACGCTTCGGAGCGTGCAGCGGGCCCGGTCAGTCCGCCCGGTAGGCGGCCGCCGCCTGCTCGAAGAAGCGATCCACCGCGCGCTGCTCGTTGACCGGCCCGATCACCTGCAGCAGGTGATAGCGACCACCCAGGATCGTGGCGGAGTTGCGCACGTAGACCTGGCGGCCGCTGCTGTCCGTCCAGTTGAACGTGCCCTCCGCCGACGCCGTCCGGCCGACGTCGATACGGCGCAGCCCGGAGGCCCCGGCCCACGAAGAGGAGCGGTACTCCGCCAGCTCGGGCTCCTTCTCCTGCTGGTACGCCATCGGGTCGCTGCCGAACTCCGCCACCTTGTCCCGGCCGGGCACCACGATGAGGCGGTAGTCCCCGCCGGCGTAGACGACCTGCCCGCGGTCGTTCTCCCCCCGGCGCTGCCAGTCCTTGGCCACGGCCACGGTGAACCCCTTGGGGTCCTGACGCAGGGCGAAGCCCTCGGCGGGGCCGCCGGAGTCGGCGCTCCGCGCCTCCGGCGATGCCGACGTGACCGGCGCCGCCGACGTCGCCGGCGGGCTGCTCCCGCCCGACTTGCCCGCGGTGGCCGGCGCGTGGGGCGCGGCGCTGTGCGCACCCGCCGTGCCCGTGAGGTCCGCGGGCGCCCGGCCCGCCTGGCCCGCGCTCTCCTCGGCGCGCGGCATGAACAGCATCGCGTACAGCACCGCACCCAGGAGGAGGAGCAGGACCAAGCCCAGCAGCAGCCGGCCAAGGCCGTACGCCGAGCGGGCGGGGCGCCCGCGCTGCTCCTGCAGGTGACCGGTGCGGGGTTCCGCGGGGCGGGCGGCGGGGGTGTTGTCCTTGGCCGTCTTCTTGTGGCGGCCGTGCGCGGCCGGGGCGGTGTCCACGGCCGTGATGGAACGGCTGCCGCGCCTGCGGCGCACGACCTCGCCCTTGCGCCGGACGACCGGGAGCCGGTGCCGGCCGTCCGCCGGGGGCTCCGGCTCGGCGGGCGGCACCATGAGCGTGCGGCCGCCCGGATCCGGTTCCGGTGCCGAGCGGATCAGGGAGCGCAGCCAGCCGCGGAGCTCCTCGAACTCCGGGCGCTCGGCCGGGTCCTTGCGCATCAGCGACTCGACCACGGGGCGCAGGGCGCCGCACTCCTCGGCGAACGCGGGCGGCTCCGCGCACACGATCCGGACCAGCTCGGCCGCGCTGTCCTCCGGGTAGGGGGCGTGCCCCTGCACGACGCGGAAGAGCAGGGCCCCGAGCGCCCACAAGTCGGCCGCGGGGCCGACCGGGGGCGCCAGCTGCCAGCTCTCCTGGACGGGCCACGCCTGCTCCGGGGCCCACCGCTCGGTGACGGCCCCGACGACGACCATCCGGGCCTGCCGGGCACGCTCGGCGGCGAGGGGGCTCCCGGGCTGCTGCCCGGGAGCCCCCCAGGCAGGCGAGGCATCGGGGGCGTTGGCGGCAGGGCGGGGTGGTGGAGGTTCGGGGGCGGGTGCGGGTGCGGGTGCAGCAGCGTTGCCTTCGACGGGGTCGGCAGGCGCGCGCGGCGGGGTGACGGCGGGGCGAGGAGGGGGCGGGCCGGGCGTCAGTCCGGGAAGGCTGGGCCAGGAGGCGGCCGTCCCGGGGAGCTTCACCTCGGGGACGTCCGGACGGGCGGCGTTCGTCCCATCTGCGGGGCCTCCGGGCCGGTTCCTGCCGGGGGGTGCGCCGTGGAGGGGGCCGGCGCCCCGGGGCGCGGGCACCGGGGCGGAGCCGCTGGCGGCGCTGCCGCCGCCCCACGTGGACGAGCCCGTCGGCGTCGCGGGCGACGCGTTCCTCCCGGCCGCGCGGGCGGCCGCAGCGCGGGCGGCCCCTTCGCGATAGGCCGCAATGGCCGCGGAACGCACTTGCCGCGGCCCACCGTCCCGTCCGGCCTGCCCGGAGCCTTGCGCGCCGGGCCGGGAGGGGTTCCGCCCGCCCGGGCCACCCGGCTGCCCGGCGCCCTGCCGACCCATGTGTCCAGCGCCTTGCCCACCCGGATACCCGGGACCAGGAGGCTGCCCACCGGGGCGACCGCCGCCCTGGCCCCCGGCCGAGCCCACACCCGGCCCACCGGCACAACCAGCACCCTGCCCACCCGGCAGCCCGGCACCCCGCCCCGGCCCCGGCAACCCCGCGCCCGGCACGCCGGAATACCCCGGTCCCCACCCACTGGGACGACCCGCGCTCTGCCCGCCCGAACGTCCAGTGGCCTGGTCACCCACCGACCCGGGGCCCTGGCCCCCCGCCTGCCCGGCGCCCCGCGGACCCAGCAGTCCCGCGCTCTGCCCGCCCGGATAGCCGGTGTCCTGCCCGCCCGGCTGCTCAGCACTCCGCCCGCCCGGGCGACCGAAGCCCTGCCCATCCGGCCCCGGGTGCCCGGGGCTCCGGCCGGTCGTCGGCGGTCCCGCTCCCGGCCCGCCCGTCGTCAGAGGGCGGAAACCCTCCGGTGGCCAGGGGCTGACCGGTGCTCCCGGGCCGCCCGGCGGCAGGAATCCGCCCACGGCGCCCTGGTCCCGGTACGGCGACTGCGCGGGCCTCGGGCCCGGCTCGCCTGAGCCCGACGCGCCAACGCCCGGCCCGTATCCGCCGGGCGCGCCTCCACCCGGAGCACCTCCACCCGGCCCGTTGTATCCGCCGGGTCCGCCTCCGGCCCCGCGCCCGGCCGCCCCTGGGGCTCCGCCGTCTCCCGGCCTCCTCGGCCCCGCCCGGCCCGCCGAGCCACCGCGATCCCGCGGCATCGGCATTCCGCCCTGGCCCCGGCCGTCGAGGCCCTCGGGTGCAGTCTGGCCGTCCGGGACGGGGTTGTAGCCGCAGAGGGCCTCCTCGGCGGCGCCGACGGCCAGGCCGGTGAGGATGGCGCGGCCGTCGTCGCAGATGAGGACCGTGCGCGTGGTGATGTTGCGGTGGGTCCAACCGTGGGCGTGCAGGGCGCGCAACGCGGTGAGGACGTCGGCGGCGACCTCGGCGGCACGGTGGGGCGAGAGGGTTCGCTCGGCGAGCAGCGCGGCGAGCGGGCGGGCGGGCAGCAGCTCGCTGACGACCCACAGGCTGCCGCCCTCGGCGAAGACGTGGAAGACCTGGTCGAGCCGCGGGTGGTCGGGGACCTGCGCGGCGGCCGCGGCGGCAGCCAGGGCCCGCCTCACCGCCGGATCACTACCGGCACCGGCGGCTCCGGGGGCACCGGAGGCACCGGGCGTACGGCCCGCGCCGCGGACAGCACCCGGGGCACCGTCCAGCACCTCGGCGTCCACGACCTCCGGCAGCGGGATCTGCCGGACGAGGACCTCCTGCCCGCTCAAGGTGTCGAAGGCGCGGGTCTCGACGAGCTCGAAGACGTCGGACGGCGGCAGGGGCAGGCGATACCGGTCGGCCAGGATCCGCCCTGCGTAGTCGTCCACGACGCCTCCCCAAGCGCGCGATCCGCACCTCGCCCGAATGCCCGGACAACCGCCAACAGCGGTCAATTTGCCGCCTATTGCAGCTGCGTACCGTCCACGACACCTCACGATACGTGCCGAACCCGCCCCTTCGGGCGCGTACGGCTCAGTACGTGGCTCCGGGGATGGACCGGGGTGTCGTCCGTCGCGCCACACCCGTCAGAAAGGTCGGCTCCAGCCTCCCGGGCCACTGGCGTCCGGACTCCTGAATGCCTAGGCGCCTAGGTGCACAGGCGCGAGCCCGGCCCGTCCGGGCCGCCCCCGCCCGCATCGCCGCCCGCATCGCCGTCAGCGTCGCCGGGGTCAGTCCTCCGGCGAGAACGTCCTGAACGCCGCGTCCCGCAGCGACCGGCACTCGGAGTCGCCCCACTTGGCCTGCTCGCAGGTGATCATGATGGCGTAGCCGCGCTCGTCGTCCACCTTGAAGCCGCGGTTGAGGACCTGGACGCGCTTGCCGTTCTGGTCGCGCTCGAAGGACCAGTCCGCGATGGTCGGGTAGTCGTGCCCCTCCCAGCCGCGGATCTCCTGGACGGACAGCCCCTTGTAGTTCGGCATGCTGTGCCGGGCGCCGGCATCGGCTTCGCGCCACTCCTTGGCGGCGTCCGACTTCGGGTCGGAGCCGAAGTCGACCTGGACGCGCGGGAAGCCGCCGGACGCGCTGTAGATGGCGCCCGAGTGCTCACCGGCGGTGCCGGTCTGCTTCCAGCCCTCCGGTACGGCGATCGTGAAATGGAATTCGTCGTTCTCGATCCGCTTGAACCCGGCGACGTCCGTGCCCTGACCGCCCGAGACGGGGACGGAGGCGGAAGCGGACTTGGCCTTGACGTCCTTGCCCCCCTTGCCCTGGCCGTCTCCCTTGCCCTGGGCGTCCGCCTTGCCCTGGCCGTCGGCCCTGCCCGAGGCCCCGGCCGAAGGCGTCTGCTTGGTCGCGGACTTGCCTTCCTTGCCGCCCTCGTCGTCACCGCCGCTCAGCGCGAAGGCGAGGACCGTGCCGAGCACGGCCAACACGACGACGACCGCCGCGACGACCAGCGTCCGCCGCGGCACGGTCTCCAGGATGGGCTTGCGCACGGCGCCGCCCTGCCGCGTGCCGAGCAGGCTGCCGCCCGTACTCCCCCGCCCGCCGGGGGCGTCACCGGAGAACTGACGGGTGGTGGAGTCGGCGCCCGCGGCGCGCGGTGTGCCGTACACCGGGGGCGCGGCGCGCGGCGGCCCCTGCGGCGAAGGCGCGTGCGCGGCCTCGGCCACGGGCTCGCCCGCCCGCTTCACGGAGGGCTTGGCATACGGCCGGGCGGGCACGGCCGTCTCCGGTATCGGCGGGACGGCGATGGCCTGCGTGGCGTCCAGGTCCGGCGCGGCCGGCTTCGGCTTGGGGGGCAGGCGCTCGTCGGGGGCGTTGACGGCGTCGGTGAGCAGCGCGCGGGCGCCCGCCTCGTCGAGCCGCTTCTCCGGGTCCTTGGCGAGCAGCCCGTACATGACCTCGGCCAGCGGGCCGGCGTTCTTCGGCGGGCCGAGCGGCTCGGTCATCACGGCGGTGAGGGTGGCTATGGCCGAGCCCTTGTCGTACGGCGGGACGCCCTCGACCGCCGCGTAGAGCAGGCCGCCCAGCGACCAGAGGTCCGCGGGCGGGCCGGGCTTGTGGCCGCGGGCGCGCTCGGGGGAGATGTACGAGGGGGCGCCGACGAGCATGCCGGTGGAGGTGACGGAGGGGTCGCCCTCGACCTGCGCGATGCCGAAGTCGGTGAGGACGACGCGGCCGTCGTCCGAGATGAGCACGTTGGACGGCTTCACGTCGCGGTGCAGGATGCCCTGGCGGTGCGCCGCGCCCAGCACGTCGAGGACGGCGAGGCCGACCTCGGCCGCCCGACGCCACTTCAGCGGCCCGTCCTCGCGGATGGCATCGGCGAGCGAGCGGCCCTCGATGAGCTCCATGACGATCCAGGGGCGGTCGTCCTCGTGCACGACGTCGTAGACGGTGACCGCGCCCGCACTGCGGATCCGGGCGATGGCCTTCGCCTCGCGCAGCGTGCGCGTGATGAGGCGTCGCTTCTCGTCCTCGTCAATGTTGGCCGGGAACCGCAGTTCCTTCACGGCGACCGTACGGCCCAGGGTCTCGTCACTGGCACGCCAGACCGTGCCCATGCCGCCGCGGCCGAGGACGTCCCCGAGGCGGTACCGCCCGGCCAGGAGGCGCCCTGCCGTGCCCTGCGTCTGCTCCGCCTCCGACATGCGTCCCCTCTGGCAATCAGCTCTGCGACCAACCGACCCTGGCAGAGCCACCATTGTCTCTCATCCGCGGACCGGCGGAAGGCCAGGGTCCGCGGGCCGGCGGACAATACGGGCGCACCGCCGCCCTTCGCCCTCCGCGCGACGCGCGCCGGCCGCCGCCGCACCGGCCCGGCCCACCTGCGCCGCGAGGGCCCGGCGGCGCCCGGCACGACGACGGCGACGAGTGCCGCACGGATCCGTTGCCTTTACAGGACCCGGTTTCGGACAGGACGGTTCCCGGCGCGTCGGAGCTGTCACATGACGCTCATCGGAGCTCACCAGACACAACTGCCCCAACGGGGCATCAGAGGCATCGGATCGACGGCGACGGCGACGGCTCAGCGGCATCGGATCAGAGGTGCCGGCCCAGCGGTGCCGGCCCAGAGGTACCGGCCCAGAGGCATCAGATCGGCTGGACGTCCGGCGCCCCCAGCCGCGCCGCATCCGCCGTCAGGTCGTCGGGCTGCAGCTGCGATTCGCGCTCGGCCTCCACCCGCTTCTCGTAGCGCTCGACCTCCTTCTCCACCTGCGACCGGTCCCAGCCCAGCACCGGTGCCATCAGCTCGGCGGCCTCGCGGGCGCTGCGCGTGCCGCGGTCGAAGGTCTCGATGGAGATGCGCGTCCGGCGCGTGAGGACGTCGTCGAGGTGCCGCGCGCCCTCGTGCGAGGCGGCGTAGACGACCTCGGCCCGGAGGTAGTCGTCGGCGCCGGTGAGCGGGTCGCCCAGCGAGGGGTCGGCGGCGACGAGCTCCAGCACTTCGTCCACCATCGAGCCGTACCGGTTCAGCAGGTGCTCCACGCGCGCCACGTGCAGGCCGGTGTTCTGGGCGATCCGCGCGCGCCCGTTCCACAGCGCCTTGTAGCCCTCCGCCCCCACGAGCGGCACGTCCTCCGTGACGCACTCGGCCACGCGCCGGTCGAGCGCGTGCACCGCCTCGTCCACGGCGTCCTTGGCCATCACGCGGTACGTGGTGTACTTCCCGCCCGCCACGACCACCAGCCCCGGCACGGGGTGGGCCACGGTGTGCTCGCGCGAGAGCTTGCTGGTCGCGTCCGACTCTCCGGCCAGCAGGGGACGCAGCCCCGCGTACACCCCCTGTACGTCGTCCCGCGTCAGCGGCACAGCCAGGACCGAGTTGACGTGCTCCAGCAGGTAGTCGATGTCCGCGCTCGACGCGGCGGGGTGGGCCTTGTCCAGGTCCCAGTCGGTGTCGGTCGTGCCGATGATCCAGTGCCTGCCCCAGGGGATCACGAAGAGCACGCTCTTCTCGGTGCGCAGGATCAGCCCGGTGGTGGAGTGGATGCGGTCCTTCGGCACCACCAGGTGGATGCCCTTCGAGGCCCTGACGTGGAACTGGCCGCGCTCGGCGATGAGCTTCTGGGTGTCGTCCGTCCACACCCCCGTGGCGTTGACGATCTGCCGGGCCCGGACCTCGAACTCCCCGCCCTGCTCCAGGTCGCGCACCGTGGCGCCGACCACCCGCTCGCCCTCGCGCAGGAAGCCGGTCACCCGCGCCCGGTTGGCGACGTGGGCCCCGTAGGCCGCCGCCGTGCGCACGATGGTGGTGACGTAGCGGGCGTCGTCCATCTGGGCGTCGTAGTACTGCAGCGCGCCCACCAGCACGTCCTTCTTCAGGCAGGGCGCGACGCGCAGGGCCCGCTTGCGGGTGAGGTGGCGGTGGGTGGGCAGGCCGCGGCCGTGCCCGGAGGAGACCGACATCGCGTCGTAGAGTGCGACGCCCGAGCCCGCGTAGAGGCGCTCCCACCCGCGGTGCTGCAGCGGATAGAGGAAGGGCACGGGCTTGACCAGGTGCGGGGCGAGCCGCTCCAGCAGCAGGCCGCGCTCCTTGAGGGCCTCTCTGACGAGGGCGAAGTCGAGCATCTCCAGGTAGCGCAGGCCGCCGTGGATGAGCTTGCTGGACCGGCTGGAAGTGCCCGCCGCCCAGTCGCGCGCCTCGACGAGGCCGGTCGTGAGCCCGCGTGTGGCCGCGTCGAGCGCCGTGCCCGCGCCGACGACCCCGCCGCCGACGACCAGGACGTCCAGTTCCCGCTCCGCCATCCGGGCGAGTGCCGCACCGCGCTCGTCCGGCCCGAGTGTCGCTGTCCTCACCGCTGCCTCCGTTTCGGCCGCCGGTTGCTCCGCTGGTCCCTGCGCTTCCGTGCTTCCGCGCTTCTGTACTTCCGTGCTTCCGCACTTCCCTGCTCCCGCGCTTCCGTACTCCCGTTGCTCCCGTACTCCCGTGCTTCCGTCCTTCCCTCTCGATGCTGCCCCAGATCGGTCGGTTTGGCCGCGCCGGCGGCGCAGGGGAGCGAGCCGCGCCGCGTTGATCCCGAATAACAGTCATATATCCGCTTAACCTGATGTAACTCGTTCGCGTGCCGAACCCCCCGGCTCCCCGGGAAGGACCGCCTCGTCATGCCCGCAGATCTCGCCGTCATCGGACTCGGCCACCTCGGACTCCCCCTCGCCCAGGCCGCGACCGCCGCCGGCATCGACACCATCGGCTACGACCCCGACCCGCACACCGTCGCCGAGCTGCGCGCCGGCCGGCTCCCCCCGGAGTGCGCCGACGGCTCCCTCACCGCCGCCGAGGTCCGCCGGATGCTCGCCGCCGGCTTCCGCCCCACCACCGCCGACGCCGAGCTCGGCAAGGTGCGTACCGCCGTGATCTGCGCCCCCACGCGGCTCGGCGAGGACAGGGCCCTCGACCTCTCCGCCATCGGCGCCGCCGCCCGGGCCCTCGCGGTGCGGCTGCGCCCGCACACCACTGTTCTCCTGGAGTCGCCCGTCTACCCCGGCGCCACGGAGGAATACCTGCGCCCCCTGCTCGAATCCGGCTCCGGGCTGCGCGCCGGCCACGACTTCCACCTGGCCTACTCCCCCACCCGGGTGGACCCGGGCACCAAGCGCCACGGCTACGCCGGCATCCCCAAGGTCATCGGCGGCCTCACCCCGGCGTGCACGGAGGCCGCCGCCGCCTTCTACGGGCGGGTCTGCGAGAAGGTCGTCCGCGCGCGCGGGCCGCGCGAGGCCGAGGCCGTCCGCGTCCTCGAGACCAACTACCGCTACGTCAACATCGCGCTCGTCAACGAGATGGCCGTCTTCTGCCACGACATCGGCGTCGACCTGTGGGACGTCGTGCGCTGCGCCGAGACCAAGCCCTTCGGCTTCCAGGCCTTCCGCCCCGGGCCCGGGGTCGGCGGCCCCGGCGTGCCCATCGACCCCAACTACCTCTCCTACAAGGGCCGCAGTCTCGGCTACCCGCTGCGGATGGTGGAGGTCGCCCAGGAGGTCAACGGGCGCATGCCGCGCTACGTCACCCAGCGGTGCGCCACGCTCCTCAACGAACACGGCAAGTCCGCGCGCGGGGCCCGCGTGCTGCTGCTGGGCGTCAGCTACAAGGCCGACGTCTCCGACCAGCAGGGATCGCCCGCCCGCGAGATCGCCTCACGGCTGATGGAGCTGGGGGCACAGCTCAGCTTCCACGACCCGCACGTGGCGCAGTGGCGGGTGATGGGGCGGCCGGTGCCGCGGGCCGACAGCGTGTACGAGGCTGCGGCCGCGGCCGACGTCACGGTACTGCTGCAGCATCACCGGACCTACGACCTGCAAGGCCTTGCGGTGAAGGCACAGCTGCTGCTGGACACGCGCGGAGCCACGCCCGCCGGCGCGGGGCATCGGCTCTAGGGGTGCCGCCCCCGCGCCGTCAGGTGAAGCGCCTGACGGCGCTGTCCTCAAACGCCGGACGGGCGGCAACTGCGTGAGGCGGCACTTCTGCCGGAGTCGCCGACGGCCTCTTACAGCCGCCCCAGCCCCAGCGCCCTGTTCGGCGCGTCCAGGACCGTCCTCAGGGCCGCGAAGTCCTCCACGCAGCGGCCCGTGCCGACCGCCACGCAGTCCAGCGGGTCGTCGGCGATGATGACCGGGATGTCGAGCTCCTTGCTCAGCCGGACGTCGAGGCCGCGCAGCAGCGCGCCGCCGCCCGTGAGGACGATGCCGCGGTCCATGATGTCGCCGGAGAGCTCCGGCGGGGTCTCGTCGAGGGTCTGGCGGACCGCCATGACGATGGCGTCGACGGGCTCCGACAGCGCGTGGCGGATCTCGTCGGCCGTCAGCTCGCGTGTCTTGGGCAGGCCGCTGACCTGGTCGCGGCCGCGGATGGTGCAGCGCTCCGGCGGCTTGAGGCCCTGGGTCTCCTCCGGGTCGCCGCCGACCTCCTCCAGGCCGGTGTCCTTCTCCAGCTGCTTGGCGAGGGCGGCCAGCCCGGCCGCGGACCAGTAGCCGGTCGGCGCGGCGGAGCCGATGTTCATCTTGATCTCCTCCGCGGTGCGTTCGCCGATCGCGAGGGAGTACTCCTTCTTCACGTACGAGATGATCGCCGCGTCCATCGCGTCGCCGGCCGTGCGCACGGAGCGGGCGGTGACGATGCCGCCCAGGGAGATGACGGCGACCTCGGTCGTGCCGCCGCCGATGTCGACGACCATGCAGCCGGTCGGCTCGCTGACGGGCAGGCCCGCGCCGATCGCCGCGGCCATGGGCTCCTCGACGAGGTGCACCTGACGGGCCCCGGCGCGCGAGGCGGCCTCGATGACGGCGCGCCGCTCGACGCCGGTGATGCCGGAGGGCACGCAGACCACGACGCGGGGACGGGCGAAGAAGCGGTTGCCCATGACCTTCTTGATGAAGTGCCGCATCATGCGCTCGGCCACCTCGAAGTCGGCTATGACGCCGTCGCGCAGCGGGCGGACCGCGACGATGTTCGAGGGGGTGCGGCCGATGGTCTCCTTGGCCTCGGAGCCGACCGAGAGCACGCTGCCGTCGTCGGCGTTCACGGCGACGACTGACGGTTCGTTGAGCACCACTCCCTTCCCGCGCACGTACACCAGCGTGTTCGCCGTGCCGAGGTCGATCCCCATGTCCCTGCCGCTGAACGACTTGCTTTGCGCCATAAGTTGCCATTATTCCTTACGGTCGAACTTTTATACGGAGTTCACAGCCGTGTGCTCGCTGTGGGTAACGACGGCGTCGTAGCACGCTGATACCTTTTGGCCCTTACTCAACACCGAGCGCATTCGGGGGACATCGCAGATGAGCCAGCCCTGGCAGCAGCCGCAGCAACCGCAGCAGCCACCGCAGCACAACCCGTACGGCCAGCCGCCGCCCCAGCCGTACCCGCCACAGCACCAGCCACACCCTCCCCAGCAGCCGCCCTTCGGCTACGGGCAGCAGCCTCCGCCGCCGTACGGCCCTCCCGGCGGCTTCCCGCCGCCGCCCCCGCCCGTCCGCCGGGGCAACCCCGGCCTCGCCGTGGTGCTCGGCCTCGTGGCCATGCTCGTCGGCGCCGCTGTCTACGGCGGGATCCTCAAGGCCTCCGACGGCGGCCAGATCGGCTACCTCGCCGTCGGTACGGGCGCCCTCATCGGCGCCGCCCTGGGCAAGGTCGGCGGCCGCAACCCCGCCCTGCCGGTGGTCGGCGTGCTCCTCGGACTGCTCGGCGTCTACCTGGGCCAGATCTTCGGCATCGCCCTGGAGCTGAGCGACGTCTTCCGCGTCCCGGTCACCGAGATCCTCTTCGAGCACTTCGACTCGCTGTCCGAGGCCTGGCAGGAGTACCTGGAGCCGATCGACGCGCTCTTCTTCATACTCGGCGGCGCGGGCGCCTTCCAGACCGCCCGCAAGCTGGGCGGCTGACGCCCGCAGCCACTCACGGCACAACGCCGAAGGGCCCGGACCGCGACGGCGGTCCGGGCCCTTCGGGCGTCAGCTGCTGTGCGTCAGCGCTTGTCGTGCTGCGACGGCGCGACCGTCACCTCGACCCGCTGGAACTCCTTGAGGTCGCTGTAGCCCGTGGTGGCCATGGCACGGCGCAGGGCGCCGAACATGTTCATCGAGCCGTCCGGGGTGTGCGAGGGACCGGTCAGGATCTCCTCGGTGGAGCCGACCGTGCCCAGGTTCATCCGCTTGCCGCGCGGCACGTCCTCGTGGACGGCCTCCATGCCCCAGTGGAAGCCGCGGCCCGGCGCGTCGGTGGCGCGGGCG
The DNA here is from genome assembly GCF_001445655.1 of Streptomyces roseifaciens. Taxonomy (NCBI): domain Bacteria; kingdom Bacillati; phylum Actinomycetota; class Actinomycetes; order Kitasatosporales; family Streptomycetaceae; genus Streptomyces; species Streptomyces roseifaciens. The sequence continues at coordinate 3,525,858 of NZ_LNBE01000004.1, forward strand.
AGCGGGGAGCCCATCATCACGGCGTCGGCACCGCAGGCGATGGCCTTGGGCAGGTCGCCGGACCAGCCCACGCCGCCGTCGGCGATGACGTGCACGTAGCGGCCGCCGGACTCGTCCATGTAGTCGCGGCGGGCGGCGGCAACGTCGGCCACGGCGGTCGCCATCGGGACCTGGATGCCCAGGACGTTGCGGGTGGTGTGCGCGGCGCCGCCACCGAAGCCGACGAGGACACCGGCCGCGCCCGTGCGCATCAGGTGCAGGGCGGCGGTGTACGTGGCGCAGCCGCCGACGATGACCGGCACGTCGAGCTCGTAGATGAACTGCTTGAGGTTCAGCGGCTCGGCGGCGCCGGAGACGTGCTCGGCGGAGACCGTGGTGCCGCGGATCACGAAGATGTCCACGCCGGCGTCGACGACGGCCTTCGAGAACTGCGCGGTGCGCTGCGGGGAGAGCGCGGCGGCGGTCACGACACCGGAGTCGCGGACCTCCTTGATGCGCTGGCCGATCAGCTCTTCCTTGATCGGCTCGGCGTAGATCTCCTGGAGGCGCTTGGTCGCGGCGGTCTCGTCCAGCTCGGCGATCTCGGCGAGCAGCGGCTCCGGGTCCTCGTGGCGGGTCCACAGGCCCTCGAGGTTGAGGACGCCCAGGCCGCCCAGCTCGCCGATGCGGATGGCGGTCTCGGGCGAGACGACCGAGTCCATCGGGGCGGCCAGGAACGGCAGCTCGAAGCGGTAGGCGTCGATCTGCCAGGCGATCGAGACCTCCTTCGGGTCGCGGGTACGGCGACTCGGGACGACGGCGATGTCGTCGAATGCGTACGCCCGGCGGCCGCGCTTGCCGCGCCCGATCTCGATCTCAGTCACGTGTGTGGCCTTTCCTTCTACGTCCTGCCGCATCCAGTATCCCCGACGCGGCGGAGCCCGCGGCCTGAGCGGTCGCGGGCTCCGTAAAAATGCTTTAAACGCGTACTACTACCGGCGGGAGTAGTACCGACTACCGGCGCGAGTAGTTCGGCGCCTCCACCGTCATCTGGATGTCGTGCGGGTGGCTCTCCTTGAGGCCCGCCGACGTGATGCGGACGAAGGTGCCCTTGTCCTTGAGCTCCTGGATGTTGGCGGAGCCGACGTAGCCCATGGAGGCGCGCAGGCCGCCGATGAGCTGGTGGGCCACCGAGCCCAGCGGGCCGCGGTAGGGCACCTGGCCCTCGATGCCCTCGGGGACGAGCTTGTCCTCGGAGAGGACGTTGTCCTGGAAGTAGCGGTCCTTGGAGAAGGAGCGGGCCTGGCCGCGCGACTGCATGGCGCCCAGGGAGCCCATGCCCCGGTAGGACTTGAACTGCTTGCCGTTGATGAAGACCATCTCGCCCGGCGACTCCTCGCAGCCCGCGAGCAGCGAGCCGAGCATCACCGCGTCGGCACCGGCGGCGATCGCCTTGGCGATGTCGCCCGAGTACTGCAGACCGCCGTCGCCGATCATCGGCACGCCCGCGGCGTGGCACGCCTGCGCGGCCTCGTAGATCGCGGTGACCTGCGGGACGCCGATGCCGGCGACGACACGGGTGGTGCAGATCGAGCCCGGGCCGACGCCGACCTTGACGCCGTCGACACCGGCGTCGATGAGCGCCTGGGCGCCGTCGCGGGTGGCAACGTTGCCGCCGACGACGTCGACGCTGATGTTGGACTTGACCTTGGCGATCATGTCGAGAATGCCACGGCTGTGGCCGTGGGCGCTGTCGACGACCAGGAAGTCGGCACCGGCCTCGACGAGGGCCTGGGCGCGCTCGTAGGCCTCGTCGCCCACGCCCACCGCGGCACCGACGATCAGGCGGCCCTCGGCGTCCTTGGCGGCGTTCGGGTACTGCTCGGCCTTGACGAAGTCCTTGACCGTGATGAGGCCCTTGAGCACGCCGGAGTCGTCGACCAGCGGCAGCTTCTCGATCTTGTGGCGGCGGAGCAGCTCGATGGCGTCCTCGCCGGAGATCCCGACCTTGCCCGTGACCAGCGGCATCGGCGTCATGACCTCGCGCACCTGGCGGCTGCGGTCGAGCTCGAAGGCCATGTCGCGGTTGGTGACGATGCCGAGGAGCTTGCCGGCCGGGTCGGTGACCGGCACGCCGCTGATGCGGAAGCGCGCACAGAGCGCGTCCGCGTCGGCGAGGGTGGCGTCCGGGCGGACCGTGATCGGGTCGGTGACCATGCCGGACTCGGAGCGCTTGACCAGGTCGACCTGGTTGGCCTGGTCCTCGATGGAGAGATTGCGGTGCAGGACGCCCACGCCGCCCTGGCGGGCCATGGCGATGGCCATGCGCGCCTCGGTGACCTTGTCCATCGCCGCCGACATCAGCGGGATGTTCACCCGGACGTTGCGCGAGACCCGGGAGGAGGTGTCGACGGCGTTCGGCAGGACCTCCGAAGCGCCCGGCAGCAGCAGGACGTCGTCGTAAGTCAGACCGAGCATCGCGAATTTCCCGGGCATTCCGTCGACGTTGTCAGTCATGACACCTTCCCAAATGGTCTTGCCCCAGCGCGGACTCCCATGCTAACGGCCGCCACACGTGTCCCATTCCACGACGGCTGAGGATCGCGTCACTTGGAGATTCGTACGAAGACGGGCCGCGGGGGCCCTCGGGTCTCCTGCCCGGCCGGCCCTACTGCTCGGCCAGCGCGCGCAGCCTGCTGAGCGCCCGGTGCTGCGCGACCCGCACCGCACCCGGCGACATGCCCAGCATCTGCCCCGTCTCCTCGGCGGTCATGCCGATGGCGACGCGCAGCAGGACCAGCTCGCGCTGGTTCTCCGGAAGGCTTGCGAGGAGCTTCTTGGCCCACTCCGCATCGCTGCTGAGCAGGGCCCGCTCCTCCGGCCCGAGCGAATCGTCCGGCTGCTCGGGCATCTCGTCGGAGGGCACGGCCGTGCTGCCGGGGTGGCGCATGGCGGCCCGCTGGAGATCGGCGACCTTGTGCGCGGCGATGGCCACGACGAAGGCCTCGAAGGGGCGCCCGGTGTCGCGGTAGCGGGGCAGGGCGCAGAGCACGGCGAGACAGACCTCCTGTGCGAGGTCGTCCACGAAGTGGCGGGCATCACCCGGCAGCCGCGACAGCCGGGTGCGGCAGTAGCGCAGTGCGAGAGGGTGCACGAGGGCCAGCAGATCGTGGGTGGCCCGCCGGTCACCCTCGACGGCGCGGGCTACGAGGGCGCCGATCTCTCCCGGGGCAGCCGCCGCCGGGGACCCCTTCGTATCGTCTTCGCGCATCGGTCCATGGTGCCTTGAAGTCGGACTTTCCGTGGCACCGAGTCCGTGACCCTGTGCGCAGTCCCGCCCGTGGTCCCGTCCGTAGTCCTGTACCGATGCGTTGTGAGCGGGTGCGCCGGCAGTCATTTCCCGCGCCCTCCCATCACGCCCGACCGAGCCGTCCCCGAGGAACTCCATACTCCAAGGATGCGGCAGCGCGCGGGAAACGTGCAGCGGGACGGGCAGCCCCGGCACCCCGCCCCGCCCGCTCGGGGACGGGCGGGGTACGTCGCTCCCCCGCTGCGCTGCACGTCAGGCGCCTAGCGGACCAGGCCCCAGCGGAATCCGAGCGCCACGGCGTGCGCCCGGTCCGATGCGCCCAGCTTCTTGAACAGGCGCCTGGCGTGGGTCTTGACGGTGTCCTCCGAGAGGAAGAGCTCCCGCCCGATCTCCGCGTTCGAGCGGCCGTGGCTCATGCCTTCGAGCACCTGGATCTCGCGCGCGGTGAGGGTGGGTGCGGCGCCCATCTCGGCCGAGCGCAGCCGGCGCGGGGCGAGCCGCCAGGTCGGGTCGGCGAGGGCCTGTGTCACGGTGGCCCGCAGCTCGGCGCGCGAGGCGTCCTTGTGCAGATAGCCCCGCGCTCCGGCGGCGACCGCGAGCGCGACACCGTCGAGGTCCTCGGCGACGGTGAGCATGATGATGCGGGCCCCGGGGTCCGCGGACAGCAGCCGGCGCACGGTCTCGACTCCACCGAGACCGGGCATGCGTACGTCCATCAGAATCAGATCCGAACGATCGGCTCCCCAGCGGCGGAGGACTTCCTCGCCGTTGGCTGCCGTCGTCACACGCTCGACACCGGGCACGGTCGCCACCGCGCGGCGGAGCGCCTCACGGGCAAGCGGGGAATCGTCGCAGACGAGGACGGATGTCATGACCGTCCTCCGCAGCTGATGCGCGTCACCTTGAGCCTCCAGGCTGGTACTGATCGTCACCTGTGCGATCGACGACTCTGGCGCCGGGTCGGACACCTGCCCGACTGCTTCATCCGTCAACCGCCTCCGCCCTCTCAACGACGGTCACCCGAAAGAGTTACGGGGTCGGTCGAGCACGTTCGGCACTCTACGTGAGGGCGCGGACACGGAGCAGGGCGCATTGGGGGCGCCCGGCACACCACCCCTGCCACACCCCCGCCCCGCCCGCGTCACAGCCGGGATATGCCCCATTTGCCCATGCGGAGCAGTTTTTCTTCCCATTTGCTGGTGTCTATGACTAGATTCGCAATCAGTCATATTTACATCCGCCCGGCAGACCGTTCGCTTCGAGGGGATAGCAATGGCAGATTTCTCCCGGCTTCCCGGTCCCAACGCCGACCTGTGGGACTGGCAGCTCCTGGCTGCCTGCCGCGGGGTCGACAGCTCGCTGTTCTTCCACCCGGAGGGTGAGCGCGGCGCCGCCCGCAGTGCGCGCGAGACCTCCGCGAAAGAGGTGTGCATGCGCTGCCCGGTGCGCGCCGAATGCGCGGCGCACGCGCTGGCCGTGCGGGAGCCCTACGGCGTGTGGGGCGGCCTCACCGAGGACGAGCGCGAGGAGCTGATGGGCCGCGCGCGACACAGAGCCATCGCCGCGGCCGGCTCATAAGGAGCCGAAACCGCGGCCCGCCCGCAAGCCCGCGCCGGGGCGCCGCCCGCCCGGCGCACAGAACTGACACCCCGGGCGCCGGGCCCCTCTCAGCGCCCGGCCGTCCCCGCCAGCTTGTCCAGCATCGCGTCCACCGCCGGCACCCGCGCCAGGTCCGGCAGGGTCAGGGCCACGATCTCGCGGTGCACCGCGGGCTCCACCGGAACCACCCGCGCGCCCTTGGGACGCACGGACTCCAGCGCCAGCTCCGGCATCACCGCGACGCCCAGCCCCGCGCCGACCAGGCCGAACACCGCCGGATAGTCGTCGGTCGCGAAGTCGATGCGGGGGGTGAACCCGGCGCTCTCGCAGACCTCCACCAGATGCCGCCGGCAGCGCGGGCAGCCCGCGATCCACGGCTCCTCGGCCAGGTCGGTGATGCCGATGCGCTCCGCCCCGGCCAGCCGGTGCCCCTCCGGGACCACGCCGATGAGCCGGTCGGTCAGCAGCGGGCGGACGACGAGGTCCTCCCACTCCGCGCCGGCGGCCGGATCCGACCCCCGGACGTCCGGGTAGCGGAAGGCCAGCGCGATCTCGCACTCGCCGTCGCGCAGCATCTCCACCGAGCGCGGAGGCTCGGCCTCCACCAGGGAGATCTCGGTGCCCGGGTGCGCCGCCCGCATCTGCGCGAGCGCGCCGGGCACGAGCGTCGAGCTGCCGCTGGGGAAGGACACGAGCCGCACCCGGCCCGCGCGCAGCCCGGCGATGGCCGCGATCTCCTCCTCGGCGGCGGTCAGCCCGGCCAGGATCCCGGAGGCGTGCCGGACGAGGGCCGTGCCGGCCTGGGTGAGGCGCATCTCGCGGCCCGTGCGCACCAGCAGGGGCGTGCCCGTGGACTGCTCCAGCGCCTTCATCTGCTGGCTGACGGCGGGCTGGGTGCAGCCCAGCTCGCGCGCCGCGGCGGAGAAGGAACCGGTCAGGGCCACCGCGCGCAGCACCCTCAGATGACGAGCCTCGATCATGCTGCGAGCATAAGGCAACCTTGGGGAAGTCGCGACTTACCCCCTGGTCACTTTGAGTTGCAGCGAGTAATCTCGGTCCATGCACCTCCTCTCCGTGAATGTGGGCCGCGCCGGTACGGCGGACCTCCCGGGCGCGCCCGGCTTCGAGGCCGGCATGGCCACCGGAATCGACAAGCGCCCCGTCGAGGGGCCGGTCGCCGTGGCCGCCCCGGGCCCCAAGGGCATAGGCGGCAGCGGCCTCGCGGGCGACGAGATCGTCAGCCTGCGCCACCACGGCGGGGACGACCAGGCGGTGTACGCGTTCGCGCGCGAAGATCTCGACCGCTGGGAGCAGGAGCTCGGCCGCCCCCTGCCCAACGGCTCCTTCGGCGAGAACCTCACCACCACCGGCCTCGACGTCAACGGCGCGCTGATAGGCGAGCGCTGGCGCATCGGCGCCGATCTGGTGCTCGAAGTCAGCGCTCCCCGCATCCCCTGCCGGACGTTCGCCACGTGGCTCGGCGAGGCGGGCTGGATCAAGCGGTTCACCCAGGAGGCAGCCCCCGGCGCCTACCTTCGGGTGATAGAGCCGGGCGAGATCCGCGCGGGCGACCCCGTCACCGTCGTCCACCGCCCCGCCCACCACGTCACGGTCTCCTTCCTCTTCCGCGCCGGCACCGTCGAGCGGGCCCTCCTCCCCGACGTTCTGGCAGCCGGGGACGCCCTTACGGCCGGTACGCGCGAGAAGGCGCTGGCGTATCAGGCGAGCCTCTGAGGCCTCCGGAGCGGCTCCGGCGGCGGGCCGGGCGGGCGGCGCCGCGCCGCTGACCGGGCGTCCGGGGCGGCACGGCCGCCACCCCGTGACCGTCAATCAGCGCCCGACCCGCCGTCAAAACGCCGTACGAGATCGGCAAGCGCCGCCGCCGGGCTCTAACGTGCCGGTATGACGACTGTATTGATCACTGGAGCGACGGCCGGGATCGGCGCCGCGTTCGCGCGCCGCCTGGCGGGCGACGGACACGACCTCGTACTCGTGGCCCGTGACGAGGAGCGGCTCGGCCGCCATGCGACCGAGCTCCACGACCGGCACGGCGTGGAGGTGGAGGTCCTGCCCGCGGACCTCGCCGAGGAGGAGGGCATCGAGGCGGTCGAGGCGCGACTGCGCGACCGCGAGCGCCCGGTGCACCTGCTGGTCAACAACGCCGGGTTCGGCAACAAGGGCGGCTATCTGGAGGTGCCCCTCGCCGACGAGCTCAAGATGCTCAAGGTGCACTGCGAGGCGGTGCTGCGGCTGACGTCCGCGGCGGCCGAGGGGATGCGGGAGCGCAAGCGCGGTGCGGTGATCAATGTGGCGTCGATCGCCGCGTTCGTCCCGCGCGGCACGTACGGCGCGAGCAAGTCCTGGGTCGTGCAGTTCACCCAGGGCGCCGCGCGCGACCTGGCCGGGAACGGGGTGCGGCTGATGGCGCTGTGCCCCGGTTTCGTACGGACCGAGTTCCACCAGCGCGCCGGGATGGGCACGGACAACGTGCCCGGCTGGCTCTGGCTGGACGCCGACAAGGTGGTGACGGCCGCGCTGCGGGACCTGTCGCAGGGCAAGACGCTGTCGGTGCCCGACCCGCGGTACAAGGCCATGACGGGCCTGATGAAGCTGGCGCCGCGCAGGGTGGTGTCGCGGGCGTCGTCGACGACGGGCCGCAAGTACGGGCCGAAGTAGCGCGCCTTCTCCGCTGCAGCGGAGAATCCCGCCCTCCCGGGTGATCCATTCAGGACTAACCTGGATATATCACCCGGGAGGCGCCATGACTTTCGTACAGATCATCGACTGCAAGACGAGCCGGTACGACGACATGAACCGGCTGATGGACGACTGGCTCGCCGCGACCGAGGGGAAGCGCACCGCCACGCACTCGATCGTGGGCAAGGACCGCGCGCAGGGCGACCACTATGTGGAGATCGTGGAGTTCCCCTCCTACGAGGACGCGATGCGCAACTCGAAGCTCCCCGAGACCGACCGGATCTTCGCCGAGATGGTCGCGCTCTGCGACGGGATGCCGACCTTCACCGACCTGGACGTGGTCCGCGACGAGCAGCTCAACAAGGCCGCGGCCCGCCGCTTCTTCGACGAGGTGGCGCGGGACGGGAATCTCGGCCTGATCGAGGAGCTCTTCGCCGCCGACCACCGCGACCACGACATGGGCAAGGCCGAACCCGACATGACCGGCCGGGACGTCATCCGCTCCGACGTCGAAGGCTGGCGGGAGGCGTTCGACTTCGCCTTCACCCTCCACTCCCAGATCGCCGACGGCGACGAGGTCGCCACGCGCTGGACCTGGCGGGGCACGCACCAGGGCGACTTCATGGGCCACCAGCCCACCGGGCAGGAAGTGCTCATGACAGGCACCACCGTCTTCCGCTTCCAGGACGGGAAGATCGCCGAGAGCTGGTGGTTCTACGACCTGATGCGGCTGATGGGGCAGCTGGAGGCGGGGCCGGTGTGAACCGCGGGCACCCGTGAGCGGCCGGACGAACGGCCGGACGGCCGGACGGCCGGACGAACGGCCGGAGCCCGGCACCCACCAGGGGTGCCGGGCTCCGACTGCGGCCGCTGTGCGGCGTGAGGTCAGCGCCTCAGAGGCGGTGCCTCAGGGGCAGTGCCTCGGCGTCAGTGCGAGTGACCGTGGCCGTGACCGGCCTCGGGCTCCTCGTCGGCCGGCTTCTCGACGACCAGGGTCTCGGTCGTGAGCAGCAGCGACGCGATGGACGCGGCGTTCTCCAGGGCGGAGCGGGTGACCTTGACCGGGTCGATGACGCCGGCCTTCACCAGGTCGCCGTACTCGCCGGTCGCGGCGTTGAAGCCCTGGCCCTTGTCGAGCTCCGCCACCTTGGAGGTGATGACGTAGCCCTCGAGGCCGGCGTTCTCGGCGATCCAGCGCAGCGGCTCGACGGCGGCGCGGCGGACGACGGCGACACCGGTGGCCTCGTCGCCCTCCTTGCCCAGGTTGCCCTCGAGCACCTTGACGGCGTGGACGAGCGCGGAGCCACCACCGGAGACGATGCCCTCCTCGACCGCGGCGCGGGTCGCGGAGATGGCGTCCTCCAGACGGTGCTTCTTCTCCTTGAGCTCGACCTCGGTGGCCGCACCCACGCGGATGACGCAGACGCCACCGGCGAGCTTGGCGAGGCGCTCCTGGAGCTTCTCGCGGTCCCAGTCGGAGTCCGTGGCCTCGATCTCGGCCTTGATCTGGGCAACGCGGCCCTGGACGTCCTCGGAGTTGCCGCCACCGTCGACGATCGTGGTGTCGTCCTTGGTGATGGTCACGCGGCGGGCGGAGCCCAGCACGTCCAGGCCGACCTGGTCGAGCTTGAGGCCGACCTCCTCGGCGACGACGGTGCCGCCGGTCAGGGTGGCCATGTCGCCCAGCATCGCCTTGCGGCGGTCGCCGAAGCCCGGGGCCTTGACGGCCACGGCGTTGAAGGTGCCACGGATCTTGTTGACGACGAGGGTGGAGAGGGCCTCGCCCTCGACGTCCTCGGCGATGATCAGCAGCGGCTTGGAGGAGCCACCCTGGATGATCTTCTCCAGCAGGGGCAGCAGGTCCTGGATGGAGGAGATCTTGCCCTGGTGGATGAGGATGTACGGGTCCTCGAGGACGGCCTCCATGCGCTCCTGGTCGGTGACCATGTAGGGCGACAGGTAACCCTTGTCGAAGGCCATGCCCTCGGTGAAGTCCAGCTCCAGACCGAAGGTGTTCGACTCCTCGACGGTGATGACACCGTCCTTGCCGACCTTGTCCATCGCCTCGGCGATGAGCTCGCCGACCTGCTTGTCCTGGGCGGACAGGGCGGCGACGGCGGCGATGTCGGCCTTGTCCTCGATCGGACGGGCGGTCGCGAGCAGCTCGTCGGAGACGGCCTTGACCGCGGCGTCGATGCCCTTCTTCAGGGCGGCCGGGGAGGCGCCGGCGGCGACGTTGCGCAGACCCTCGCGGACCAGCGCCTGGGCCAGGACGGTCGCGGTGGTGGTGCCGTCACCCGCGATGTCGTTGGTCTTGGTCGCCACCTCCTTGACGAGCTGGGCGCCGAGGTTCTCGTACGGGTCCTCGATCTCGACCTCGCGGGCGATGGTGACGCCGTCGTTGGTGATGGTCGGGGCGCCGAACTTCTTGTCGATGACGACGTTGCGGCCCTTGGGGCCGATCGTCACCTTGACCGTGTCCGCCAGCTTGTTGACGCCGCGCTCGAGGGCGCGACGGGCGTCCTCGTCGAACTTCAGGATCTTCGCCATGGTTGCTTCAAGTCCTCTCAAACGAACCGCGCCCCGGACCCCGGCGGCACATACACACGGGAACCAGGGCGCAGATCACATCAAACGGGGTGAATTACTTCTCGATGATCGCGAGCACGTCGCGAGCCGAGAGAACGAGGTACTCCTCGCCGTTGTACTTCACCTCGGTGCCGCCGTACTTGCTGTAGAGCACGACGTCGCCGACGTTCACGTCGAGCGGAAGACGGTTGCCCTCCTCGAAGCGGCCCGGGCCCACGGCCAGGACGACGCCCTCCTGGGGCTTCTCCTTGGCGGTGTCCGGAATAACCAGGCCAGAGGCCGTGGTCTGCTCGGCGTCGAGCGGCTGGACCACGATGCGGTCCTCGAGCGGCTTGATGGCAACCTTGGAGCTGGCGGTCGTCACGATCCGACCTCCCCCTTCGGAGATTCACGGGGTTATCTGTCTGAGGTGGCGACCAGGAGGATCCGTCGTCGCGGGTGCCGGATTTCCCGTCGCTGCGTTTGGCACTCCCGGGTGGAGAGTGCCAACGGAGCCGAGACTATGACGCGGTTAGCACTCGGTCAAGCGGAGTGCCAATTCGCCGTGCGGCGAGCTTGCAGTTCACCCCTGGGGGTAAGCACCCGGCCGGTCGGGGCGGCGCGCCCCGGCGTTCCGGCGCGGAGATGGATCTGCCCGCGGGCCGCGGGTCGTAATCCTCCGGATTCCCATGCGGCGCGTACGGCGCTCCGTGCGCACGGTGCTCTGTGCGCACGGAGCTCCGTGCACACGGCCCTACACGTAATCCTCCAGGCGCGCCACGGTGAACCCCTGCCGCTCGATGCTGCGCAGCATGTTGGCGACCATCTGCGTCATGGTCGTGCCCTTGAGCTCCGAGGGGCCGCGGAAGTGGGCGAGGACGATGTCGCCGGAGCGCAGCTTGCCGCCGTCCGCGTAGCGCATGTCGTTGATCTGCATCGTCGCCTCCCACAGCAGCAGCGCCTTCACCCCGCAGCTGCCGGCCGCGGCGAGGGTGGCGTCGTTGTAGTTGCCGTAGGGCGGCCGGAACAGCGGCGGCTTGCTGCCGTACCGCCTCTCCAGGACGTCCTGCTGGCCGCAGACCTCGCGGCGCTGCGCGTCGGCCGAGAGGGTGCGGAGGTTGGGGTGGGAGAGGGTGTGGTTGTGGATGCCGTTGCGGTTCCCCTCGCCCCGCAGCTGCTCGAAGTAGCCGTAGCCGCCGCCCGCGCGGGCGATGTCGTCGGTGAGGAACATCGTGAAGGGCAGCTTCAGGTCCCTGGCCATCTTCACGAACTCCGGGTCCTTCTCCGCCCCGTCGTCGAAGGTCAGGAAGACGACCTTGTCGTCGGTCGGAACGCGCCGGATCACCTTGGGCGTGGCACCGGTCCTCATCGCATCCGTCAGCCTGGTGGCCGGCGGGGCGGGCGGCGCGGCGAGCGGCTTGTCCAGGCCCCAGCGGCGGTAGGCGGCGGCGTCCGGGACGGCGGAGGCCGAGGGCGAGGACGCCGCGTCCGTACGCGGAGCGGGGGACGCGGACGCCTCCCCCTTGCCGCCGCCGGAGGAGGAGCCGGAACAGCCGCTGAGGAGCAGGGCCAGCATCACCGCGCCCGTGGCGGCGGCGCGGACGGATGTGCGGGCGGACACGCGGGCCGGCATGCGGGCGCGTACAGGGCCGGATATTGGGGAGCTCACACCTCCGATTGTTGTGCATGTGTTCGAGCCGGGCAGAAGGGCGGCCTGTCGGAGGGCCGGGGAGCAGGGCTGGGCAAGAATGGCCGGGTGCCAGCACAGAACGAACCGAACAAGCCGAGCAAGCCGAACGACCGGGACGAGCCGGACGCGTCGGCGGCCGCCGTCGCCGCCTTCACCGCCCTCCTCACGGACGAGGGCCGCAGCCTGCTCGCCGGGCTGCGCGACCACGACCCCGCCCGGGAACTGGCCACGGCGACCCGGCTGCGCCGCGACCACCCCGCGGAGCTCGTCTCGGCGGCGCTCGGCATGGCCCGGCTGCGGCAGCGGGCGGTGGCGAAGTTCGGGGCGGAGGACGCGTACCGGATGTTCTTCACGCCGAACGGCGTGGAGCAGTCGACGCGACGGTCCGTGGCCGAGTACCGGGCCGGACGGTTCGCCGCGCTCGGCGTCCGCTCCGTGGCCGACCTGTGCTGCGGCATCGGCGGCGACGCGATCGCGCTGGCACGGCTGGGCATCCGCGTCCTCGCCGTCGACCGCGACCCGCTGACCTGCGCGGTCGCCCGCGCGAACGCCGAAGCGCTGGGCCTGTCCGACCTCATCGAGGTGCGCTGCGCCGACGTCGCCGACGTGGACACCTCGGGCTACGACGCGGTGTTCGTCGACCCGGCGCGACGGGGCGGACGCGGCCGCATCTTCGATCCGGAGGCGTACTCGCCGCCGCTGTCGTGGGCGATCGAAGCCGCCCGGAAGGCCCCGCGCGCGGCCCTCAAGATCGCTCCCGGGGTGCCTCACGAGGCCATCCCGGACGACGCCGAGGCCGAGTGGATCTCGGACGGGGGCGACGTGAAGGAGGCCGTCCTGTGGTTCGGCACGGCGCCGGGCGCGCGGCGGGCGACGCTGCTGCCGGGCGGGCACTCGCTGGTGGGCGCCGGGCTGCCGGACCCGTCGGTACGACCGGTGGGGCGGTACGTGTACGAGCCGGACGGCGCCGTGATCCGCGCGCACCTGGTGGCGGACGTGGCGGCCGCGCTGGGCGACGGCGGGCTGATCGACGAGACGATCGCGTACGTGACGAGCGACGAGCTGCGGGCGACGGACTACGCGTCGGCGTACGAGATCACGGACGTCCTCCCGTTCAACCTGAAGAAGCTCAAAGCCGTGGTGCGGGAGCGGGGCATCGGCGTCGCCGTCATCAAGAAGCGGGGCTCGGCGGTGGAGCCGGAGGACCTCCGCAGGAAGCTGAAGCTCGCCGGACCGAACTCCTGCGTGATCGTGCTGACCCGGGCGGCGGGCGCGCCGGTGATGCTGCTGGGGCGGGAGGTCCGCGGGTAAGCGGGCTGCGGGTGAGCGGTCCGCGCGCAAGTGGTCCGCGGGTAACCCGGCATGGGCGACGAGGAAGGAGGGGATGTTCCTCCTACGCTCACCCCATGACCGAGAACCTGAACGAGAACGAGATCAAACTCAAGGCCATCGCGGCGCTCACGGCCCTGCGCGGCGGCGTGGGGACGGACTACGTGTCGTCCCTCCTCGGCGAGGTGATCCCGGACGAGTTCATGGTGCCGGTCGGCGCGGAGGCGCGCGAGGTGGGACTCGCCGTGCTGAACCAGCTCTCCGCGCCCATGAGCGCGCTGATCAGCGGATTGATGCTGGCCTTCGAGGCGGTCGCGGACGCCTACGACGAGACGACGCCCGAGGCGCCGACGGAGGAGATCCTGCAGACCCTGGCACTCGAACTCGCCCGCGACTCCGGCTGACGGCGGCATTCGTTCCGGTCAGTCGTATTTCCCGCCGAACGACCATTGCGACGACGGGTTCGGCGCTAGCGTGCGTCGCGTCCGGCACGGGCACGTGGGCTACGGGGGCGACGGGGGCGAGCGGGATGCTGAGCGAGGCACTGACGGCGGCGGCCGCGGCGGGCGGTACGGCAGTCGTACAGACGGCGGGGACCGACGCGTGGACCGGGCTCCGGGAACGGGTCGCCCGGTGGTTCGGGCGCGGCGACGGGACGCGCGAGCGCGGAGAACTGGAACGGCTCGACCGCACGGCCGGCGCGCTGGAGACCGCGGCCCGGTCCGGGCAGACGGAGCGGACGCGCGACCGCCAGGAAGCCGTCTGGCAGGACCGCTTCGAGACGCTGCTGGAGGGCCTCCCCGCGGAGCAGCGGGAGGCCGCGGCGGAGGAGTTGAAGGCCCTGGTGGAGAAGTACGGGGCGCCTTCGCAGGCGGCGGGGCAGGCGTCCGGGAACGTCTTCCGCGGGCCGACGGCGTTCGAGGCGGGTGACACGAGCGACGGCGTCACCCACCTCGCCCCGGATCAGTCGGCGTAGTCCTTCAGCTTCTCTGTATCCAGAGTGATGCCGACCGGGGCCGGGAGCTTGACGGTGTCGCCGTACGGGTAGACCGTGCACACCTGGTAGGTGCCGTCCTTCGGCTCGCTGTGGACGACGACCGTGTGCGCCTGGCGGTCGACGAGGAGGTAGACCGGGATGTCCGCCTCGGCGTAGCCGTCGCGCTTCTCGTTACGGTCTCGCCGGTCCGTGTCCGAATCGTGGGAGGTGACCTCTACGACCATCAAGGCGCCTGCCGGGTCGGCCCACTCGCCGGAGGCGGCGAAATGATCGATGGGAGCGAGGGTGGCGTCGGTGATGGCCCGACCCTTGCGGTAGCTCTCGGCCTTCAGCTGCTGTTCTGGGATGAGGTCCAGCTCAGGGCGCTGCTGCATGCACTGCCTGAGCATCCACATGATGATCGCCCCATGGGCACCATCCGGCACCGGCTTGACCTCTAGCTTTCCCTTGATGAGTTCGAGCTTCACGCCTTCCGGCGCATTGTGGGCAAGCTGTTCGAAGTCATCTTCGGGCAGCTGATGCCAATCCGGGGCAGCGGGCGTAGCAGGGCTCATGGCGTCGCCTCCTCCCCTCAATGGTGCCCCTATGGCGCGAGGCAGTTCCTGAACACTCACGTGCTGCTCCTTTCGAGGGTGCGGAGGTTTACGCGGATGGCGGCGGCCCGGCGGTGGATTTCCGTCGGGGGGATGGCCTGGGGGGTATCGGGGGCCGGTTGGCCGCGGCAAGGGCGGCAGAGGCCGCCCGGAAGGGCCTCCGGACGGCCCGGGGCGCGGCAGGTCGTGCACTCCAGGATGCGGAGGGCCCGGCCCGGCGGCGGGGGTGCCGGCCGCTCCGGTGGGAGCTTGTCCGTGAGGCGGCGGCGGGCCAGTGCCGCGCCGTGGTGGACCTCCGGCGGCAGGCCGGCGGTGAGTTCACGGGCGATGTCCGCCGGGGTCGACCCCCTGGCCAGCCATTCCTCCGCGAGGGGCTCCAGCGCGGTGCAGTCCGCCGCCGACAGAGTCATGCGCGGGTCCATGCGGCCCGCCATCGCGAGGGCCTCGTACGCCTGCGAGCGGGGCGGCTTGCCTGCCGGTTGCGGCGGCGGCTCCGGTCGGGGCCGGGGCTGCGACTGCGGCCCCGGAACGTTTCCCGCCTGGAAGTCCGCCCACCACGCGTCGCTCCTCGCCGTGCGGGAGAAGTACGTCCGCGTGACCCAGTGCGTGCTGCCGCCGTCACCCTTGATCCGTTCCGTCACCCTGCGCAGGTGACCCTCCAGCGACAGCCGGCGGAGTGCGGTGCGGCAGGCTGCCTGGCCGTAGTTCGGGAGGTGCGCCGCAAGCGTTTTCGCATCCATGGCCGCGCCTTCGGGCAGGCGGTCGATGAACGTGGCGATCGACGCCTCGCGGGGCGGGAGGTGTGCGAAGTCCTTGCCGGTGCGGCGGTGCTGGTCCGGGGCGGATCGCTTGCCGTAGCCCGCCTTGGCTTGGGGGTGGGCCCGATGGTGTACCTGTGCGGGGAGCGCGGCGGCGCTAGAGTTGGCATCAGCCATGGGATCGACTCGCATTCGATCTTGATGGTCAAGCCCCGGTTCGGTGTTGGCGCACCAGCCGGGGCTGATTTGTTGCTGCGAACGCTAGAGGCCTGTGACGGCCCGTCGCAACCCAGTCGCCCAAAGTGAACCCGTGTGGTATGTGCGGTGGTTGGCGGCGCGCCCAAGGGAAATGAGAGGGCGGGTGGGTGGGTTATCACCCCGCCCATTCCACAGAAAGAGCGCTCGGGACCCGGCCCCCGAAGCCCGGAGCGCATGCCCGTCGATTCACGGTCCGCGAAGATCGACGGTACCTGCGCGGCCCGTACCGCGAAGGTTGCTCCCGAGGCTGATGACCAGCCATAACCCTGGGTAGCGTGAGCAACGAAATTCCGCCGCCCGGGGCGTACGTCATCGACACACGGACCGATCGAGTCGGCCAAGTCATCAAATACGCGGGGGATTTGGTGCACCTGCACCCGCCCTGCAGCGGCGACGGGTGGGACTGCCCGGCCTCCGCGATCCAGGCGACCACCCTCCGCGCCTACCTCCGCGCCCGTGTCGCCGAGGTCAACAACCGGCGGAGGCTGGTGTGAGCGCCACCGCCGCGCCCGAGGAACCGTCCGGTCACACGCCGGACGACCTCCGCGCGGCGGTCGCCGCGGCCGAGTCCCCGGACGCGGCCCACGCGGCGATCGCGGAGCTCGGGCGGGTTGCGGGCTCCGGCTCCGCCGCGGACCCGCACCCGCTCAGCCGGGGTTGAGGGAGCGGAACCAGCGCCGGGGTGGTGGCGGCAGCTTCACGACTCGTACAGGTTCTTCTTGCTCAGTTCGTGGACGTGGTCGTGATCATGGGCGTGGGAGTGGGAGTGGGCATGCCCATGGCCGTCACCATGGTCGTGGGCCTCCCCCGGCACGTGCGTCTCCGTCACCGGCAGCGACGAGTCCGCCGACAGATCCCACGACGACGCCGCGCGCCCCCGCGCCACCATCTCCGCGCCCAGCGCCGCGACCATCGCCCCGTTGTCCGTGCACAGCTTCGGCCGCGGCACGCGCAGCGTGATGCCCGCGTCCTCGCAGCGGCGCTGCGCCATCGCGCGCAGCCGCGTGTTCGCCGCGACGCCGCCGCCGATCATCAGGTGGTCGACGCCCTCGTCCTTGCACGCGCGGACGGCCTTGCGCGTGAGGACGTCCACGACGGCCTCCTGGAACGACGCGGCGACGTCCGCGACCGGCACGTCCTCGCCCGCCGCCCGCTTGGCCTCTATCCAGCGGGCCACGGCCGTCTTCAGGCCGGAGAAGGAGAAGTCGTAGATCGGGTCGCGCGAGCCGGTCAGGCCGCGCGGGAAGCGGATCGCGTCGGGGTTGCCCTCGCGGGCGTAGCGGTCGATGACCGGGCCGCCGGGGAAGCCGAGGTTCAGCACCCGGGCGACCTTGTCGAAGGCCTCGCCGGCCGCGTCGTCGATCGTCGAGCCGAGGGGGCGGACGTCCGAGGTGATGTCGGGGGCCAGGAGGAGGGACGAGTGGCCGCCGCTGACCAGCAGCGCCATCGTCGGCTCGGGCAGCGGGCCGTGCTCCAGCTGGTCGACGCAGATGTGGGAGGCGAGGTGGTTGACGCCGTAGAGGGGCTTGCCGAGGGCGTAGGCGTACGCCTTGGCCGCCGAGACGCCGACGAGCAGGGCGCCCGCGAGCCCGGGGCCCGCGGTGACCGCGATGCCGTCGAGGTCCTTCGCGGAGACGCCGGCCTCCTTCAGCGCGCGCTGGATGGTCGGGACCATCGCCTCCAGGTGGGCGCGGCTCGCCACCTCCGGGACGACGCCGCCGAAGCGGGCGTGCTCGTCCACGCTGGAGGCGACGGCGTCGGCGAGCAGCGTGTGCCCGCGGACGATGCCGACGCCGGTCTCGTCGCACGAGGTCTCGATGCCGAGGACGAGGGGTTCGTCAGCCTTGCGAGCCATGGGTCATTCCTTGCACTGCGGAGAGGGGATCGGAGAGGCGCATCACGAGGGCGTCGATGTTGCCGGGCTGGTAGTAGCCGCGGCGCACGCCCACCGCCTCGAAGCCGAAGCGTTCGTACAGGCGCTGCGCCCGGGTGTTGTCGACGCGCACTTCGAGGAGCACCTCGCGGCACTCGAAGTCCGTCGCGGCGGTCAGGAGCTCGCCGAGGAGGCGGGAGCCGAGGCCCGTGCTCCAGTGGTCCTGGGAGACGGCGATGGTCTGGACGTCGCCGGTGCCGTCGATCGCGGCGAGGCCCGCGTAGCCGACGACGCGGCCCTCGTCGTTCTCGGCGACGACGTAGCGGCGGGTGGCGCCCGCGCCGCGCGCGTGCGCCAGCTCGGACCAGAACAGGCCCTTGGACCACGCGTCGTCCGGGAACAGCGCGCGCTCCAGCTCCAGCACCGGCCCGATGTCCCACCAGCGCATCTCGCGGACACGCACGTTCACGGTCACTTGGGGGTGACCACCTTGTAGTTGGCGGGCACCTGGGCGTCGGGGCGGCGCAGGTAGAGCGGCTGGTCCGGCAGGAACTCGCCGCCCGTGCGCAGGCGCTCCGCGGCGAGGGAGGCCAGGGCGCCCGCGGACTGGTGCTCGGGCATGTCGGCCCGCACGTCCGTGAAGGAGTCGGCGTAGAGCACGGCGCCCGCGCCGACGACGGTCAGCCCGGCCAGCTTCTCGGTGAGGTCCGCCGGGCGGTCCACGGCGGGCTCGGTGATACGGGTACGGGCGTCCGCGTACCGCGCCCAGTAGACCTCCTTGCGGCGGGCGTCCGTCGCCACGACGAACTCGCCCTCCAGGCCCGCCTGCCCGGCCGCGTACGCGAGGCCGTCGAGCGAGCACAGGCCGCGGACGGGCACGCCGAGCGCGGCGCCGAAGGTGGCGGCGGTGACGATGCCGACCCGCAGGCCGGTGTACGGGCCGGGGCCGACGCCGACCACGATGTCCGTCACGGCGTCGAGCTTGCGGCCCGCTTCGCCGAGCACCCGGTCGACGGCGGGAAGCAGCAGCTCACCGTGCCGGCGCGCGTCGACCTGACGCGATTCGGCGATGACTTTGTCGCCGTCATGGAGGGCGACGGTGACGGCGGGCGTGGCGGTATCAAGAGCGAGCAGCAGCACACTGACAGACTACGGCTCACCGTGGGGCGGGCGGTGCGCACCTGGGCCGCGCGTGGGCCGGGCCGACGGCGCGGCGGGGGCGCGGGCGGGTGCTACGGTCAGCCGCAACGCCGTATCTATATGTACGTAGGACCAGGACCGGCGGTCCTGAGAAGGGTGCGCAGCCGTGGCACGCAGCAGCTCGGGGATCTTCGTGGCCACGCTCACCGCGGCGGCCCTCGCGGGGGTCGGCTTCCTCGCCGTCCAGGCCGAGGCCGCTCCCGACAAGCCGCAGTCCTCGCACGCCGCGGGCGCGGGCGCCTCCGGCAAGGGCGAGGACAAGGGCAAGGACGGCGCGCCGGCGGACTCCGGCACCGGTTCCGGCAAGGACGAGGGCGCGAAGGCCGCCGTTCCGGACGTGCCCGCGGGCTCCGGCACCGGCAAGCGGGTCGTCTACGCGCTCGGGCAGAAGCGGGTGTGGCTGGTCGGCGCGGACGGCAAGGCGACGCACAGCTTCGAGGTGGCGCCGAGCGCGGTGAACCCGGCTCCGGGGCCCTACGCGGTTACCTCGCGGGACGCCACGGGCACGGGGTCCGACGGCAAGGCCATCGAGCACGTGGTGCGGTTCCACCGCAATCCGGCGGGGGTCGTCTTCGGCTTCAGCGCGGCGGTGGACGGCTCGCTGCCGGATCCGGCGGCGGCCGGGAAGAAGACGGGTGCGGTGCGGGAGATGCCTGCCGACGGGCGGGCCATGTGGGACTTCGCGCTGAACGGCACGAAGGTGGTCGTGGTCGCGTAAGGGGCTTACGCGGCGTCCTGCTCGTCGTCACCGGGCGCCTCCGGCGCCCCGGGCGCCCGCGGCGGTTTCGACACCGCGTCCGCCGCCGCGCAGGAAGCCAGCAGGTCGCGCATCGACGTCGACGGAGGCCGCTCTTCCGAGCGGGTCCCGGACTGCGGCTGCTCTGGGGCCGGCATGGTGCCTCCTGGGGGGCATCTGGGCAAGGTTAGGTAGACCTAACCGTGTCTCTGCCTACCATGTGACCACGCCCGCAGCCGCCGACGCAACATCTTGCCGACGGCTTGTCGGAACGTATAGCGGCGTACGACAGCGCGTGTTTCCCGGCCGGGGCCGGCCTGGGTCGGCGGGCTGCAACCAGGGCCGGCCGGGCTCGGTGGGCTCCAGCAGGACTTCAGCCGGGCTCAGCCCAGCGGCGACAGATCCACGTCCGCCCAGCGCGCCCCCACGCCCGTCACCCGGACGGTCCGCACGTCGTCCGTGTCCTCCGCCGCGTGGGCCACGTCCGCCGCGTCCGCGGCGCTCGCGCCCACGGCGCGGTGGATGACCACGTGCAGCCGGTCCTCCGAGAGCTCCTCGACCTTGCCGTCGCCCCACTCCACGACGATCACGGACTCGGGGAGGGAGACGTCGAGGTCCAGGTCCTCCATCTCGTCCAGGCCGCCGGACAGCCGGTAGGCGTCGACGTGGACGAGCGCCGGGCCGCCGCCGAGGTGGGGGTGGACGCGCGCGATGACGAACGTCGGGGAGGTGACCGCGCCGCGGACGCCGAGGCCCTCGCCGAGCCCGCGGGTCAGCGTCGTCTTGCCCGCGCCGAGCTCGCCGGTGAGCAGCACCAGGTCGCCGGGGCGCAGCAGGCCGGCCAGCCGGCGGCCCACCTCCCGCATGGCGTCGGCGGTCTTGACCGTGAGCTCTGTGCTGGTCGCGGTGGTGGCGGCGGTGATGTCAGGCTGGGCGCTCATACCCGCCGATGGTACGGGGCCGGGCGGTCCCGGCGCGTTTCAGGCGCGGCCGCGCGCCCCCGCCGCCGCGCGCTCCCCGCGCCCCAGGGCTCCGCCGCCGGCCGCCGCGGCGAGCAGCTCGGCCAGCTGGGCGGTGATCACCTCGGGCCGCTCCAGCATCACGAGGTGACCGGTGTCCTCCAGGAGGAGGAGCCGGGCGCCCGGCAGGGCCTCCGCGATGGCCTCGCTGTGCTCGCACGGCGTGAGGAGGTCCTTGTCGCCCGCCGCGACGACCACCGGCAGGCCGTCGAAGGCGCGCAGCGCCTCCCGCTTCTCGTGCTCGGCGAAGACCGGGTAGAACGCGGCGACGACGTCGACCGGCGTGGCCTCGATCAGCCGTTCCGCGAACCGCACGACCGCCGGGTCCACGTCCTTGGATCCGAACGAGTACCACCGGAGGATGCCCGCGAACAGGTCGGACGTGGCCCGGCGACCCTTCTCGACCAGCTCGGGCCGGGCGGCCATCAGCTTGAACGCGCCCGGCAGGACGAGCCGCCGGACCACGGCCATCCCGGCGGCCGGCAGCCCGTACGTGTTCTCGGCGAGCCCGCCCGGGGACGTGCCGAGGAAGGCCGCGCCGACGACGCGCCCGTCGATCAGGCCGGGGTACTGCGCGGCCAGCCCCATCGTCGTCATGCCGCCCATCGAATGCCCCACGAGCACCAGCGACCCCTCGGGGGCCGCGGCGTCGATGACGGCCTTGAGGTCGCGGCCGAAGAGGTCGATGGAGACGGCGGCCGTACGGCTGCGCTCGGAGCGGCCGTGGCTGCGCTGGTCCCAGAAGACCGCGCGGATTCCGGCGGCCCGCAGGGCGGCGCGCTGGAAGTGCCAGGAGTCCTGGCTGAGACAGTAGCCGTGGCTGAAGACGACCGTGAGGGGCGGAGCGGTGGGCGTACGGCGGCCGCCGAACAGCCGCCGGGAGGCGGAGGCGTCCGCTTCCTCGCGCGCCTCGTCCACCTCGTCGACCTCGTAGTACAGCTGCGTGCCGTCCTCCGCGA
This sequence comes from Streptomyces roseifaciens, assembly GCF_001445655.1. Classification (NCBI taxonomy): domain Bacteria; kingdom Bacillati; phylum Actinomycetota; class Actinomycetes; order Kitasatosporales; family Streptomycetaceae; genus Streptomyces; species Streptomyces roseifaciens. The sequence continues at coordinate 3,547,423 of NZ_LNBE01000004.1, forward strand.
CCGCCGAGCCCGGCGTCCCGCGCAGGGTCCCGTAAGGGCCCGCCGAGTCCAGGGCCAGCCGGGCGTCGCGGCGCATGCCGCGCCCGACCGTCAGCCGCTCGACCGCCACGCCGACCGCGGCTCCCGCGGCCAGGACGCCCAGGGCCGCTCCCGCGACGCCGGCGCCGCGCCGCCATCCGGTGCCCGCTCCCGGCGGCGTCATGCCACCGGCCGCCGCGACGGCCCCGACGGCTTCGAAGGCCCCGACGGCCGCGGCGGCCGTGCCGGCCGCCGTGCCCGCGCCCGTGCTGTCCCTGTTCATCGCGCGCCCCCCGTGTCCCCGCTTTTCGGCATGTCCACGTCCGCGTACTCATCGTGCCCGTGCTCGTGCCCGTGCGGGCCGGGCCCAATCCTGGGGCCTGCCCGCCCGGTCTTTCCACCGGGCCTGTTCGCCGGGTCCTTCCACCGGGCCTGCTCGCCCGGCCTTCCACCGGGCCCGTCCACCGGGTCCATGCGCCCGGACCGTGCGCCCGGACCATGCACCCGGACCGTGCGGTGCTATTCGGTGTACCCGTCCACGTTCTCACCGACATAGACGCGGGGCACGCGGTTGGAGATGCGCGTGACCACCTCGTAAGCGATCGTTCCCGTGGCCCGTGCCCAGTCCTCGGCGGTCGGCTCGCCCCGGTCGCCCGGCCCGAACAGCACCGCTTCCTCGCCCACCTGCGCCGTATCGCCGCCCAGGTCCACCACGAACTGGTCCATGGCCACCCGGCCGGCCACCGTCCGCCACTTGCCGCCCACCAGCACCGGACCGGTGCCGGAGCCCGCGCGCGGGATGCCGTCCGCGTAGCCCACGGGGACGAGCGCGAGGGTCGTGGGGCCCGGGGTGACGTAGTGGTGCCCGTACGAGACGCCGTGGCCGCCCGGCACCCGCTTCACCGACGCCAGGTACGCCGACAGCGTCATCACCGGCTTCAGGCCCAGCTCCTGCGGCGTGCCGACCTCGGGGCTCGGCGAGACCCCGTACATCGCGATGCCCGTCCGCACGAGGTCGAAATGGGTCTCGGGGAGCGTGAGGGTCGCCGGGGAGTTGGCTATGTGCCGCACCTCGGGCTCGACGCCCTGCCGCTCCGCGTACGCCACCGCGTCGCGGAAGACCCTCAGCTGGGCCTGGATGGAGGGGTGGCCCGGCTCGTCGGCGCACGCGAAGTGCGACCAGACGCCGGTCACCTTCAGCAGGCCGGCCTCCTCCGCCTCGCGCGCCGCGGCGATCAGTTCCGGCCAGTCGTCGGGCTGGCAGCCGTTGCGCCCCAGACCGGTGTCGATCTTCAGCTGGACGCGCGCGGGACGCCCCGCGGCCCGTACGGCCTCCGCGACCTCCGCGAGCGCCCACAGCCCGCTGACCGTCACGTCGACGTCCGCCTCCACGGCCTCGCGCCACGGCCCGCCCGGCGTCCACAGCCAGCACATCAGCCGGCCCCGGTCGCCCGCCGCACGCAGCGCCAGCGCCTCGTCCGGCGTGGCCGTGCCCACCCACTCGGCACCGGCCTCGCGGGCCGCCCGGGCACACTGCACCGCGCCGTGGCCGTAGGCGTTCGCCTTGACCACGGCCATCAGCTGCGCCCCGGCCGCGCGGGCCTTGAGCGTGCGTACGTTGGCCCGCAGAGCGGCCAGGTCGACCAGGGCACGGGCGCGCATCGGGGTCTCGCGGACGCGGATCGGAGTCTCGTTCATCCCCGTCAGTCTCTCAGGACGTCCGCGCAGGCGATGAGGGGTGGGGCCTCAGGCTGTCATTTCGGGGGGTCTTTTCCGGAACGTCGGGCCGCATCAGGTCGCACCAGGCCCCATCAGGTCGCACCAGGTCTCCCTATCGGGAGCGTGCAGGGCGCGCGATGGTGAGACTGAGGGCATGAGGACTGCCTACAGCGTCGAGACCGTACGGGCCGCCGAGCGCGCGCTCATGGCACAGCTCCCCCACGGCGCCCTGATGCAGCGCGCCGCCGCGGGGCTCGCCGCCTCCTGCGCCGGGCTGCTCAGGCGGGTGTACGGGGCGCGGATCGCCCTGCTCGTCGGCAGCGGCGACAACGGCGGCGACGCCCTCTACGCCGGGGCCCGGCTCGCCCGGCGCGGCGCCGGAGTGACCGCCGTGCTGGTCGCGCCCGAACGGGCGCACGCCGCCGGACTCGCCGCCCTGCAGGCCGCCGGGGGCCGCGTCGCCTCCGCCGAGGCCGCGGACCGGGCCCTGCGAGGCGCGGACCTCGTCCTCGACGGGATCGTCGGCATCGGCGGCAAGGGCGGCCTGCGCCCCGACGCCGCCCAGCTCGTCCGGGCCGCCGCCGACGGCGGCGCGATCCTCGTCGCCGTCGACCTGCCGAGCGGCGTCGACGCCGACACCGGGGAGGTACGCGGCACCGCCGTACGCGCCGACGCGACGATCACCTTCGGCGCGTACAAGCCCGGCCTCCTCGTCGACCCCGCCCGCGAGCACGCCGGCGCCCTCCGCCTCGTCGACATCGGGCTGCAGCTGCCCGCCCGGCCCGACGTCGAGTCCCTGCAGCACGCCGACGTCGCCGCGCTGCTGCCGCAGCCCGCCGCGGAGAGCGACAAGTACCGGCGCGGCGTCGTCGGCGTCGTCGCCGGCTCGGCCCGCTACCCCGGCGCGGCCGTCCTCGCCGTCGCAGGCGCCCTCCACGGCGGCGCGGGCGCCGTGCGCTACGCCGGGCCGGCCGCGGACGCCGTGATCGCCCGCTTCCCCGAGACCCTCGTCTCCGCCGGCCCCCCGTCGAAGGCGGGCCGCGTCCAGGCCTGGGTCGTCGGCCCCGGCCTCGGCGACGGCGCGGAGGCCCGGCAGGCGCTGGAGGACGTCCTCGCCTCGGACGTACCGGTCCTCGTGGACGCGGACGGGCTGCGGCTGATGACGGCCGACGCGGTACGGGAGCGCGCTGCGGAGACCCTGCTGACCCCGCACGCCGGGGAGGCGGCGGCCTTGCTGGGCGTCTCGCGCGACCGCGTCGAATCCGGCCGCCTGGCGGCCGTCCGCGCCCTCTCCGAACACTACGGCGCCACCGCCCTCCTGAAGGGCTCCACGACGCTGATCGCCTCCACGGGCGGCCCCGGCCACGGCCGCCGCACGGTCCGAGTCAACCCGACGGGGACACCGTGGCTGGCCACGGCAGGGAGCGGCGACGTCCTGTCGGGACTCACGGGGTCACTGCTGGCGGCCGGCCTGCCGGGCTGGGACGCGGCCGCGGTCGGGGCGTACCTCCACGGGCTGGCGGCCCGGGAACGGGGGGCTGCGCCGCTGACCGCTATGGGGGTGGCGGAGGAGTTGCGGGGGGCTTGGAGGGGGGTGGCGGGATGACGTCAGGCACGGCACCGGGGAACCACTCGTTCGAGAGAAATCCAGGAGAATGAAGTATGGGTACGGGTACGTACCCATACTCTTCCTGCGTGCTGAACAGAGGATTACCCATGGCTGACGCGAACATCCGCATTCCCGCCGATGCCCGTGACCGTCTCGCCGAGGTCGCCGCAGCAGAAGGCATGTCCCTGCGCGCCTACCTCTCCCGCCTGGCCGACGAGCTCCTCACCCCCGCCGAGCGCGCCGAGCAAGCCGAGCGAGCCCGCCGGATGCTGCGCGAGTGGAACGGCTACGACCCCAGCCAGGACGAAGAGGAACGGCTCGACGCCGAGTTGGACCGGCGGCTCTCCGAGGCGGCGCGGTGAGCGACCACCTCCACATCGTTCTCGACCACACGGCCATGGTGGCCGCCGGCCGCGGCAACGTCGTCGCCTCCCGGCTCATCCACCGCGCGCACATGGAAGCGGGGTGGCACTTGTACGCACCGACCTGCGCACTGGTCGAGGCCGACCGGGCCCGCCCCGGCACGGCCGAGCATCTCGCCGCACTCCCCGGCGTCACCGTCCTCGACCTGGACCTGCCGGCAGCACTGGCCATCGCAAGCAGCGGCAGCTGGGCCGACGCACACGCCCGGTACGCGGCCGAGCCGAACCCCGAGCGACCCGACGGGGCGTTCGTCGCCACGGCGGAACCCGGACGCTGGGCGGGGGAACTCGTGCGGGTACTCGACATCAGCCCTTGAACTCTCTGCAGTTCCTCCGCCGACGGCGCTAGTAGCTGATCCAAACTTCGGAGCCCTCAGGCAGCGCGTCCTTGTTGATGACCGGGCCCGAGTGCTGGACGTGCACTTCGACCGGGCCCGGATTGCCCAGTAGCGACAGGTCGAGAGTGGCGTCCTGGGTGCCCAGGTCCGGGTCGATGAGATAGATCCTCTTGAGCCGGGGGTAAACACGATGCACCTGGGCCAGTCCGGTGAGGCCGAAAGCCTTGTTCAGCTGGAGTTCTTCCACCTGTGGCACCGGTTCGGCTTCCGCCAGGGCTCTCAGGTCCTCTCCGAAGGCCGTCAGGAACCGGAGCCTCGGCAGTGATTCCAGGGCGACCCGTTGCCTGTAACCGTCGGTGGCATGGACCGCAAGCTGCTCCAGCCCGGGATGACCCTCCAGGCTCGACAGCAGCAAGGAGGCAGAGGCTCCCGCCCCGAGGTGCAGGTAGCGAAGTCCCGGAGGCAGTGACAACTCCGGGGAGCGTGACGCGGCCGCCGTCTGATTCCACTCCAGAGTCAGGTCGTACAGCATCGGCATGCGCTCCAGCGCATCGAGACCATCGGGTCGCTCCCTCAGCCACAGTCTGAGCTGCCGTAGCGCCCTCCCGTCCAGCTCATCCAAATGGACAACGCGTTCGGACTCGACGACGCGCAGAACACGTAGCGAACAGCAATCGCGCAACGTCCGCAGGTCGACCTCGTCCTGGTCCCGGAAAGTCACATCGGCGAGAACCGGCGTGGCCAGATCCATCAGGTCACCGGCAAGCCGACCGCGGACCGCTACGCGAGGCCGTCCGCCGAGCTGCTTCAGCACGGTGAGGTGTTCCCGCGATTTCACTACGAATTCGAGCTCGTCATGGGCATCGCCTTCGTATGCCAACCGGCTGATGACTGCAGCCCCGTAGGACTCGGCCGCGAACCGGTCCCATGCCCACGCAAGCTGCGCCCGTACTCTCAGGGACGGATGGCCCGCGTACAGCGAGAGCAGCGGCACCGCCTTCTCGTCGGCCACCGCCGTCGCCGCGACCACCACCGCATAGGCGACGTCATCCGTCAGCCCCTCGGGACCCGGCAGGAGATCCAGCACTACCCGCCCCGCCGCGGCGAGCTCCTTGGCAGCCGCCAAGTCCCCCGGCGGTACGAGCTCCGCCGCCGCCTTCTCCACGCGGGCGCGGACCTCCCAGTCGACCTCCGTCGCGTGTTCGAGGCACGCCGCGGCGAGGAGGTGGAGGCGGGCGCGGTGGCCCGGTTCCTTGTCGCCGCGTTCCAGCAGCAGGCGCAGAAGCTCCGCGCGGGCGCGCGGCGGGGCGTGGCCGACGGCCATGCGGAGGACGTCCTCCCACTGGTCGTCGTGGGCGTGGTGGACCAGGACGTCGAAGTCCCAGTCGTCCACGGCGGCCTGGGCGCCGAGGTAGTCCTGGAAGGTGCGGTGGATGAAGTCGAGGGTCTCGTTCGTGGGGCGGCGCAGGAGGCCGCTGCGCAGGACGAGGTGGCGCAGTATGTCCTCGGCGCTGCCGCGGGCGGCCACGGCCGGCATGGCGGGCAGGGCCCGGTCGAGGATCTCGACGGCCTTGTGCCACTCGATGACCGTACGGCCGTTGCGGATCAGCCAGTAGGCGATCTTCTGCAGCAGGGCGACCTGCTGACCGTGCTCCAGCTCCGGGCCGTCCTCGCCGACGACCACGCCCCGCTCGCGGTCGCGCCGGACGAGCAGCAGCTCCAGGGCGGCGCGGTAGAGCTCCATGCGGCCGTGCGGGAGATAGCCCTTGCGGGAGCGGTTGAGGGCGCAGATCAGGGCGCACATCAGGGGGTTGGTGGCGAGCATGCCGAGGTCGCGCTTGGTGACGACGGCGGTGGTGAGGGAGTCGCGGAACGCGCGCAGGGGCTCGTGGTGGTGCGCGCCCGCGGCGTCGTGCCAGCGGCCGATGAACGAGACGACGTCGCCGCGGCTCATGGGGAGCAGTTCCAGCTCGGTGAAGCCGGCGTCGGCGAGCCAGCCTTCCCTGACGGCGGAGGGGCGGGTGGTGATGACGTAGCGGGCGTCGGGGTAGGCGGCGAGGAGGTCCTTCACCCAGGCCAGGGTGCGGCGGCGGTCGGCCTCGGGGACCTCGTCCACGCCGTCGATCAGCAGCAGCGCGGTGCCTTCGGTGAGCCTGCGGGTCACCCAGCCCTGGGCGGCGGGCAGCCCGGCGAGCGGGCCTGCGGCCGAGGCCAGGAACTCCTCGGGCTGCGGGAGTTCGCCGCGGCGGATGAGCGTACGGAGGGGGAGGGTGAGCGGCATGCAGCCGCTGAGGTGGCCGAGGCCGGGCGGCAGGTCGCCGCGGGCGGTGATGGTGGCGAGCCACTGCAGCAGCGTCGTCTTGCCGGAGCCGGCGGCGCCGCGCAGGAGCACGCGGCGGCGGCCTGCGAGGGCTTCCTCGGCGCGCTTGGGGGAGGGCGTGGAGTTCTCGGGGAGCCACTCCCCCATCGCTCCGGCCTCGGCGCCGCCCGCGCCGCGTGCCGCGCCGCCGGTCAGTTCCAGGCTCAGGTAGGCGGCGTCCAGGGGCCAGGTCTCGCCCTCGCCGTCGGAGAGGGTCAGGCCGATGATCGTCAGTTCGCCGGACTTCTCGACGATGTAGTCGCGCAGGCGCCGTTCGAAGGCCTCGATCTCCAGCTGCCGCGGCGAGGCGAGGGAGCGGGACTCGGGCTTGTGGCCCACGAGCAGGCATTCGCTGAGGAACGCGAAGTCCTGCCAGAGCGTGGCGGACGGGGTGACCGTGAGCCGCCCGTGCCGCCAGCCGCTCGGGTCGGCGCAGACCACGCCGGCGAGCAGGCCGTCCACGAAGACGGCGGCGCCGGACATCCCGGCCCACGGCGAACCGCCGTCGGCGGGCGGCTGCGGGGGCCCGTACTCGCTGTCGAGGACGTGCCGGCCGCTGAGCAGGTTGCTGCCCGGCTTGAGGGAGCCGACGATCTGCTCGGTGTCGAGCTCGCCGGCTTCGTCGCGCTGGACGTGCGGGAAGCCGATGGCCTGGGCGCCGGGCCAGACCCTCAGGTCGTAGGCGCGGCCCCAGACGAGGGGTTCGAAGGATTCGGCGACGTCCTCGGAGACGAGGTCCCGCTCGCCGACGAGCAGGGCGACGTCGCAGCGGCGGTTGTCGTCGCGCGCCCAGACCACTCTGCAGCGGACCTGCCCGACGCCGCCGGGGACGATCACCCGCGGGTTCGCGCAGTCACCGACCACGTGTGCGGCCGTCAGCACCAGGTTCGGGGCGAGGAGGTATCCGCTGCCCTGATTCCGTCCGAATACCGCTGCGATACGTTCCTTCGCCGGGTGCACCACTGTCCCCTCCGCGCGCGTTTTCCGCCAACCGACGATACGTCAGGAGGGCTGGCGTGACAGGAGGTTCCCCGCAAGTGCGGACGACATCTCCGGGGCGCCAGTGCCGCGTCCGTTTCCCGTCGGTCCCGCGGCCCGGGGCCCGCGGACGCCAACCCGGCGGACCCCGCGAAGAACCCGGACGGGGCAGGCACCCGGCCCGGTGCGCCGACGAGGGCGCACCGGGCCGGACCCTGCGAACGGACAGGGTGGGCCCTACCCCCGCACCCCGGCCCGCAGCGCGGCCGTGAACCACTCCGTGGCCGGCTCCATGTCCGGCAGCGCCCAGCCGTTGATCACGGCGACGAGCCGCCAGTACTTGCCGTAGCGCGGGTCGTTGCCGGTCTCCAGCCTCTCCAGCAGCCAGGCCCGGAACTCCGGCCCGTCCTCGCGGCGCGACACCTCCGCGAGGGCGGCGGCGAGCTCGTCGACGTACGGCCGGGCCGCGGGGCTGTCCGGGGCGACCCCGGCCTTCCGCGCCTCGGCCGTACGCTCCTTGATCACCTGCGCGGCGTGCTTCGTCCGCTCGCCGTCGGGGCGCCCGGACTCCCGCCAGGCCCGCGTCTGGTCCTCGGCCGCGCGGCGGATCCCGGCCCGGAAGTCCTCGTCCCGGACGAGCTCCGCGAGCTCCACCCAGGCGTCGAGCTGCTCCTGCGAGGGGTCCTCCGGCAGCCGGGGCATGCCGTTGCGCATCGAGGCGAGGAAGTCCGGGTCGACGTCCAGGCCCTCGAAGGCGCTGTCGATGAATTCGTCGATCAGGCGGCGTCGTTCCTGCTCGGACAGGGTTGCGAGCTTGTGCATGAGTTCCAGCTCCTCGGGTGTCGACCCGCGCCCGGCCACCGCCCGCAGCACGGCCTGACGCAACCGCAAGGTGCGGATCTGCACGTCCAGGGCCTCGGCGTGGACGGCCGCGACCTCGGGGACGGTGATCTCCCTCTCCAGCACCTGCCGGATGACGGGGAGCCCCACGCCGAGGTCGCGCAGCGTCCGCACGAGGCCGAGGCGCGCGAGCGCGTCGGGATCGTAGAGGCGGTAGCCCGCGGGTGTGCGGTCGGTCGGCGGCACCACGCCCGTGTCGGACCAGAACCGGATGGTCCTGACCGTCAGCCCGGTCAGCCGGGCCAGTTCCCCGATGGAGTGCAGGGAGTGCGGGGATTCCGGGGATTCCGGGGGTTCCCGGGAATCCCGGGAGTACGAGGTGTCGTCGTCCATGTCCCTCACCTTGGAGTCTCCGGTCGCTGGAGAGTCAACAACGGATTCGCGGGCGGTCGATTACGGCACACCCGGCAAATGAGACAAAAAGGGAGAAGTGTGCGGGAGACTTGCCCGCACATCGACCCCCCATCCCCGGGAGTTCCCATGACACCCACCACCAAGGCCGCCGGCGCGGCAGCCGCCGCCACGCTCCTCGCCGCCGCGGGCGCCGGCGCGGCCACCGCCGACAGCGTCGCGGTCGGCACCGCGCACAAGTCCCCCGGCGTGATCTCGGGCAACGTGATCCAGATCCCCATCCACGTGCCCATCAACCTGTGCTCCCTCACCCTCGACGTCGTCGGCCTGCTCAACCCGGCCTCCGGCAACGTCTGCATCAGCGACTAGCTCCGCAAAAAGCCCCGCCCGCGCGCCTCCGGAGGAGGAACACACGGACGGGGCTGTGGTGACGCCCCTCAGACGAGCGTGATCCCGGCCTGGGCCTTGATGGTGTCCACGGCCTCGCGGATGAGCAGCCGAAGGGGCACGACGGTCCACCGGCCGCCCTTGCGCATGATCACGGCCTTGCCGTGCCGCGGTTCACCCGCCGTTCCCCCACCGGCTCGCCCGGTTCGCCTCCGCGACCTTCGCGCTCAGCTGCTCGGCCTCCGTGGCGGGGCGCAGCAGGGCCGGTTCCGCCTCCCAGGCTTCGCCACCGGCGGGCGGGCGCAGGCGCAGACGGGCGCCTTCCGCGGCGACGACCTGGGCCAGTCTTCCGCCGCGCGTGTCCACGACGAACGCCCCGACTGCGGGCGTTGCGCGCTCCGCGCGGGTTGAGCACGTGCACGTGAGCAGGGAATGCCTGGGCCTGAGGTCGATGCCGTGGGCCGTCGCCCATACGTAGACGCCGCACGCGGCGGGCTTCTCTTGCGCGGCCGGGGGTACGGCCGGGACGGCGGGCGCGCCGGGCGCCGCCGGGGCGGCCGGTACGGCCGGTACGCCCGGGGCGGCCTGAGCCGACGCGGCGGGTTCCTGCCCGGCGGCCGGTTTACGGCCGATCCTCAGCCGGGCGGCGAGGCGGCGGATAGTGTGGCGCATGTCGACGCTCCTGTGTGGCGTGGGCCGTGCCCCCGGGCCGTTCGCGCGGTCGCGGGGGTCCTTCCGACCACCACAGAGTGACGACACAACAGAGCCGGAACTACCAGGAGTTGCTGATAGCTCCGGCCATCACCTCGCCGTGCGTCACCTGCCCAGCCAGGCCCCGTAGTTGCTGAACGTCTCGGGCATCCGCCGCTTCGCCGACTCCAGCCCCGCGAACGTCTCCCGCACCGTCGGGTGGTAGCGCGTCTGCTGCGGCGCCACCTTCCGGGCCAGCTGCAGGTTCCTGAAGGCGGCGTCCGTGCGGCCGGTCCAGAGCTCGGCCCGGGCGACCTCGGTGTAGTGGTGTGCCCGGCGGGACGGCGGCCAGGCATCGGGGATCGCCGTCTCCTCGGCTGCGCGCACGGCCTCCGGGTACCGGTCCAGTTCGGCGAGGACGCTCACGTGGTGCGCCCCGACGTTGGTCGGCCCGAAGGACAGCCAGTGCACCTTCCCCGCCTCCCCGGTGCGCTCCGCGATCCGCCGCGCCTCGTCCAGATGCCCCGTGGCGGCGTCCCCGTCCTTGTCGCGGCCCGCGAGCACGGCGGCGCCCAGGTGCAGCTGGCCCGTGACGACGTCGCGCACCCGCCCCGCCTCGGCCTGCGCCAAGGTGGACATGCCGAGCCGTACGAGCCGCTTGCCCGTGCGGTAGTCGCTGGCGCGGAGGTAGGCCAGGGCCCGCAGGTACTGGCGCATCCCGCCGAGAACCGGGTCCGAGGCGCGCTGCGCGGCCCACTCCAGCCGGTCCAGCGCGACCGTGCAGAGGTCGAGGAAGCCGAGCTTCGTGGTCACGTCGTACGCCGTCCGGTACGTGCTGGCCAGGACGCGCCAGCTGCGGTCGCCGGGGGAGGCGTGCGCCGCCGTGGTGGCCTCGTGGATCAGCCCCGGCAGGGCGGCGGCGACCTGCTTGATGTTCGTCGCGCGGACCATGGCGCACAGCTCGTCGGCATGTGCCTCCAGCTCTGCCGGGGGGCGGGGCGTGACGTCCGGGTCGGGCCCGAGGTCGTAGACGTCCAGCGCCTCCCGGATCGGCTGGATCAGCCCGTCCAGCTGGTCCGCCCGCAGTTCGTCGAGGTAGGGCTGGCCGGTCAGTTCGGTGACGGGCAGGGACAGCGCCCGGGCCAGCGCCCCGATGACCGACGGGCTCGCGGGCAGGGCGCCCTGCTCGACCTTGGTCAGGGCGCTGTAGGAGACGTGGGCCAGGTCCGACAACTCGCGCTGGGTCAGGCGCCGGACCTTGCGCGCGCGGGCGATGCGCGCGCCGGTGTGCTCGTCATTGCGCGGGGGCATACGTGGCTCCGTTTCTGACGTGACACGGAAACCGTACCTCTGCCCACCGACAGCGGGACCGCGAACGGCCCCCGTCCCGGGGGCCGTTCGTGCGCTAGAGGTCCGCGTCGACGGAAACCCTCGTCCCCTCGGCGTCGCTGCCGATTTCGGATGACACGGGCCCGAGGAAGCCCCCGGCGTTCTGCGTATTCGCCAGAAGGTTCAGCTGGACCGGGCCGGGGCTGATGTTCCGGATGAGGAGCGACTTATGAAGGTCGAGGAGCGCCTGGTTCGACGTGCCGGCCACCCCTTGGGAGGAGGACGCCGTGACGGCATCAACGGCAATGAACGTTCCCCCTGCCAGGACGGCAACCGCTGCGATCGCCGCAGCCGCCCACTTGGGCAGTACGACATTCGGAAGGTGCATAGGAATCCCCCTGTTCGACGGGAAAGCCATGTGACCAGTTGATACCCATGCAGATCAGCCACGCCCGCAGCGATGCGCGTACGCGCCACGGCGCACCACCGCACGCCGTACAGCAGGAGTCTCTCCCTTCCTACCGCCGCTCCGGCAGCCCCGACCCCCGTAGCAGCCAGAAGATCAGCCCGCACAGCGCCACGTCGAAGCCCAGCGCAGCGGCCAGCGCGTGGCCGTAGGGCACGGCACCCTCCGCGCCGCCGAGCGTGCCGTAGTAGAGGACGCCCACCACCGCCACTCCCACCGCGCCGCCGACCTGCTGGCCGGTGGAGAGGATGCCCGAGGCCATGCCCGTCTCCTCCGGGGCGATGCGGGAGAGGACGAAGCCCACCAGCGGGGTGACGAACAAGCCGTAGCCCGCGCCGATCAGGAGCAGGCACGGGGCCAGCAGCCACCCGGACAGGTGCGCGCCCGCGCTCCACGTCACCGCGATGGTCACCGCGAAGCCCACCGCGGCGACGGCCACGCCCGACGGCAGCGTCGAGCGTCCGGACCGGCCCGCGGCCATGCTGCCCGCGAAGAAGGCGGCTGCGAAGGGGAGGTAGACGAGCGCCGCACCCAGCGGGCTCATCCCGAGGCCGTCCTGCACCGTCAGCGAGAGCACCAGGAAGAAGGAGTTGATGCCGGAGTAGGCCAGCAGCACAAGGGCCATCCCCAACGCGAACGCCCGCTCGCGCAGCAGGCCCAGCCGTATCAGCGGCGCCCCGCCCGCCGCCTCCGTACGCCGCTCGACCTGCGCGAACGCGGTGAATGCCAGCGCCGAGCCCGCCAGGCTCAGCCACGTCCACCACGGCCAGCCCGCCTCGCGGCCCTCCACCAGCGGTACGACGAGGAGAAAGAGCGCGGCCGTCAGGACGGCCGCGCCCCGCAGGTCCAGCCGCGCACCGCTCGGCCCGCCCGCCCCGCGAACCGACGCCCCGCGCGACTCCGGTACGTACGCCGCCGCCAGCGCGAGCGTCACCGCGCCCACCGGGACGTTGACCCAGAACACCGGGCGCCACGAGCTGCCGAAGAGGTCGGCGGAGACCAGGAAGCCGCCCAGCAGCTGGCCGCTGACGCCCGCCATGCCGATGACCGCCCCCAGCACCCCGAACGCCCGCGCCCGCCCCTCCGCGGGCACCAGCACCTGGATCATCGAGAAGACCTGCGGGAACATCATCGCCGCGCCCAGACCCTGGACCAGGCGCGCACCGATCAGCCCGCCCGCCCCGGGCGCGGCGGCGCACGCCACCGACGCCAGCGTGAACACCCCCGCCCCCGCCAGGAACATCCGCTTGCGGCCGAGGAGGTCGCCCAGCCGGGCGCTGGTGATCAGCGCCGTCGCGTACGTGAGCTGGTAGCCGGCCAGGATCAGCTGGACGTCGGCGTCCGTCGCCCCCAGATCGTCCTGGATGGCCGGTGCCGCCACGAGCACGATGAACGTGTCCAGCACCGCCATGAACACGCCGACGAGGAGAACGGACAGGGGCCGCCAGGGAGTTCGCAGGACAGTCGTGTCAGTCATGCGTATGAGGCTCGCCCTCGCCCCGGCCCCGCTACAGATGCAAATTATGCTGGTGGCGCCGCTACCCCCCAGCCCCGCGCCGAGGAGTCATGGACCGCCGCCGCGCCCTCGCCGACTTCCTCCGCTCGCGCCGCGAGCGCCTCACCCCGCACGACGCCGGCATCCTCCCCGGCCCCCGCCGCCGCACCCCGGGCCTGCGCCGCGAGGAGGTCGCCCAGCTCTCCGGCGTCAGCGTCACCTGGTACACCTGGCTGGAGCAGGCGCGCGACATCACCGTCAGCCGTCAGGTGCTGCACAGCCTCGCCCGGGTGCTGCTCCTCTCCCCCGCCGAGACCCGGCATCTCTTCGCCCTCGCGGAGGGGACGCCGGCGGAAGCACCCGCCGCCCTCACCCCCGCCCTCCAGCGGCTCGTCGACGCCCTCGATCCCCACCCCGCCTATCTCCTCGCCCCCAACTGGGACCTCGTCGCCTGGAACCGCGCCGAAGCCGGCCTCCTCGGCGACCCCGCCGGCTGGGATCCCGCCGACCGCAACCTCCTCCGGTTCGTCTTCCTCGCACCCCGCGCCCGCGACCTGCTCGACGACTGGCCCGGCCAGGCCCGCGCGCTGCTGGAGCAGTACCGCGCGGGCGCCGACCGGCACGCCGGCGACCCGGAGTTCGGCGCGCTCACCCGCGAGCTGGCGGAGCGCAGCGAGGAGTTCCGCACCTGGTGGGACACGCACGACGTCGCCGACTTCCGGCCCGCCCGGCGCGCGTTCAACCACCCGCGCCTGGGCCGCCTCTCCTTCGACTACGTCAAGCTCGCCGCCGCCGACGCACCGGGCCTCAGCCTGGTCGCGTGCCTGCCGGCGGACGACGAGACCGCCGGCAAGCTTCCGCACCTCGGCGGATGACGCCTGCTCATCCGCTGCTTCTCCGCTACTTCTCCGCGATCACCACGGCGGAGGCGACCCCCGCGTCATGGCTCAGCGACACGTGCCACGACGTCACCCCGAGCTCCTCGGCCCGCGCCGCGACCGTGCCCCTGACCACCAGCCGCGGCTGGCCGCTGCTCTCCGTCGTCACCTCGGCGTCCGTCCACAGCAGGTTCCCGGGTGCGCCCAGCGCCTTGGCCACGGCCTCCTTCGCGGCGAAGCGGACCGCGAGGGAGGCGATGCCGCGCCGCTCCCCGCTCGGCAGGTGCAGCTCCCCGTCCGCGAAGAGCCGCGCCGCCAGGCCGGGCGTACGCCTCAGGGCGGCGTCGAAGCGGTCGATCGCGGCGACGTCGATGCCGACTCCGACGATCATTCGACGGTCACCGACTTCGCCAGGTTGCGCGGCTGGTCGACCTCGTTGCCGCGGGCCGTGGCGAGCTCGCACGCGAAGACCTGCAGGGGCACCGTGGCCACCAGCGGCTGCAGCAGCACCGGCGTCTCCGGGATCTCGATGAGGTGGTCGGCGTACGGCCGCACCGCCTCGTCGCCCCGCTCGGCGATCACGATCGTCCGTGCGCCCCGCGCCCGGATCTCCTGGATGTTCGACACGATCTTGTCGTGGAGGACGGACCGGCCGCGCGGCGACGGCACGACGACGACCACCGGCAGGTCGCGCTCGATCAGCGCGATCGGCCCGTGCTTGAGCTCGCCCGCCGCGAAGCCCTCCGCGTGCATGTACGCGAGCTCCTTGAGCTTCAGCGCGCCCTCCAGGGCCACGGGGTAGCCCACGTGGCGGCCCAGGAACAGCACCGTGTTCTTGTCGGCCAGGGAGCGGGCCAGCTCGCGGACCGGCTCCATGGTCTCCAGGACCTCCTCCACCTGACCCGCGATCTGCGAGAGCTCCCGGATCACGGAGACGATCTCGTCGCCCCACTTGGTGCCGCGCACCTGGCCCAGGTACAGCGCGACCAGGTAGCAGGCCACCAGCTGGGTCAGGAACGCCTTCGTCGACGCGACGGCCACCTCCGGGCCCGCGTGCGTGTACAGGACCGCGTCCGACTCGCGCGGGATCGTCGAGCCGTTGGTGTTGCAGATGGCGAGGACCTTCGCGCCCTGCTCCCGCGCGTGCCGCAGGGCCATCAGGGTGTCCATGGTCTCGCCGGACTGGCTGATGGCGATCACCAGCGTCCGCTGGTCCAGGATCGGGTCCCGGTAGCGGAACTCGCTGGCCAGCTCCGTCTCGCAGGGGATGCGGGTCCAGTGCTCGATCGCGTACTTGGCGATCATCCCCGCGTGGTACGCCGTGCCGCACGCCACGATGACGATCTTGTCGGCCTCGCGCAGCACGGACGCCGGGATCCGCACCTCGTCCAGCGACAGCGTCCCCGCGGCGTCGATGCGGCCCAGGAGGGTGTCCGCGACGGCCTTCGGCTGCTCGGCGATCTCCTTGAGCATGAAGTAGTCGTAGCCGCCCTTCTCGGCGGCCGAGGCGTCCCAGTCGACGTGGTACGGACGGACGTCCGCGGGCGCCCCGTCGAAGCCGGTGACGGTCACGCCCTCGCGGCGCAGCTCCACGACCTGGTCCTGGCCGAGCTCGACGGCCTCGCGGGTGTGGGCGATGAAGGCGGCGACGTCGGAGGCGAGGAAGGACTCGCCGTCGCCGAGGCCGACCACGAGCGGGGAGTTGCGGCGCGCGCCGACCACCACGTCCGGCTCGTCCGCGTGCACCGCGACCAGCGTGAACGCGCCCTCCAGCCGGCGGCAGACCTGGCGCATCGACTCGGCCAGGTCGCCGCAGGAGGAGAAGGACTCGGACAGCAGGTGCGCGACGACCTCGGTGTCGGTGTCCGACGCGAGGGCGTGGCCGCGCCCGGCCAGCTCGGCCCGCAGCTCGGCGAAGTTCTCGATGATGCCGTTGTGGACGACGGCGACGCGGCCCGGGTTGTCCAGGTGGGGGTGGGCGTTGACGTCGTTGGGCGCGCCGTGCGTGGCCCAGCGCGTGTGGCCGATGCCGGTCGGGCCGGACGGCAGGGGCCGGTCGGACAGCTCCTTCTCCAGGTTGGCGAGCTTGCCCGCCTTCTTCGCGGCGGCGAGACCGCCGTCGGCCGGCACCGCGACCCCGGCCGAGTCATAGCCGCGGTACTCCAGCCGCCGCAGCCCCGCCAATACGACATCGAGGGCGGACTGCCCTCCCACATAGCCAACGATTCCGCACATGCGGAGCAGGTTACGGCGCGGGCGGCCCCGCTCGTGGCGGCAACGGCACAACCGCCGGCGCGGGCGGCGGGCCGGCGGGGCGTCCGGCGGGCACTCGGCGGGGCCTTCAGCAGCCCCGTTCGATCCTGTCGATGGCGTCCTGCACCATCTCCAGGTACTCGACCTCCTCGCAGCGCGGCTTGCTGCCGAGCTCGTAGCGGTCCAGGCAGTCGTCGAGGTCCTGGGTGAGGTCCTCGTCGGGCAGGTCGTCGGCCAGCTCGGCGCAGACGCGGGCGGCGAAGTCCTCCCGGCCGGCCTCGGCGGATCTCCGGCGCAGGTTTCTGAGGGCGAACACAGACAACACGGCATCCCTACGTGATGCGGCCGCGTGGTGGGGGGGCGTGCGCGTGCGGCCCGCGAGCGGAACGTATTGCCTGACCGGTCAGTAGGTACAGAGGTCTGTGAAAGTTCACCCACCGTTGCGCCCCGTTACCCGCCGTACGAGTCACCCAAATCCCACGAGAACACCCGCTCCCGCCACCCGGAAGTGAGCTCCGGGCGCGACCCGCGCACAATGGGCCCGTGCCGACGACCACAGACCAGCCGCCGCAGCGCCGCCGCGCGGACTCGTCCCCGTACGTGGACCTGACCCGCGCCGAGTGGAGCGCCCTGCGGGAGAACACCCCGCTGCCGCTGACAGCCGACGAGGTCGAGCGGCTGCGCGGCCTCGGGGACGTCATCGACCTGGACGAGGTGCGGGAGGTCTACCTGCCGCTGTCCCGGCTGCTGCACCTGTACGTGGAGGCCACCAGCCAGTTGCGGGGCACGCTGAACACCTTCCTGGGCGACGTGGGCCACGGGCACGGCTCCCAGCCCGGCACGCCCTTCGTCATAGGCGTCGCGGGCAGCGTGGCGGTCGGCAAGTCGACCACCGCGCGCCTCCTGCAGGCGCTGCTGGCCCGCTGGCCCGAGCACCCGCGCGTGGAGCTGGTCACCACGGACGGCTTCCTGCTGCCCAACGCCGAGCTGCAGAGCCGCGGCCTGATGTCGCGGAAAGGTTTCCCCGAGTCCTACGACCGGCGCGCCCTGACCCGCTTCGTCGCCGATGTGAAGGCGGGCAAGGACGAGGTCTCGGCCCCCGTCTACTCCCACCTGATCTACGACATCGTGCCCGGCGAGAAGCTGACCGTGCACCGCCCCGACATCCTGATCATCGAGGGCCTCAACGTCCTCCAGCCGGCCCTGCCCGGCAAGGACGGCCGCACCCGCGTCGGACTCGCCGACTTCTTCGACTTCAGCGTGTACGTGGACGCGCGCGCGGAGGACATCGAGCGCTGGTACTACGAGCGCTTCAAGAAGCTGCGCGCGACGGCCTTCACCGACCCCGACTCCTACTTCCGGCGCTACACCCAGGTCTCCGAGGAGGAGGCCCTGGACTACGCGCGCCGCAACTGGCGCACCATCAACAAGCCCAACCTGCTGGAGAACGTGGCCCCCACGCGCGGCCGGTCGAACCTGATCCTGCGCAAGGGCCCGGACCACAAGGTGCAGCGGCTGTCGCTGCGCAAGCTCTGACGCCGGCCCCCGCGCAACGCACGCCGCCCCGCCCGGAAGCGGTTCCGGGCGGGGCGGCGGAGGCGTACGGCAGCGGGGCCGCGAAGGGCTGCTAGCCCAGGGCCGACTTGACCGCGTCGGCGAGGCGCTGGGCCACGGTGCGCGCCTGCTCGATGTCGGCGGCCTCCACCATCACGCGCACGAGCGGCTCCGTGCCGGACGAGCGCAGCAGCACGCGGCCGGTGGAGCCCAGCTGCGCCTCGGCGTCGGCGACGGCCGCGGCGAGCTCCTCGGAGGAGTTCACACGGGTCTTGTCGACGTCGCGGACGTTGATGAGGATCTGCGGCAGGCGCTCCATAACGGCGGCCAGGTCCGCGAGGGAGCGGCCCGTGGCGGCGACGCGGGCGGCCAGCATCAGGCCGGTCAGGGTGCCGTCGCCGGTCGTGGCGTGGTCGAGGACGATGACGTGCCCGGACTGCTCGCCGCCGAGGGCGAAGCCGTGCGCCTTCATCTCCTCCAGGACGTAGCGGTCGCCGACGGCCGTCTGGACCAGCTCGACGCCCTCGCGCTCCATGGCCAGCTTGAAGCCCAGGTTGGACATGACGGTCGCGACGACGGTGTTCTTGCGCAGCGAGCCGGCCTCGCGCATGGCGAGGGCCAGGACGGCGAGGATCTGGTCGCCGTCGACCTCGTTGCCCTTGTGGTCCACGGCCAGGCAGCGGTCGGCGTCGCCGTCGTGCGCCACGCCCAGGTCGGCGCCGTGCTCGACGACGGCGGCACGCAGCTTGTCCAGGTGCGTGGAGCCGCACTCGTGGTTGATGTTGAGGCCGTCGGGCTCGGTGCCGATCGTGATGACCTCGGCACCGGCGCGGGCGAACGCCTCCGGGGAGACGCGGGCCGCGGCGCCGTGGGCGCCGTCGATGACGACCTTCAGCCCGTCCATGCGGTTGGGGAGGACGCCGATCAGGTGCGCGACGTAGTTGTCGAAGCCCTGGTCGTATTCGCGGACGCGGCCGACGCCGGCACCGGTGGGACGGTCCCAGGGCTCGCCGGAGGCGTGCGCCCGGTAGGTCTGCTCGATGCGGTCCTCGAGCTCGTCGGCGAGCTTGTGGCCGCCGCGGGCGAAGAACTTGATGCCGTTGTCGGGCATGGCGTTGTGGCTCGCGGAGAGCATCACGCCGAGGTCGGCGCCGAGGGCGCCCGTCAGGTAGGCGACGGCGGGCGTGGGCAGCACGCCCACCCGCAGCACGTCGACGCCGGCGCTGGCCAGGCCGGCCACGACGGCGGCCTCCAGGAACTCCCCGGACGCGCGCGGGTCACGGCCCACGACGGCCACCGGGCGGTGGCCCTCGAACGTCCCCGCCTCGGCGAGCACGTGCGCCGCAGCGACCGACAGGCCGAGTGCGAGCTCGGCCGTCAGATCGGCGTTGGCGACGCCGCGCACACCGTCCGTACCGAAGAGTCGTCCCACTGGTGTCCTCCGAAAAACGCGCGGATACGGGGCTTGCCTGTGAACGGGCCCCGCAATCAAAAGTGTCGGGTCCAGAACCGGAACGTTGACTTCAGGTATACGCCGATACGTCCCGGGAGACCGATAGCCGAAACGCCCCGGCGGGCACGGAGCGTGCCGCCGGGGCGTTCGAGCAGAAGCAGCGAAGCCGCGTGATTAGCGCTTGCTGTACTGCGGGGCCTTGCGGGCCTTCTTGAGACCGGCCTTCTTGCGCTCGACCGCACGGTCGTCGCGGCTCAGGAAGCCGGCCTTCTTCAGCGGGCCGCGGTTGTTGTCCACGTCCGCCTCGTTCAGCGCGCGGGCCACGCCGAGGCGCAGGGCGCCGGCCTGGCCGGAAACGCCGCCACCCGAGATGCGGGCGATGACGTCGTAGCGGTCGTCGAGCTCGAGCACCTTGAAGGGCTCGTTGACTTCCTGCTGGTGCACCTTGTTGGGGAAGTAGTCCTCAAGGGTGCGGCCGTTGATCTTCCACTTGCCGGAGCCCGGAACGATCCGGACGCGGGCAATGGCGTTCTTGCGACGGCCCAGGCCGGCAGCCGGCTGCGGGTCGCCGAAGCGGGACGCGAGGGACTCGGAGGTGTACTCCGACTCAACGACCTCGGTCTCGGTGGTGTACTCCTCGACGCCCTCGGTCTCAAGGGGGGTCTCGGCGGTGGTCTCAGCCACGATTCTCCTCAGATGCTTTCTGTCTGGTTCGGCGGTGTGGCCGGGACTAGCCCTGCTTGACCTGGGTGATCTCAAACGGGACCGGCTGCTGGGCGGCGTGCGGGTGCTCGCTGCCCGAGTACACCTTCAGCTTCGAGAGCATCTGACGGCCCAGGGAGTTCTTGGGAACCATGCCCTTGATGGCCTTCTCGACGGCCTTCTCCGGGTTCTTGTCGAGCAGCTCGTCGTAACGAACCGAACGCAGACCGCCCGGGAAGCCCGAGTGGCGGTAGGCCATCTTCTGGGTCTTCTTGTTGCCGGACAGGTGAACCTTGTCGGCGTTGATGATGATGACGAAGTCACCCATGTCCATGTGCGGCGCATACACGGGCTTGTGCTTGCCGCGCAGGAGGTTGGCGGCCTGAGAGGCCAGACGGCCCAGGACGACGTCCTGCGCGTCGATGATGTGCCACTGGCGCTGGACATCGCCGGGCTTGGGGCTGAACGTACGCACGGTCGTAGCCTTCGCTTCTTCGAGTGGGGTATCCCCCAGCTCGTTAAGAGCTAGGGGAAGGGTCCTGACACGGCCCGCCGGAGGCGGCTGCCTGCGAGGGACGCACTCCGGGGACGCAACCCGGGTGCATGCCGCTGGCGGCCACTCTGGTGGGCAAGCGTAAGGGCCCCTCGCGTGAGAACGACCAAGCCAATACGCATAACGAACTCGTAGAGTACCGGGCGCCCACCGGCGGGGTCAAAACACATGGTCTCACCGGCGCCGGGGCGCGGCCACCCGGCCCACTACCGGGCGCGCTCCACGCGCCCCTCGTCCCACACCGGCTCCGGGACCTCCCGGACCCGGCCGTCCGCGCCGAAGACCACGAAACGGTCGAACGAACGAGCGAACCAGCGGTCGTGTGTGACACACAACACCGTCCCCTCGTACGCCTCCAGACCCTCCTGAAGGGCCTCCGCGCTCTCCAGGTCCAGGTTGTCCGTGGGCTCGTCCAGGAGCAGCGCCGTCGTACCCGCCAGCTCCAGCAGCAAGATCTGGAAGCGGGCCTGCTGGCCGCCCGAGAGCTTCTCGAAGGGCTGGTCGCCCTGCTTCTCCAGCTCGTACCGCCGCAGGGCGGACATCGCCCCGCCGCGGTCCTTGGCGTGCTCCGTCCACAGGATGTCGACGAGCGTGCGCCCCATCAGCTCCGGGTGGGCGTGGGTCTGCGCGAAGTGCCCCGGCACGACGCGGGCGCCCAGCTTCCACTCGCCCGTGTGCGCCACGTCCTCCCCGGCCAGGAGCCGCAGGAAGTGGGACTTCCCGGAGCCGTTCGAGCCCAGCACCGCGACCCGCTCGCCGTAGAAGACCTCCAGCCCGAACGGCTTCATCAGGCCGGTCAGCTCCAGGTTCGCGCAGGTCAGGGCGCGCACGCCGGTACGGCCGCCGCGCAGCCGCATCCGGATGTCCTGCTCGCGGGGCGGCTCCGGCGGCGGGCCCGCCTCCTCGAACTTCCGCAGCCGGGTCTGCGCCGCGGCGTACCGCGAGGCCATCTCGTGGCTGACGGCGGCCGCCTGCCGCAGCGTGATCACCAGCTTCTTCAGCTGGGCGTGCTTCTCGTCCCAGCGCCGCCGCAGCTCCTCGAAGCGGGCGAAGCGCTCCTTGCGGGCCTCGTGGTACGTGGCGAAGCCGCCGCCGTGCACCCAGACGTCGCTGCCCGCCGGGCCCGGCTCGACGCTGATGATCTTCTCGGCGGAGCGGGCCAGCAGCTCGCGGTCGTGGGAGACGAAGAGAACCGTCTTCTTCGTCTCGCGCAGCTTCTCCTCCAGCCAGCGCTTGCCGGGGACGTCCAGGTAGTTGTCCGGCTCGTCGAGCAGCAGGACCTCGTCCGTGCCGCGCAGCAGGGACTCCAGGACGAGCCGCTTCTGCTCACCGCCGGAGAGCGTGCGCACCTGGCGCCACTGCGCCTTCTCGAACGGGACGCCGAGCGCGGCCATGGTGCACATGTCCCACACGGTCTCGGCCTCGTAGCCACGGGCCTCGGCCCAGTCGGACAGGGCCTGCGCGTAGGCCATCTGCGCGGCCTCGTCGTCCCGCTCCATGATCGCGACCTCGGCGGCGTCCACCGCCTCCGCCGCCTCGCGGATGCGCGGCTGGGCGACGGAGACCAGCAGGTCACGGACCGTACGGTCGTCCCGCACCGAGCCCACGAACTGCGGCATCACGCCGAGGCCGCCGCTGACCGAGACCGTGCCGCCGTGCGGCTGCAGCTCGCCGGCGATCAGGCGCAGCAGCGTGGTCTTGCCGGCGCCGTTGGCACCGACGAGGGCGACCGCGGCGCCTTCGCCGACGCGGAAGGAGACATCGCCGAGGAGCACCCTCCCGTCCGGGAGGTAGTACTCCAGATGTGCCGCTTCCACATGTCCCATGGGCGGGATTCTCCCTGCTCGCCGAGGGGGCGACCAACCCGTTTTCGCGGTTTACGATGCACGCCATGAGTTTTGGGCAGGCAGGGCCGTACGGGCCCCCGGGGGATCCGCAGCAGCCGCACCAGCAGCCGGGTCCGCCCCCGGGGCCGCCGCCGATGCCGCCGGCCGGGCAGTTCGGGCCGCCGCCGGACCTGTCGCCGCAGCCCCAGCAGCCCCAGCAGCCCGCGGCGCCGCAGCCCCTGCCTCAGCAGGCGCAGCCGCAGACTCAGCCGGTGCCCCAGCAGCCCGTGCCGCCCGCACCGCCCGCACCGTGGGCCTCCGCCCCCGGCCAGGCCTCGCAGACCCCCGACTGGGACGCCCTCGCCGACACCACCGCGGCCCGCGGCCGGCGCCGCAAGTGGCTGCTGATCGGTGGCGGCGCGCTGGCCACGGTCGCCGTCGCCGGCACCGTGGCGGCCCTCGTCGTCGGTTCGCACAAGGGCGGCAAGTCCGCCTCCGGCCTGCCGTCGCCGCAGAAGCTGCCGAGCTCCTCCGGCTCGCCCGAGCCGTCGTTCTCGCAGGTCGCGCCGCCGCCTCCGCCCAATCCCCGCGACTTCATAGCCAGCGCGGAAAAGGACAAGGCGCCGCTCAGCACGAAGACGCTCTTCCCGCACAGCAAGCCCTCCCTCGACAAGCGCAAGTACGACCGCGTCGACACGGCCACGACCGAGGACTGCGCCTCGGCGACGCAGGGCGGCCTCGGCTCCGTCCTCGCCGACAACGGCTGCCGGAAGGTGATGCGGGCGACGTACAAGCGGGACGGGGTGGCGGTGACGGTCGGCGTGGCCGTCTTCGACACGAAGGCCGCGGCCGACAAGGCCAAGGAGCAGTCCACCGGGAACATCGCCTCCCTGCCGGGCGACGGCCCCGCCTTCTGCCGGGCCACGGCCTGCCGCCTGACCGCCAATGCGGAGGGGCGCTACGCGTACTTCACCGTGGCCGGCTACCTGAACGGCAAGGCCGTCCCCGACGACGACAAGGACGCCCTGCAGGCGGGCCGCGACGTGGCGGGCTACACGTTCCGCCGCATCATGGCCCGCGCAAACTCCCAGGCAGCAGCATCAGTGGCCTCGGCCACCCCGTCCCCGGGCAACAAGAAGGAGGCGTAGGCGGGGCGCCGGACCGGCAGCGCCGGCAAGCCCTGCCCCACGCAGCGCCGCCCGGGCCGGCAGGCCCCGGTGGCGCCGACGGGCGCTGCACTGCTCTCTGCCGCAGGCAGAAACCCCCGCCGCAACGGCGCCCAGCCCCCACCGGACAGCCCGGCGGTGCCGAACCCACCCGAGGCCGTACGGCACCGCCGGACACCACCATCGTGGCCGCGCACCGCCGCGGCGGATTCAAGGGCGCGAGCACACCCTCAACCGCCCGGGCCGGCACACGTCACCCGCCGTCGCCACCGTCCCCCGCCTCCCCGCCCTCCCCCACCGCCATCGGCGAGGAGGGCGGCGGCACGGTCGGGGCCTTTTGTTCCGCGCGTTCGAGTTTGGCGATCTGGGCGTCGACGAGTTCGGGCGGGATCTCGACGTCCTCGGGGTCGGACAGGCTGGTGGCGAAGAACATCGCGAGCGTGGCGCCCGAGCGCACGACCGTGATCAGGCTCGGCGCCCGCTCCGCCGCGTTCTCCAGCCGGTAGGCCACCGCCTCGTCCCCCAGCCGGGGCGCCGTGAGCGTCCGGACCGCCCGGAACTCCTGGGGTTCGCCCTCCCCGGTGCGCATGCGGAAGCCGCCCGCGCAGCCGGCCGCGGCGGACCGCAGCCCGTCGAGGGTGGAGAGGGCGCCGTCGCCGCGGTAGGTGGAGACGCGGATCATTCCCATGAGGCCCTCGAAGTCGAGGTCCTCGCCGGCCTTGGCGAAGGTGTTGACGACGGACGCGGCCGGCGCGGGCCGGGGCCGGGAGCCGAGGGCCTCGACGAGGGGCCGGCAGGAGGCGTCGTCGGCGACGGGCCGCCCGCCGCCGGCCGCCCAGCTGCTCGCGCGCTCGATCTGGAAGCCGGGGACCTCGCGCGGCCCCAGCTCGACATGTCTGAGCTGGGAGGAGCTCAGTATCCGTACGGCACCGCGCGTGTCCTTGGCCTCGCCGCGTCCGCCGCCGCGGCCGCCTCCTCCGCCGGAGCCGCCGTTGCCGTCGAGTCCGCCGTCGCCGCCACTGCCGCCGCATCCCGCCGTCAGCCCGAGGGCCACGACCGCGGAGACCGCCACCATCGCCTTCACAGGGCACAGCCTCCCAGCGCCTGCGGGGTCCGTCCCCGCGCCACGCCCGGCCACCCGGTTACCCTCTGGACTGCCGTTCGACGCTCCGCTTGACGGAAGCATCGCGACTGCCCCTACAGTTCGCTCGCCCGAACAAACGGGCGGACTCCACACGCGGACGGAGAGGGGGCCCACGCTCATGAAGATCGCCTTCCTGATCCACAACGCCTACGGCATCGGCGGCACGATCCGCGCCACCGGCAACCTCGCGAGCGCCCTCGCCGCCCGCCACGACGTCGAGATCGTCTCCGTCTACCGCGGCGCGGACGCCCCGAAGCTCCCCGCCGACCGCCGCGTACGGCTCACCTCGCTGATCGACATCCGCAAGGACGCCCCCGGCTCGGAGGCGGACAACGAGCTGCAGCAGCAGCCCAGCGCCCTCCTCCCGGCGCGCGAGCGCGACGTCAAGGCCTTCACCCGCCTCGCCGACCTGCGCGTCGCCCAGTATCTGGAGGCCACGGACGCCGACGTCGTCGTCGCCACCCGCCCCGGCCTCCTCGTCCACCTCACCCGCCTCGCCACCGACCGCACCTTCCTGCGCATCGGCCAGGAACACCTCATCCACGGCGGCCACCACCCGGAGGTCCGCGCCGCCCAGGACGCCGCGATCCCGCTGCTGGACGCCCACACCACCGTCTCCGAGGCGGACGCCGCGACCCACCGCGAGATGCTGCCGGAGGCCGGCACGCACATCGCGGCACTGCCCAACGGCGTCTCGGCCGCCGACGTCGAGCCCTCCGACGGCGCCGCCAAGCTCGTCGTGGCCGCCGGCCGCCTCATCCCCGTCAAGCGCTACGACCTCCTGGTCGACGCCTTCGCCAAGGTCGTCGCCGAGCGCCCCGACTGGCGCCTGCGCATCTACGGCCGCGGCCCCGAGCGCGCGGCACTGCGCGCCCGCATCGACGAGCTCGGCCTCGCCGAGAACATCGCGCTCATGGGCCCGCACTCGCCCATCGAGACCGAGTGGGCCAAGGGCTCCATCGCCGCCGTCACCTCCGACTTCGAGTCCTTCGGCATGACGATCGTGGAAGCCATGCACTGCGGCGTCCCCGTCGTCGCCACCGACTGCCCGCAGGGCCCCCGCGAGATCATCGAGGACGGCGTGGACGGCCTCCTCGTCCCGCCCGGCGACGCCGACGCCGTGGCCGAGGGCCTCCTCAGGCTCATCGACGACGAGGAGCTGCGCCGCTCCATGGGCCGGGCCGCCCGCGTCTCGGCCCTGCGCTACGCCCCCGCCCGGATCGCCGAACGCTTCGAGGAGATCGTCCGCGCGGTCCGCCCGGAGCTGCTGCCGCCGGAGACCGCGGCGGCACCTGCCACGGCACCCGCACCCGCCGCGGCCCCCGCATCCGCCCCCGCCACCCTGCGCCGCACCGCAGCCCGCCTCGTACGGCCCCTGCGCCGCAAGGCCGCCGAGGCCCTCCGGCCCGCCCGCCCCGCGACCGCCGCGGAGCAGCCCGCCCCGCCGCCCGCACCCCTGAAACCGCTGCGCCCGCGCGCCTCCGCCCGCGCCACGCCCGACGGCGGCCTCGCCGTCCGGCTGCCCCGCGCGGGCGTCACGGGCGAGCGGCTGACGCTCACGGCACGCCTGCGCGGCACCGACGGCACCGGCGAGGGCGAGCGGATCGAGATCCCCCTCACCCGCCCCGCCACCGGCAAGGGCCCGCTCACCGCCGTCCTCGACCGGCCCGGCACCACCCTCGCCGAGGGCCGCTGGGACTTCTTCGCCGAGCGCGCCGACGACCGCAAGCGCGCCCGCGTAGCCGCCGACCTCGTCGAACAGGCCCGGCTGCTGACCCTGCCCCTGCGGCAGGAGGAGGACGGCCACGTCACCGCCTGGGTCCCCTACGTCACCGCCGCCGGCTCGCTGACCCTGCGCACCTGGCGCCGCCGCGCCCACGCCGAGCTCGACGGGATCGCCGTCGGCGAGGACTCCCTCACCGTGACCGCCACCGTGCTCGGCACCATCACGCCCCTCGGCCCGGCATCGCGCCTCGCCCTCGTATCGCCCGAGGACGCCGCACACGACGTGGAGATCCCGCTCACCGCCCTCCCCGGGCGGCGACTGAGCTGCACCGTCCCCTACGGGCTGCTGTTCGCCCGCCGCGGCACCGCCCACGACGTCTGGCGCCTGGAACTGCGCCCCGCCCCCGCGGAACCGCCCGTCCCGCTCGGCCGTCTCACGGGCGACGGCGTGGACCGCAAACGCACCGACGTGCACCCGGCACGCGACCTGGAACACCCGGTGCGGGGTACCGTCGCCGTGCGCCCCGTCTTCGACCCGGAGAACGATCTCACCCTTGACGTAAGCGACGTGACTCAAGCCACAATGTAGCCTCGACAGGCAACCGAAATCCCTCCCAACGGTCTTAACCGACGGATCGGACCGGACCACCGAAGCATCCGGCCGACAGGGGAGACCCGCACACCCAGGCCTGGGGGAAGGACGGACGCGCCGCCCGTAGCGCCGCGCACACACCGCCATGAAGATCTCTTTCCTTTTGCAGAACGCCTACGGCATCGGCGGCACGATCCGCTCCACCTTCAACGTCGCCAGCGCGCTCGCCGCCCGGCACGACGTGGAGATCGTGTCCATCCACAGGACCGGTGGCACACCCAAGCTCCCCCTGCACCGCAAGGTGAAGCTGGTCCACCTGATCGACACCCGCGCCGAGACCGGCGCCGACCGGGACAACCCGCTCCTTGAGCAGGACAGCGCCCACATCCCGCCCGTCGAGGCCAAGGGCGCCCACTTCAGCGCCCTGACCGACAAGCGCGTCGCCGAGCACCTCGCCCGCACCGACGCCGACGTCGTCGTCGCCACCCGCCCCGGCCTGGTCATGTACCTGGCCGAATTCGGGCAGGAGCGCTACCTGCGGATCGGCCAGGAGCACCGGATCTACGGCACGCACGAGCCGAACATCCGCGCCGCCCAGGACCGCGCCATCCCGCACCTCGACGCCCACACCGCCGTCTCCGACGCCGACGCCGCGACCCACCGCGAGCAGTTCCCCGGCATCAGGACCAAGCTCGTCGCGCTGCCCAACGGCGTCCCCGCCTCCGAGGTCGAGCCCTCCGACGGCAGCGCCAAGCTCGTCGTCGCCGCCGGCCGCCTCATCCCCGTCAAGCGCTACGACCTCCTCGTCAAGGCCTGGGTCACCGTCGCCGCCGCCCGCCCCGACTGGAAGCTGCGCATCTACGGCCGCGGCCCCCAGCAGGCCAAGCTGCGCGAGCAGATCGACCAGCTCGGCCTCACCGAGCACATCACCCTCATGGGCCCCCACTCCCCCATCGAGACCGAGTGGGCCAAGGGCTCCATCGCCGCCGTCACCTCCCGCGAGGAGTCCTTCGGCATGACGATCGTGGAGGCCATGAACTGTGGCGTCCCCGTCGTCGCCACCGACTGCCCGCACGGCCCCGGCGAGATCATCAAGGACGGCCACGACGGCCTCCTCGTCACCAACCTCGACAGCGACGCCATCGCCAAGGGCCTCCTCAAGCTCATCGAGGACGACGAGCTGCGGCAGGCCATGGGCAAGGCCGCCCGCGTCTCCGCCGAGCGCTACCACCCCGACGCCATCGCCCGCCGCTACGAGGAGCTCATCGAGAGCCTCGGCGGGGTCCGCGACGGCTCCGCCCCGGCAGCGGCCCCCGCGGGCTCCGGCACCGCCGAGCGCAAGCCCGCGCCCGTCCCGCTGACGAAGATGCTGCGCCGCACCGCCGGCAAGATCCTCCGCCCGCTGCGCCGCGGCGTCGCCAAGCCCGCCACCCCGCCGGTGAAGGCCGCGATCAAGGAGATCGTCCGCAAGCCGCTGCGCTGCACCGCCTCCTGCCGCGTCGACGCCGACGGCAACATCCTCGTCTCCGTCGACCGCAAGGGCCTCTCCGGCGAGAAGCTCTCCCTCACGGTCACCCGCCGCAAGGAGGGCAAGCCCGTCAGCGTGCCCCTGAAGGCACCGGCCGGCCCGAAGGACCCGTACACCGCCGTCCTCGACCGCAAGCAGCTGCGCCTGGGCGAGGGCCGCTGGGACCTCCACGTCGTCCGCGGCGACGACGGCGCCCGCCGCCGCGTCGTCTCCCACCTCGCCGAGGGCCGCGGCCTGGTCGAGCTGGAGCCGCTGCCCGGCGGCCCCTTCACCTGGTGGGTGCCCTACCCGACGGTCGACGGCTTCCTCGCCCTGCGCGCCTGGAACCGCCCCGTCCACGCGGAGGCCCGCCTCGTCCGCCAGGACGAAACCGCCCTCACGGTCGAAGGCACCCTGCACGGCGCCGAGTTCGCCGACGGCACCGAGCCCGTCCTCGTCGCCACGCCCCGCGCGGACACGGCCGACAAGGTCACCGCGCAGGTCACCGCCGTCGACGGCACGGCCTTCCGGGTGACCGTCCCCTACGCCGAACTGCGGCACGCCCGCGGCACCGGCGAGGAGAACACCGTCTGGGACCTGGCCCTGCGCCTGACCCCGGACGGCGAGCCGGTCAAGGTGGCCCGCCTCGTCGGCGACATCGTCGACCGCAACAAGACGGACCTGTACCCGAAGGTCGACGGCATCAAGCCGTACTTCACGGTCAACAGCGACCTGGCGGTCAGCTGCCCCGCTTAAAACCGAAAACGCAGGTGGGGCCCGGCTTTCGCCGGGCCCCACCTGCGTTTCGTCAGCAGCAACCCGCGCCGGGCAGCGTCCTCTTGTTCCGCGCCGCAAGATTCCGCGCGGCCAGCTCGGAGTCGGCCGGATACCCGACCTCCTCCAAGGTCAGCCCGTGCGGACGCACCACGTGCACGGCCGAATCGCGCACCCCCGCCGCAAGAACCTTGCCCGGCCAGTCCACCGGCCGGTGCCCGTCACCCACGAACAGCAGCGCACCCACCAGCGACCGCACCATGTTGTGGCAGAACGCATCCGCCCGCACGGTCGCCGTGATGACGCCGGAGGCGTCCCGCTCCCAACTCAGCTGCTGCAGCGTGCGAATGGTCGTCGCACCCTCGCGCCGCTTGCAGTAGGCGGCGAAGTCGTGCTCGCCGATCAGTGCCTTCGAGGCCGCGTTCATCGCATCGACGTCCAACGGCCAGTCGTGCCACAGCACATGACCGCGCAGCAGCGGATCGACACCGCCGTGATGGTCCGTCACCCGGTAGGCGTAGCGCCGCCAGATCGCGGAGAAACGCGCGTTGAACCCGGCCGGCGCCTCGGCGACCTTCCACACCCGTACGTCGTGCGACAGCCGCCCCGCCAGCCGGCGCAGCAGCTTCTCCTCGTGCTCGGCCCACACCTCGGCCGGCAGGTCGACGTGCGCGACCTGGCCCCGGGCGTGCACTCCCGAGTCCGTACGGCCCGCGACCGTCAGCTCGTACGTCTCCTTGGACCGCGTCACGGTCCGGATCGCGCTCTCGATCTCACCCTGGACCGTGCGCTGGCCCTCGCGCTGCTTCGCCCAGCCGGAGAAGTCCTTGCCGTCGTACGACAGGTCCAGCCGCACCCGGACGAAACCGGGCGCCACCTCGTCACTCACCGAGTGTTCCTCTCAGAAATGCGGGACGGGCCCGCCCCCGGAAAAGGGGCGGGCCCGTCACTGACACGCATCAGCGTCGTCAGGCGTCCTTCGACTCCTCGGCCGGAGCCTCGGCAGCAGCCTCGGACTCCTTGACCGCACGCTTGGTGGCGGCCTCGGCCTCGGCGACGGTCGCCTTCTTGGCGATCTCGCCCTCGACCAGCTCGATCACGGCCATCGGGGCGTTGTCGCCACGACGGTTGCCGATCTTGGTGATGCGGGTGTAGCCACCCGGACGCTCGGCGAAGCGCGGCGCGATCTCGGTGAAGAGCACGTGCACGATGCCCTTGTCCGTGATCGTCTGCAGCACCTGGCGACGGTTGTGGATGTCGCCCTTCTTCGCCTTGGTGATCAGGCGCTCGGCGACCGGACGCAGGCGGCGGGCCTTGGCCTCGGTCGTCGTGATGCGGCCGTGCTCGAAGAGCGACTTGGCGAGGTTCGCCAGCATCAGCTTCTCGTGCGCGGCACCGCCGCCCAGACGGGCACCCTTGGTGGGACGCGGCATGGTGTTTCTCCTTTAGTCTGCCCCGGCCGTATCAGGTACCGGAGTCAGTATCCGAGCGGGCGGTCGCCCGTCGGAGATCCGGGCAAGCCCCGAAGGGGCAAGCCCGGAGGGGGCGCGGGGAACTGCGCGACAAGCCACAGCGCTCCCGCACCCGGAGTCCGATCAGTACTGCTCGGTCTCCACAAAACCCGCGTCCGCGTCGTCGTCGGCGCCAAAGGCATCCGCGGCGGCGGTCGGGTCGAATCCGGGCGGGCTGTCCTTGAGGGCCAGGCCCATGCCGGCCAGCTTCGCCTTGACCTCGTCGATCGACTTCGCACCGAAGTTGCGGATGTCGAGCAGGTCGGCCTCGGAGCGGGCGACGAGCTCACCCACGGAGTGGATGCCCTCGCGCTTGAGGCAGTTGTACGAGCGGACCGTGAGCTCGAGCTCCTCGATCGGCAGCGCCAGGTCGGCGGCCAGGGCGGCGTCCGTCGGGGACGGGCCCATGTCGATGCCCTCGGCGTCGATGTTGAGCTCGCGGGCCAGACCGAACAGCTCGACCAGGGTCTTGCCGGCGGACGCCATGGCGTCGCGCGGGCGCATGGCCTGCTTGGTCTCGACGTCGACGATCAGCTTGTCGAAGTCGGTGCGCTGCTCGACTCGGGTCGCCTCGACCTTGTAGGTGACCTTGAGGACCGGCGAGTAGATGGAGTCGACCGGGATGCGGCCGATCTCCTGGCCGACCTGCTTGTTCTGGACGGCGGAGACGTAGCCGCGACCGCGCTCGACGGTCAGCTCCATCTCCAGCTTGCCCTTGGCGTTCAGGGTCGCCAGGACCAGGTCGGGGTTGTGCACCTCGACGCCGGCCGGCGGGGCGATGTCGGCGGCGGTGACCAGACCCGGGCCCTGCTTGCGCAGGTACATCACGACCGGCTCGTCGTGCTCCGAGGAGACGACCAGCTGCTTGATGTTCAGGATGAGGTCGGTGACGTCCTCCTTGACGCCCGGCACGGTGGTGAACTCGTGCAGGACACCGTCGATGCGGATGGACGTGACCGCCGCACCCGGGATCGAGGAGAGGAGCGTACGGCGCAGCGAGTTGCCGAGGGTGTAGCCGAAGCCCGGCTCCAGCGGCTCGATCACGAACCGGGAGCGGAACTCGTCGACGACCTCTTCGGTCAGCGAGGGGCGCTGAGCGATCAGCATGCGATGAATCCTTCAGTCATGGACACCCACTATTTGATGTCCCGAGGTATTACAAGGGTACGGGCGGCACGGCCCCCGCGGGGGAAGCCGTACCGCCCAGACCCTCAAGGCAGCAGCCGAAGCCGCGCCGCGTCAGACGCGACGACGCTTCGGGGGGCGGCAGCCGTTGTGCGGGGTCGGGGTGACGTCCTGGATGGAGCCGACCTCGAGACCGGTCGCCTGGAGCGAACGGATGGCGGTCTCACGACCGGAACCCGGGCCCTTGACGAAGACGTCGACCTTGCGCATGCCGTGCTCCTGCGCACGACGCGCGGCGGACTCGGCGGCCATCTGCGCGGCGAACGGGGTCGACTTGCGCGAGCCCTTGAAGCCGACGTGGCCGGCGGAGGCCCAGGAGATCACGTTGCCGGTCGGGTCCGTGATGGACACGATCGTGTTGTTGAACGTGCTCTTGATGTGCGCGTGGCCGTGAGCGACGTTCTTCTTTTCCTTGCGGCGCACCTTCTTGGCAGCGCCCTGACGACCCTTGGGGGGCATGTCTTACTCCTGATGGAGGGAGGTGGTCGGTCCTACAGCGAAGACCGCTGGAATGCGGCCGACCCGGGGGTTGCCCCCCGGAGCACCGCAGCGTCCGCTGTGGACTACTTCTTGCCCGGCTTCTTCTTGCCGGCGATGGCGCGACGCGGGCCCTTGCGGGTACGAGCGTTCGTGCTGGTGCGCTGACCGTGGACCGGCAGGCCGCGACGGTGACGCAGACCC
Source organism: Streptomyces roseifaciens (assembly GCF_001445655.1). Classification (NCBI taxonomy): domain Bacteria; kingdom Bacillati; phylum Actinomycetota; class Actinomycetes; order Kitasatosporales; family Streptomycetaceae; genus Streptomyces; species Streptomyces roseifaciens. The sequence goes on from NZ_LNBE01000004.1 coordinate 3,579,988, forward strand.
TGGTAGCAGCCGATCTCGACCTTGCGGCGGATGTCGGCCTGGATCTCGCGACGGAGGTCACCCTCGGTCTTGAGGTTGGCGTCCACGTACTCGCGGATCTTGACCAGGTCCTCTTCGGGAAGGTCACGAACGCGGGTGTTCGGGTTCACACCGGTGGCGGCGAGGGTCGCCTGCGACTGGGTGCGGCCGATACCGAAGACGTAGGTGAGTGCAACCTCCACGCGCTTGTCGCGCGGGATGTCAACACCGGAAACGCGTGCCATTCAATGGCTCCAGATGTTCTCGGGGGTCTGACACAGAACCGATCCCGGCCGCCGTACTAGGTACGTTCCGGGTCCCCGGCCCCCGCCGGAGGTATCGCCAGTGAGCACTGGACGGGTTCTGCGTATGTACGTTTTTGCTCGCGTCGCGCGAAGAAACTGCGAAGTGCAGGTTCTGCGTCAGCCCTGGCGCTGCTTGTGGCGCAGGTTGTCGCAGATGACCATGACCCGGCCGTGGCGGCGGATCACCTTGCACTTGTCGCAGATCTTCTTGACGCTCGGCTTGACCTTCATGGGTGTGAGGTTCTCCGGGTCAGTGCCGTCGCCCCGTACGAGCGGGACGCCGACAAGATCTACTTGTAGCGGTAGACGATCCGGCCACGCGTCAGGTCGTAGGGAGAGAGCTCCACGACGACCCGGTCATCCGGAAGGATGCGGATGTAGTGCATCCGCATCTTGCCGCTGATGTGCGCGAGGACCTTGTGACCGTTCTGGAGCTCCACCTTGAACATTGCGTTCGGCAGAGACTCGATCACGGTGCCCTCGATCTCGATGGCACCTTGCTTCTTGGCCACGCTTCGCCTTTCGAATCGGCTACCTTGATCAACTCTCGTATGTGCGTGCCATCGGTACGAAGGCATGCGGATACACGAGAGCCGACGCGTCAGTCTACGTCAGGGCAACCCGAAAGACTAATCCAGGGGTGACTGCCCAGCCGCAGTGATCCTTATGCGGCGCTTCAGGCGAGCGGGTCCGGGGCCGCGACGACCCCGTATTCCGCCAGCTTCGCCTTGCCACCGTCGACCGCCGTCAGAACCAGCGGACCTTCCTCCGTCAGAGCGACGGAGTGCTCCCAGTGGGAGGACCAGGACATGTCGTCCGTGAGGACCGTCCAGTCGTCCTCCAGGACGTGCGTACGGGCCGTGCCGAGGCTCACCATGGGCTCGATGGCGATGCAGAAGCCGGGGACGAGCTTGGGGCCCTTGCCGCGCTTGCGCGAGACGTAGTTCAGCAGGTGCGGGTCCATGTGCATCTCGGAGCCGATGCCGTGGCCGCCGTAGTCCTCGATGATCCCGTACTTGCCGCTCGCCGGGCGGGGCTGGCGGCGGATGTAGCCCTCGATGGCCCTGGAGATGTCCACCAGGCGGTTGCCGTTCTTCACGGCCGCGATGCCGGCCCACATGGACTCCTCGGTCACCCGGGAGAGCTCGATGAGCTCCGGAGCGTGACCGGTGCCCACGAAGGCCGTGAAGGCCGCGTCACCGTGCCAGCCGTCGATGATGGCGCCGGCGTCGATGGAGATGATGTCGCCGTCCTTGAGGACGGTCTTCGTGTCCGGGATGCCGTGGACGACGACCTCGTTCACCGAGGTGCAGATGGTGGCGGGGAAACCGCCGTACCCGAGGAAGTTCGACTTCGCGCCGTGCTCGGCGATCACCTTGCTGGCGACGTCGTCCAGGTCCTTGGTCGTGGCACCGGGCACGGCCGCCTCCCGGGTGGCCGCGTGCACGGCGGCGACGACCAGGCCGGCCTCGCGCATCTTCGCGATCTGCTCGGCGGTCTTGATCTCGACCATGGGATGCCTTCCTGGGTCTTACGGTCCAAATGCTCAAACAAACACTACGGCCGCGGTGCCCCGAAGGGCACCGCGGCCGTAGTACGTGCCATGTCAGGCGGCTTCGCGCTCCAGCGCGGCCATCGCCCGCTCCGTCACCTCGGCGACCTTGCCGAGGGCCGGGATCGTCACCACGAGGCCCTGGGCCTTGTAGTAGTCGATGATCGGCTCGGTCTCCGTGTGGTAGACCTCCAGCCGCTTGCGGACGGTCTCCTCGCGGTCGTCCTCGCGCTGGTACAGCTCACCGCCGCACGCGTCGCACACACCCTCGGTCTTCGGGGGGTTGTAGATCACGTGGAAGATGTGGCTGCTGTCCTTGCGGCACATCCGGCGACCGGCGATCCGCTTGACGACCTCGTCCTCCGGGACCTCCAGGTCCAGGACGGCGTCGAGCTTGAGGTCGTCGTCCTTGAGGATGGCGTCCAGCGCCTCGGCCTGGGCCAGGTTGCGCGGGAAGCCGTCGAGCAGGAAGCCGCCGGCGGCGTCCTCCTTGCCCATGCGGTCCTTGGCCATGCCGATGGTGACCTCGTCCGGCACGAGCTGGCCGGCCCGCATGTACTCCTGGGCCTTCTGGCCCAGGGGCGTGCCCTGGCTGATGTTCGCCCGGAAAAGGTCGCCCGTCGAGATGTGCGGGATCGCGAGGTTCTTGGCGAGGTACGCGGCCTGCGTACCCTTGCCGGCGCCGGGCGGCCCGACGAGGACGATTCGCATCAGCGGAGGAACCCTTCGTAGTTGCGCTGCTGAAGCTGGCTCTCGATCTGCTTCACAGTCTCCAGACCGACACCCACGATGATCAGGATGCTGGTTCCCCCGAACGGGAAGTTCTGGTTCGCGTTGAGTGTGACCAGTGCCACCGTGGGCACCAGGGCGATCAGGCCCAGGTAGAGAGACCCCGGCCACGTGATGCGGTTCAGCACGTAGCTCAGGTACTCCGCGGTGGGACGACCCGCCCGGATGCCCGGGATGAACCCACCATACTTCTTCATGTTGTCGGCAACTTCTTCGGGGTTGAAGGAGATGGCGACGTAGAAGAAGGCGAAGAAAACGATCAGCAGGAAGTAGGTGGCCATGTAGATCGGGTGGTCACCCTTGACCAGATTGGCGTTGATCCAGTTCGCCCAGCCCGCCTTGGAGCCGGTGAACTGCACGAGCAGCGCCGGAATGTAGAGCAGCGACGAGGCGAAGATGACGGGGATCACGCCCGCCTGGTTCACCTTGAGCGGGATGTAGGTGGACGTACCGCCGTAGGAACGGCGGCCGATCATGCGCTTGGCGTACTGCACGGGGATCCGGCGCTGGGCCTGCTCGACGAAGACGACGAGCGCGACCATCGCGAGGCCGCACAGGATGACCAGGGAGAACTCCAGCCAACCGCCCATCAGGCTGCCCTGGAGCTTGATCGCCCAGAGGGAGCTCGGGAAACCGGCGGCGATGGAGGTGAACATCAGGATCGACATGCCGTTGCCGATGCCGCGGTCGGTGATGAGCTCACCGAGCCACATGATCAGCGCGGTACCGGCGGTCATGGTGATGACCATGACGACGGTGGTGAAGATCGACTGGTTGGGAACGATCTGGTTCCCGACGGTGCAGCCCCCGAACAAGGCACCGCTGCGGGCCGTGGCGACCAGGCCGGTGCCCTGAAGGATCGCAAGAGCCACGGTCAGATAGCGCGTGTACTGCGTGATCTTTGCCTGTCCCGACTGCCCCTCCTTCTTGAGGGCTTCCAGCCGTGGAATGACGACGGTCAGGAGCTGCAGGATGATGCTCGCCGTGATGTACGGCATGATCCCGAGCGCAAAGATCGTGATCTGCAGCAGCGCGCCACCACTGAACATGTTCACGAGGCCGAAGAGGCCCTGACCACTCTTGGTCTGGTCCATGCACATCTGGACATTGCGGTAGTCGACTCCCGGCACCGGCACATGCGCACCGAGTCGGAAGAGCACCATGATGCCCAGCGTGAACAGCAGCTTCTTGCGCAGGTCGGGCGTCTTGAACGCCCGGGCGAACGCGGTGAGCACGGTGCCTCCTGCGCCTCTCACGTTGCCACGCGAGAGGTGACGGTCTTGAGGATCGACGAATACTTATCAGTCAAAATCCGCGCGGACACAGGCCGCGCGGAGGTTAACAGTGCACGCCACCTTACCGGCGACCGTGCCCCCCTTGGAACGACCAACCGGGGATGCCCCTTTTGGGACATCCCCGGTTGTCAGTTCAACGAGCTCAGACGAGCTCGGTGACGGTGCCGCCGGCAGCGGCAATCTTCTCCTTGGCGGAGCCGGAGACGGCGTCAACCGTCACCTGCAGCGCCACGGAGATCTCGCCCTGGCCCAGGACCTTGACGAGCTGGTTCTTGCGAACCGCACCCTTGGCGACCAGGTCGGCCACCGTGACCTCGCCACCCTGCGGGTAGAGCGCGGCCAGCTTGTCCAGGTTCACGACCTGGAACTCGGTGCGGAACGGGTTCTTGAAGCCCTTGAGCTTCGGCAGGCGCATGTGGAGGGGCATCTGCCCACCCTCGAAGCGCTGCGGAACCTGGTAACGGGCCTTGGTGCCCTTGGTACCACGACCTGCGGTCTTACCCTTGGACGCCTCACCACGACCCACACGGGTCTTGGCGGTCTTGGCGCCCGGGGCAGGACGGAGGTTGTGGACCTTCAGCGGGTTCTGCTCCGCCATGTCAGTCGACCTCCTCAACCGTCACGAGGTGGCGGACGGTCTGCACCATGCCGCGGATCTCGGGACGGTCCTCCTTGACAACCACGTCGTTGATCTTCTTGAGACCAAGCGAACGCAGGGTGTCGCGGTGGTTCTGCTTGCTACCGATGTAGGACTTGACCTGCGTGACCTTGAGGCGAGCCATTACGCACCCGCCCCTGCACGCGCCCGCAGCAGAGCGGCGGGAGCCACGTCCTCCAGCGGCAGGCCACGACGGGCGGCGATCTCCTCGGGACGGGAGAGTCCCTGGAGGGCCGTCACCGTGGCGTGCACGATGTTGATCGGGTTCGAAGAACCGAGCGACTTCGACAGGATGTCGTGAACGCCGGCGCACTCGAGCACGGCACGCACCGGGCCACCGGCGATAACACCGGTACCGGGGGAAGCCGGCTTGAGCAGGACGACGCCCGCGGCCTTCTCGCCCTGGATCGGGTGCGGGATGGTGCCCTGGATACGGGGGACCTTGAAGAAGTTCTTCTTGGCCTCTTCCACGCCCTTGGCGATGGCAGCCGGAACTTCCTTGGCCTTGCCGTAACCGACACCCACGGTGCCGTCACCGTCACCCACCACGACGAGCGCGGTGAAGCTGAAGCGACGACCACCCTTGACAACCTTGGCGACGCGGTTGATCGCGACTACGCGCTCAACGTACGCGGTCTTCTCGGCGGCAGCGCCACCGTCGCGACCCTTCCGGTCCCGCCGCTCGCCGCCACCGGCACCGCTTCCGCGGCGCTGGGGTCCAGCCATTGGATTTACCTCTCTCTGTTACGTCCGCTAGCTCCGGAACCGGGGCTTAGAACTTCAGCCCGGCTTCGCGGGCGGCGTCCGCCAGAGCGGCAATGCGCCCGGCGTACTGGTTGCCACCGCGGTCGAACACGACGGCCTCGACGCCGGCGGCCTTGGCACGCTCGGCGACCAGGGCGCCCACCTTCGTGGCCTGGGCGCTCTTGTCGCCCTCGCCACCGCGGATCGACGCGTCCAGGTGGGACGCCGACGCCAGGGTGTGACCCTTGATGTCGTCGATGACCTGGGCGGTGATGCCACGGTTCGAGCGCGTCACGACCAGACGCGGACGCTCGGCCGTACCCGACATGTTCTTGCGGATGCGGATGTGGCGGCGCTGCTTGGCGGCGCGCTTGTAAGCATCGCCCTTGGCGATCTTCACACCGTATGCCATGGCTTACTTACCAGCCTTTCCGACCTTGCGGCGGATGACCTCACCCGCGTACTTCACGCCCTTGGCCTTGTAGGGGTCGGGCTTGCGAAGCTTGCGGATGTTGGCGGCAACCTCGCCGACCTTCTGCTTGTCGATGCCCTCGACGCTGAGCTTGGTGGGGGACTCGACCTTGAAGGTGATGCCCTCGGGGGCCTCGATCAGAATCGGGTGGCTGTAGCCCAGGGAGAACTCCAGGTTGGAGCCCTTCGCCTGGACGCGGTAACCGACACCGCTGATCTCAAGAGCCTTGCTGTAGCCCGCGGTCACGCCGGTGATCATGTTCGCCACCAGCGTGCGGGACAGGCCGTGCAGGGCCTTGTTCTGACGCTCGTCGTTCGGACGAGAGACGACAAGGGTGCCGTCCTCGGCCTTAGCGATCTCGATGGGCGCGGCAACGGCGTGCGTGAGGGAGCCCTTGGGACCCTTCACGTGCACCGTGCGGCCATCGATGGTGACGTCCACACCAGCGGGAACCTGGATGGGCAGCCGTCCAATACGCGACATTGGCTATTCCTCCGTTCCCTGGTTACCAGACGTAGGCGAGGACTTCCCCACCCACGCCCTTCTTGCTGGCCTGCTGGCCGGTCAGGAGACCGTGGGACGTGGAGATGATCGCCACGCCCAGGCCGCCGAGGACCTTCGGCAGGTTGGTGGACTTTGCGTAGACACGCAGGCCCGGCTTCGAGATGCGCTTGATCCCGGCGATCGAGCGCTCGCGGTTCGGACCGAACTTCAGGTCGATGACGAGGCTCTTGCCGACCTCGGCGTCCTCGACCTTCCAGCCGGCGATGTAGCCCTCCTGCTGCAGGATCTCGGCGATGTGCGCCTTGATCTTGCTGTGGGGCATGGCCACGGAGTCGTGGTAAGCCGAGTTCGCGTTCCGCAGACGGGTCAGCATGTCTGCGATCGGATCGGTCATGGTCATGTTTGGCCTTCGGCCTCTCTCGCCGTGGTTTCCTATCTGCGCCATCCCTCTCCCCGAACAGGGTCGGGGCGGGTGCGGCGCGGGGACCTACGGCGTAGTAAGACGGTCATGGGCGGCGGGCACCCAACCCTTCAACTCTACGCGAGTGAAGGATCGGGCCCCACCGTCCTTGATGCTTACCGAGAGCCCTGGTCAACCCAAGTGGGTTGTTACCAGGAGCTCTTGGTCACGCCCGGCAGCTCGCCACGGTGAGCCATCTCACGAAGGCACACGCGGCAGAGGCCGAACTTGCGGTACACGGAGTGCGGGCGGCCGCAGCGCTGGCAGCGGGTGTACGCGCGCACACCGAACTTGGGCTTGCGAGCAGCCTTGGCAATAAGAGACTTCTTCGCCATCTCGCTTACGCCTCCTTGAACGGGAAGCCGAGGTGACGAAGGAGGGCGCGGCCCTCGTCGTCGTTGGTCGCCGTGGTCACCACGGTGATGTCCATACCCCGGACGCGGTCGATCTTGTCCTGGTCGATCTCGTGGAACATGACCTGCTCCGTGAGACCGAAGGTGTAGTTGCCCCGACCATCGAACTGCTTCGGGGACAGACCACGGAAGTCGCGGATGCGCGGGAGCGCGAGCGACAGGGTGCGGTCCAGGAACTCCCACATGCGGTCACCACGGAGGGTGACGTGGGCGCCGATCGGCTGGCCCTCACGCAGCTTGAACTGCGCGATGGACTTGCGAGCCTTGGTGACGGCGGGCTTCTGGCCCGTGATCGTGGTGAGGTCGCGGATGGCGCCCTCGATCAGCTTGGAGTCGCGGGCGGCGTCGCCCACACCCATGTTGACCACGATCTTGGTGAGGCCGGGAACCTGCATGACGTTCTCGTACGAGAACTCCTCACGCAGCTTGCCGACGATCTCTTCGCGGTAGCGCAGCTTGAGACGCGGCGCGTTGGTGGTGGCAGTCATCAGATGTCCTCACCGGTGCGCTTGGCAACGCGGATCTTGTTGCCGTTGTCGTCGAAGCGGTAACCGACGCGGGTGACGACCTTCTTGCCGTCCTTCTCCACGATGAGCTGAACGTTGCTCACGTGGATCGGGGCCTCGGTCGTGACAATGCCACCGGTCTTGGAACCACGGGCGGTCTGGCCGGCCTTGGTGTGCTTCTTGACCCGGTTGACACCCTCGACGAGAACACGGTCCTCAGCGGGGAAGGCCTGGATGACCTTGCCCTGCTTGCCCTTGTCCTTACCGGTGATGACCTGGACCAGGTCGCCCTTCTTGATCTTCATCGGTTACAGCACCTCCGGCGCGAGCGAGACGATCTTCATGAACTTCTTCTCGCGCAGCTCTCGGCCCACGGGGCCGAAGATACGGGTGCCGCGGGGGTCACCGTCGTTCTTGAGAACGACAGCGGCGTTCTCGTCGAAACGGATGTACGAGCCATCCGGACGGCGGCGCTCCTTGACGGTGCGAACGATGACGGCCTTGATGACGTCACCCTTCTTCACGTTGCCACCGGGGATCGCGTCCTTGACGGTGGCAACGATGACGTCACCGATGCCCGCGTAGCGGCGACCCGAACCACCGAGAACACGGATGCAAAGGATCTCCTTGGCACCAGTGTTGTCGGCGACCCGAAGTCGCGACTCCTGCTGGATCACGTCTATCTCCTGATCGTCTGCCGGTTCCCGGCGGGGGGCCTCACCGAGGTGAGGACCCCACGCCGAGCCTGGCGGAACTTATCCGAGGGAAACCCCTCAGAAATTACTTGGCCTTCTCGAGGATCTCGACGACGCGCCAGCGCTTGCTCGCCGACAGCGGACGCGTCTCCATCAGGAGGACGCGGTCGCCGACGCCGGCAGCGTTCTGCTCGTCGTGCGCCTTGAGCTTGTTCGTACGGCGGATGACCTTGCCGTACAGCGCGTGCTTGACGCGGTCCTCGACGGCGACGACGACGGTCTTGTCCATCTTGTCGCTGACGACGAGACCCTCACGGGTCTTGCGGAAACCGCGGTCGTTCGTCTCAGTCACATTCTTCTCGCTCATCAGGCGCTCTCCACCGTCTCGATGCCCAGCTCACGCTCGCGCATCAGGGTGTAGATCCGGGCGATGTCCTTACGGACGGACTTGAGCCGACCGTGGTTCTCAAGCTGCCCGGTCGCCGCCTGGAAGCGGAGGTTGAACAGCTCTTCCTTGGCCTCACGGAGCTTCGCGACGAGGTCCTCGTCGTTCAGCTCACGCAGCTCGGTCGCCTTGATACCAGCGGCCATCACGACTCACCTGCCTCGCGCCGAACAATGCGGCACTTCATCGGAAGCTTGTGGGCGGCGCGGGTGAGCGCCTCCTTAGCGACCTTTTCGTTCGGGAAGGACAGCTCGAACATCACCCGACCGGGCTTGACGTTCGCGATCCACCACTCCGGAGAACCCTTACCGGAACCCATGCGGGTTTCGGCCGGCTTCTTGGTCAGCGGACGGTCCGGGTAGATGTTGATCCACACCTTGCCGCCACGCTTGATGTGACGCGTCATGGCGATACGAGCGGACTCGATCTGACGGTTCGTCACGTAGGCCGGGGTCAGGGCCTGGATGCCGTACTCACCGAAGGCGAGCTCGGTGCCACCCTTGGCCATGCCGTTCCGCTTGGGGTGGTGCTGCTTGCGGTGCTTGACCCTGCGAGGGATCAGCATGTCGGTCAGGCCTCCGTTCCGGTGGACTCAGCCGGAGCAGCGGCAGCGGCCTCGGCCTTGGGGGCCTCGGCAGCGGCGTTCTGCTGCGGCTTGCGGCCGCGGCCGCCACGCTCGCCGCCACGGCCACCACGGGCCGGGCGCTCGCCGGCGCCACGGGACGGGCGGTTGCCCGCACGCGCCGCGGCGTTCTCGGCGCGGACCTCGGCGATGTTCTTGACGTCGCCCTTGTAGATCCAGACCTTCACGCCGATGCGGCCGAAGGTGGTCTTGGCCTCGAAGAAGCCGTAGTCGACGTTCGCACGGAGCGTGTGCAGGGGCACACGGCCCTCGCGGTAGAACTCCGAGCGGGACATCTCGGCGCCGCCGAGACGGCCACCGCACTGGATCTTGATGCCCTTGGCGCCGGCCTTCATCGTCGACTGCATGCTCTTACGCATGGCGCGACGGAAGGAGACGCGGGAGGACAGCTGCTCGGCGACGGCCTGGGCCACCAGCTGAGCGTCGACCTCGGGGTTCTTGACCTCGAGGATGTTCAGCTGGACCTGCTTGCCGGTCAGCTTCTCCAGCTCGCCACGGATGCGGTCGGCCTCGGCGCCACGGCGACCGATGACGATGCCCGGGCGGGCGGTGTGGATGTCAACGCGGACGCGGTCGCGGGTGCGCTCGATCTCAACCTTCGAGATACCGGCGCGCTCCATGCCCTTCGTCATCATGCGACGAATGGCAACGTCTTCCTTGACGTAGTCCTTGTACAGCTTGTCGGCGTACCAGCGGGACTTGAAGTCCGTGGTGATGCCGAGCCGGAACCCGTGCGGGTTAACCTTCTGGCCCATTACCGGGTTCCTTCCTTGCTGCTGACGACCACGGTGATGTGGCTGGTCCGCTTGCGGATCCGGTAGGCACGGCCCTGGGCGCGCGGACGGAACCGCTTCAGGGTCGGGCCCTCGTCCACGAACGCCTCGCTGATGTACAGCGACGAAGCGTCCGTGTGGTCGTAGTTGTGCGCGGCGTTGGCAATGGCGCTGTCCAGCACCTTGCCCACCGGCACGCTCGCGGCCTGCGGGGCGAAACGCAGGACCGCCTGAGCCTCCGTGGCGTCCATGCCACGGATGAGGTCCACCACGCGGCGGGCCTTCATGGGCGTGACGCGGATGTACCGCGCCTGGGCCCTGGCTTCCATGGTTGTCCCTTCGGTGTCAGTCATAGTCGTTCGCACCCCGCTTAGCGGCGCTTCGACTTGCGGTCGTCCTTGACGTGGCCGCGGAAGGTGCGGGTCGGCGAGAACTCGCCGAGCTTGTGGCCGACCATCGACTCGGTGACGAACACCGGGACGTGCGTCTTGCCGTTGTGCACCGCGAGCGTGTGGCCGAGCATGGCCGGCACGATCATGGAGCGACGGGACCAGGTCTTGATGACGTTCTTGGTACCAGCCTCGTTCTGAGCGTCCACCTTCTTGATGAGGTGTCCGTCGACGAAGGGTCCCTTCTTGAGACTACGCGGCATCTAAACCCGCTCCTAGCGCTTCTTGTTCGTCTTGCGGCGGCGGACGATGTACTTGTTGCTCGCCTTCTTGGGAGAACGAGTACGACCCTCCTTCTGACCCCACGGGGAGACCGGGTGGCGACCACCGGAGGTCTTGCCCTCACCACCACCGTGCGGGTGGTCAACCGGGTTCATCGCGACACCGCGGACGGTCGGGCGGACGCCCTTCCAGCGCATGCGGCCGGCCTTGCCCCAGTTGATGTTCGACTGCTCGGCGTTGCCGACCTCGCCGACCGTGGCGCGGCAGCGGACGTCGACCAGGCGGACCTCGCCCGACGGCATACGCAGGTGGGCGTACTGGCCCTCCTTCGCCAGCAGCTGCACGGAGGAACCGGCAGAGCGGGCGAACTTGGCGCCACCACCGGGACGGAGCTCGATCGCGTGGATCGTGGTACCGACCGGGATGTTGCGGAGCGGGAGGTTGTTGCCCGGCTTGATGTCGGCGCCGGGGCCGTTCTCAATCCGGTCGCCCTGGCTCAGCTTGGCCGGGGCGATGATGTAGCGCTTCTCGCCGTCTGCGTAGTGCAGCAGCGCGATGCGAGCGGTGCGGTTCGGGTCGTACTCGATGTGAGCGACCTTGGCCGGCACGCCGTCCTTGTCGTGACGACGGAAGTCGATCACGCGGTAGGCGCGCTTGTGGCCACCACCCTGGTGGCGAACGGTCACACGACCGGCGTTGTTACGGCCGCCCTTGCTGTGCAGGGGGCGGACCAGCGACTTCTCCGGCGTGGACCGCGTGATCTCGACAAAGTCGGCGACGCTGGAGCCACGACGGCCCGGGGTCGTCGGCTTGTACTTGCGGATACCCATTTCTCAGTCCTCGTCCGATTCCGGACGACTCGGACTCCTGGTTAGGAGACCGGGCCGCCGAAGATGTCGATACGGTCGCCCTCGGCGAGGGTCACGATGGCGCGCTTGGTGTTGGCGCGCTTGCCGAAACCGGTCTTGGTGCGCTTGCGCTTACCCTGACGGTTGATCGTGTTGACCCCGGTGACCTTGACCGAGAAGACCGCCTCGACGGCCTGCTTGATCTGGGTCTTGTTGGCGCGCGGGTCGACGATGAACGTGTACTTGTTCTCGTCCAGCAGCGCGTAGCTCTTCTCGGAGACAACCGGCTTGACCAGGAGGTCGCGCGGGTCCGAGAACGTCTTGCTGGTGACGACGGCCTCAGTCATCAGGCCTCGCTCCCTTCGGTCTCAACGGCCTTGGGGCCAGACACGAAGGACTCGAAGGCGGCCTGGGTGAAGACCACGTCGTCGGAGACGAGCACGTCGTACGTGTTCAGCTGGCCCGGCTCCAGGATGTGAACCTGGGGCAGGTTGCGGGCGGACAGCCACGCGGCCTCGTTGGAGCGCTCGACGACCAGGAGCAGGTTCTTCCGCTCGCTGATCTTGCCGAACAGGCTCTTGGCGGCCTTGGTGGACGCCGCACCCTCGACCACGTCGGAGACGACGTGGATGCGGGAGTGACGCGCGCGGTCCGAGAGGGCACCACGCAGGGCGGCGGCCTTCATCTTCTTCGGGGTGCGCTGCGAGTAGTCACGCGGCACGGGACCGTGCACGACGCCACCACCGGCGAACTGCGGCGCGCGGGTCGAACCCTGACGGGCGCGACCGGTGCCCTTCTGGCGGTACGGCTTCTTGCCACCGCCGCGGACCTCGCCACGGGTCTTGGTCTTGTGCGTGCCCTGACGGGCAGCGGCCAGCTGCGCGACGACGACCTGGTGGATCAGCGGAACGCTGACCTTCGCGTCGAAGATCTCCGCGGGGAGCTCGACGGTCCCGGCCTTGTCGCCTGCCGGCGAAAGGATGTCAATGGTGCTCATCGTTACCTCAGGCCCCCTTGGCCGCGGTACGGACCAGGACGAGGCCGCCGTTCGGACCAGGAACCGCACCCTTGATCAGGAGCAGGCCCTTCTCCGCGTCAACGGCGTGGACGGTCAGGTTCTGGGTGGTGACCCGCTCGTTGCCCATGCGGCCCGCCATGCGGAGGCCCTTGAACACACGGCCCGGGGTGGCGCAGCCACCGATGGAACCGGGGGAGCGGTGCTTGCGCTGGGTGCCGTGCCCGGCGCCGAGGCCACGGAAGTTGTGACGCTTCATGACACCGGCGAAGCCCTTGCCCTTGCTCTTGCCGGTGACGTCAACCTTGACGCCCGACTCGAACACGGCAGCGGTGATCTCCTGGCCGAGCGTGTACTCGCTGGCGTCAGCGGTACGCAGCTCCACCAGGTGGCGGCGCGGGGTGACGTCGGCCTTGGCGAAGTGACCCTTGAGGGGCTTGTTCACCTTGCGCGGGTCGATCTCGCCGAAGGCGATCTGGACCGACTCGTAGCCGTCGCTGTCGTTGGTGCGGACCTGGGTGACGACGCAGGGCCCGGCCTTGACGACGGTCACCGGGACAACCCGGTTGTTCTCGTCCCAGACCTGGGTCATGCCGAGCTTCTCGCCCAGGACGCCCTTAATGTTCTTAGCCATCTCGCGCGTCACCTCAGAGCTTGATCTCGATGTCGACGCCCGCCGGCAGGTCGAGACGCATGAGCGAGTCAACCGTCTTCGGCGTGGGGTCGAGGATGTCGATGAGGCGCTTGTGCGTGCGCATCTCGAAGTGCTCGCGCGAGTCCTTGTACTTGTGCGGCGACTTGATGACGCAGTACACGTTCTTCTCAGTGGGCAGCGGCACCGGGCCCGCGACCGACGCACCAGTGCGCGTCACCGTCTCGACGATCTTCTTCGCCGAGGAGTCGATGACCTCGTGGTCGTAGGCCTTGAGCCGGATGCGGATCTTCTGTCCCGCCATGGCTACTCAGTAGTCCTGTCTCTCGTAACGCTCTGGGACTCGGCCGGCTGCGCCCGGAATCGCTTCCGAACGCGGTCTCTCCCCACTCCACCTCCGACCCACGCGGTCGGGCGTGTCGCGCCCCTTCCAGCAGATTTCCCTAAGGAAATTCCCTGGTGAAGGGGGTTGTGGGGGAAAGACACCCACCGAGCGCCTGGCTGGGGCCCCGCTGACACTTCCCGGAAGATTCCCGTACTTCCGCCTCTGACAAGAGGCGACGAGTACTGCGGGACTCGCTTCCAGTCCTCCCGGCGGGAGGCGCGCAGCATCGGCACTCAACCGAGCAACCTGAACAGTGTGCCATACGTGCCCGAAGAGGCGCCAATCGCGGCCGAAGACGGTACCCCGACCGGCTCAGTTGTCAAACCACCTCGCCGACATACGGGACACTATGGCTCTTACACCTCGACCGCCGCTCGGGCCCCCCAGGTCACCTGCCACAAGTCTGCCGGACGCCGAGAAATCCGCACTTTGCCGGGGTTTGCCGCGGCCCCGGGCAACCGCCGCGCTCCCCCCGTCGTCCCCTAACACGCCGGGGCAGCAGGGGACCGCGCGCTGCACAACGGGACGGAGTCATGTAGTTGAACATCTCACAGCACATGGTGATATCCCGCCGGACCGCGCTCGCCGGCCTGGCCGCCGCCACGGCGGCCGTCGCGGCGGGGTGCAGCGGAGGGGACGGCAAGAAGCCCAAGGCCTCCCCCAGCCCCATAAGAGCTGTGGACCCCAGCGCCACCCAGTCCTTCACCAACACCGGGAACTCCCTGCTGCTGCAGGTCATGGCGCACCCCGACGACGACCTGTACTTCATGAGCCCCGACGCCGAGCACATCGTGCGGGCCGGGGTCCCCGTCGTCTCGGTCTACGTCACGGCCGGTGAGGCCGTGGGGCAGAACTGGATCGAGGGCATGCCCAAGACCAGGCCCGACAAGGCGGCCTACTCCTCCGCGCGCCACCAGGGCCTGCGCCAGGCGTACGCCGAGATGATCGGCCTGGACCGGTTCACGGCCTGGCGGAAGTCCGTCCTGGACCTGGGCGGCGGCGTGCAGGCCGAGACGAACGAGCTCACCAACGGCAGGCGCAAGGCCCAGCTGATCTTCCTCAACATCGCCATGCTCTCGGCCGGCGAGATGCGGCTGCCCCTGCTGTGGGAGCGGCCCGAGGGCCAGATGCAGTCCCTCGTCGCCACCGGCTCGCCGTGCACGTCCTCCAGCACCTACCGGCACGGCACGCTGGTGGACGCCCTCGCCGCGATCATGGACCGGTTCCGGCCCACCGTGGTCCACACCATGGACCCGGACCCCGACTACCAGGTCCACGACGCCACCCACCCCAAGGACAACGACTACGGGGCCTGCTCCGACCACCGCGACCACACCCCGACCGCGCTCTTCACCTGGAAGGCGCTCTCCCAGTGGGTGGCCGACACCACCAAGCGCGAGGGCCACCCGCCCCGCTTCGTGACCACGTCCTTCCGCGGGTACTACAACCAGCGCTGGCCGCACAACCTCCCGCCCGAGGTCATAGAGCAGAAGCACCGCCTGGTCGAGGCGTACGGCGGCGACCCCGCGTGGGAGTGCGGCAACCCCGCCGGCTGCGGCGACTACGGCCAGGGCGGCGACCGCCCGATGAAGAACCGCAAGGGCTGGATCCGCTCCACCCACTACCGCTACCAGGGCCCCACCACCGCACTGGGCACCGACAAGGCCGGCCGCCTGGAGGCCTTCGGCGTGCTGGGCACCCAGGCCGTGCGCTGGCAGGAGACCTCCCCCGGCAGCGGCCGCTGGAGCGAGCCGCAGAACCTCGGCGGCGGGCCCCTGGCGCCCACCCTCACGGCCGTGCAGGACTCCGAGGGACGCCGGCTGCTGTTCGCCCTGCGGTTCTCCGCCCTCACCGGGCAGGGCCGCCCCGACACCCGCGAGATCGTGGTCCTGGAGCAGCGCTCCCCCGGCGGCCCCTTCAAGGCCTGGACCGGCCTGGGCAACCCCGAGCAGCGCCCCGACCGCGGCCGCCGCGTGGGCGTGCCGGCCGCCGTCGCCGCCCCGGACGGGCGCGTGCACCTCTTCGTCCGCAACGCGGGCAAGGGCGTCTCCGGCCGGGTGCGCGAGGCCGACGGCACCTGGGGGAAGTGGCAGAGCCTGCACGGGCAGGAGATCCAGGACGGCCTCACCGCCGTGCTGGACGGGGAGCAGCGCGTCCACGTCTTCGGCACGGGCCGCGACACCGTTCACCACTGGACGCAGGACGAGCCGGGCAAGCCGGTCCGCTACGCGCCCCTGAAGGGCCTGCCGCAGCCGGGCGGGCTACCTGGTGCGGCGCTCGGCCCCGAGGGCGCCCTGGCCCTCGTCTACCGCTCCCCCGCGGCCGTCGAGCCGGTGGTCCACACCTTCACGCCGGGCTCCGAGGAGATCCGCACCGCCGAGCTGCCGGACTTCGCCGGCTACGGGCCGCTCTCCGCGCACACCCTGCCCGTCCGGGGCGGGCAGGACGCGGTGATGGTGCTCGGGCGGGCGGTGAACGGCGAGATACAGCTCATCGACGGCTCGGGCGACTCCGAGCCCGTGCGCTCCGACGCGAGGCTCGTGCCCGTGGGCACCTCCGCGATGACCACGGACGCCGGCCACCGGCTGTGCGTCGCCGGGATGAGCCCGGACGCGCGGCCGTGGATCTGGCGCCCGGAGCTCCCGCACACCTGATGCGGCCGTACGGCGTTCACCCGTACAGCTGATTCCGTCCGTACGGGCGCATGCGAGAAGGCCCCGCACATCCGAGGATGTGCGGGGCCTTCTCAGACCTTCAAGCAAGCAGACTTACTTGTTGATCTTGGTGACCTGGCCGGCGCCGACGGTGCGGCCGCCCTCACGGATGGTGAAGCGCAGGCCCTCCTCCATCGCGACGGGCTGGATCAGGGAGACGGACATCTCGGCGTTGTCGCCGGGCATGACCATCTCGGTGCCCTCGGCGAGGGTCACAACACCGGTCACGTCAGTCGTACGGAAGTAGAACTGCGGACGGTAGTTGTTGAAGAACGGGGTGTGACGGCCACCCTCGTCCTTCGACAGGATGTAGGCCGTGGCCTCGAACTCGGTGTGCGGGGTGACCGAACCCGGCTTGATGATGCACTGGCCGCGCTCGACGTCCTCGCGCTTGATGCCACGGAGGAGCAGACCGACGTTCTCACCGGCCTGGCCCTCGTCGAGCAGCTTGCGGAACATCTCGATGCCGGTGACCGTGGTGGTGGTCTTCTCGGTCTTGATGCCGATGATGTCGACGGTCTCGTTGACCTTCAGGACACCACGCTCGATACGACCGGTGACGACGGTGCCACGACCGGTGATCGTGAAGACGTCCTCGATCGGCATCAGGAACGGCTTGTCGACGTCACGCTCGGGCTGCGGGATGTTCTCGTCGACAGCCTTCATCAGGCCGAGGAGCTTCTCGCCCCACTCCTTGTCGCCCTCGAGCGCCTTGAGCGCCGAGACCTGGACGACCGGAGCGTTGTCGCCGTCGAACTCGTACTCGTTGAGGAGCTCACGGACCTCGAGCTCGACGAGCTCCAGGATCTCCTCGTCGTCCACCATGTCGGCCTTGTTCAGGGCGACAACGATGTACGGAACGCCGGACTGGCGGGCCAGGAGCACGTGCTCCTTGGTCTGCGGCATCGGACCGTCGGTCGCGGCGACCACGAGGATCGCGCCGTCCATCTGGGCGGCACCGGTGATCATGTTCTTGATGTAGTCCGCGTGACCCGGGCAGTCAACGTGGGCGTAGTGACGCGACTCGGTCTGGTACTCGACGTGCGCGATCGAGATGGTGATACCGCGCTGACGCTCCTCCGGGGCCTTGTCGATCTCGTCGAAAGGCGTGAAGGGGTTCAGGTCCGGGTACGCGTCGTGCAGCACCTTGGTGATCGCCGCGGTAAGAGTGGTCTTACCGTGGTCGACGTGACCGATGGTGCCGATGTTGACGTGCGGCTTAGTCCGCTCGAACTTCGCCTTCGCCACTGGGGTCCTCCTGGGGAGTGGTTCTGTACGCCTGGATTGGGTCGGCGCCAGGGATCTTTGCTGGGGTGCCGTCCGCCGGGGCACACCGCCACGGTTTGCGGTGGTATGCCCCGACAGTCGGTGTCAAGCCTAAAGCGTGAGCTTCGTCTGTGGAGACGGAGCTGATTACTCGCCCTTGGCCTTCGCGATGATCTCCTCGGCGACGTTCCGCGGAACCTCGGCGTAGGAGTCGAACTGCATCGAGTAGCTTGCGCGACCCGAAGTCTTGCTGCGGAGGTCTCCGACGTAGCCGAACATCTCCGACAGCGGAACCAGGCCCTTGACGAGCTTGGCGCCGTGACGGTCCTCCATGGCCTGGATCTGGCCACGGCGGGAGTTGATGTCACCGATGACATCACCCATGTAGTCCTCGGGGGTGGTGACCTCGACGGACATCATCGGCTCGAGCAGAGCCGGAGACGCCTTGCGAGCACCCTCCTTGAACGCCATGGAACCGGCGATCTTGAACGCCAGCTCGGAGGAGTCGACGTCGTGGTAGGCACCGTCGAGCAGCGTCACCTTGACGCCGGTCAGCGGGTAGCCGGCCAGAACACCGAACTCCATGGCCTCCTGGCAACCCGCGTCCACGGACGGGATGTACTCCCGCGGGATGCGGCCACCGGTGACCTTGTTCTCGAACTCGTAACCGTCGCCCTCGAGGGGCTCGATCGCCATCTGCACCTTGGCGAACTGGCCGGAACCACCAGTCTGCTTCTTGTGCGTGTAGTCGATGCGCTCGACGGCCTTGCGGATCGTCTCGCGGTACGCGACCTGCGGCTTGCCGACGTTGGCCTCGACCTTGAACTCACGCTTCATACGGTCGACCAGCACGTCGAGGTGCAGCTCGCCCATACCCGCGATGATGGTCTGGCCCGTCTCCTCGTCCGTGTGGACCTGGAAGGACGGGTCCTCCTCGGCGAGACGCTGGATCGCGACGCCGAGCTTCTCCTGGTCGCCCTTGGACTTGGGCTCAATGGCGACCTGGATGACCGGGGCCGGGAAGTCCATCGACTCGAGGATCACCGGGTTCGCGGAGTCGCAGAGGGTCTCACCGGTGGTGGTCTGCTTCAGACCCATGACGGCGACGATGTCACCGGCACCCACCGACTCGATCTCCTCACGCTTGTTCGCGTGCATCCGGTAGATCTTGCCGATGCGCTCCTTCTTGCCCTTGACGGAGTTCTGCACCTGGGTGCCCGCCGTCATGCGGCCCGAGTAAACCCGGACGAAGGTGAGCTTGCCGAGGTGCGGGTCGCTCATGATCTTGAAGGCAAGGCCGGCGAACGGCTCGTCGTCGGACGGCTTGCGCTTCACGACCTCGTCGGCGTTGTTGACCGCGTGGCCCTCAACGGCCTCGATGTCCAGCGGCGACGGCAGGTAGCGGACCACGGCGTCGAGCAGGGGCTGAACGCCCTTGTTCTTGAACGCGGTACCACAGAACACCGGGGTGACGGTGACGGAGTCGCCGCCGCCCTTCGACGCGAGGGTGATGCGGCGGATGGCCGCCATCAGCTGCTCCTCGGTGGGCTCCTGGCCCTCGAGGAAGAGCTCCATCATCTCTTCGTCGTTCTCGGCAACGCCCTCGAGGAGCTTGCCGCGCCATTCCTCGGCAGCCTCGATGTGGGTGTCCGGGATGTCGACGACGTCGTACATCTCGCCCTTGGCGGCCTCGGCGGACCAGACCAGCGCCTTCATCTGGACGAGGTCGACCACGCCCTTGAAGTCGGCCTCGGTGCCGATCGGCAGCTGCATGACCAGCGGAACCGCACCCAGGCGGTCGACGATCATGTCGACGCAGCGGTGGAACTCGGCACCCGTACGGTCCAGCTTGTTGACGAAGCAGATGCGCGGCACGCCGTAGCGGTCCGCCTGACGCCAAACGGTCTCGGACTGGGGCTCGACACCGGCAACGCCGTCGAACACCGTCACGGCACCGTCGAGCACGCGCAGCGAACGCTCCACCTCGACGGTGAAGTCGACGTGGCCCGGCGTGTCGATGATGTTGATCGTGTGATCGACGTCGTTCAGCGGCCAGTGGCAGGTGGTGGCAGCAGAGGTGATCGTGATGCCACGCTCCTGCTCCTGCTCCATCCAGTCCATCGTGGCAGCGCCGTCGTGGACCTCACCGATCTTGTACGAAACACCGGTGTAGAACAGGATCCGCTCGGTGGTGGTCGTCTTGCCCGCGTCGATGTGGGCCATGATCCCGATGTTGCGGACCTTGGCCAGGTCAAGCGAAGTGGTGGCCATATGGCTCAGTCTTCTCTCGGTTCTCGATGGGGGTAGCGACTACCAGCGGTAGTGCGCGAAGGCCTTGTTGGACTCGGCCATCTTGTGCGTGTCCTCACGCTTCTTGACCGAAGCGCCGAGGCCGTTCGAGGCGTCCAGCAGCTCGTTCATGAGGCGCTCGGTCATGGTCTTCTCGCGACGGGCGCGGGAGTAACCGACCAGCCAGCGCAGCGCCAGGGTGGAGGCGCGGCCCGGACGGACCTCGACCGGCACCTGGTAGGTGGCGCCACCGACGCGGCGGGACTTGACCTCGAGAGCCGGCTTGACGTTCTCGAGAGCGCGCTTGAGGGTGATGACCGGGTCGTTACCGGTCTTCTCGCGCAGACCCTCCATGGCGCCGTACACGATGCGCTCGGCGGTGGAGCGCTTGCCGTGCAGGAGGATCTTGTTGATCAGCGACGTCACCAGAGGGGAGCCGTAAACCGGGTCGATGATGACCGGGCGCTTCGGGGCGGGGCCCTTACGAGGCATTCTTACTTCTCCTTCTTGGCGCCGTAGCGGCTGCGAGCCTGCTTACGGTTCTTGACGCCCTGCGTGTCGAGGGAACCGCGGATGATCTTGTAGCGAACACCCGGCAGGTCCTTCACACGGCCACCGCGCACGAGCACGATGGAGTGCTCCTGCAGGTTGTGACCCTCACCCGGAATGTAAGCGGTGACCTCGATGCCGGAGGTCAGGCGCACACGCGCGACCTTACGGAGCGCCGAGTTCGGCTTCTTCGGGGTGGTCGTGAAAACACGCGTGCAGACGCCGCGGCGCTGGGGCGAACCCTCGAGTGCGGGCGTCTTGTTCTTCTCGACCTTGTCCTGCCGGCCCTTTCGGACCAGCTGCTGGATCGTAGGCACCGTTTCTCCGGTTTCTGTGATCTCGATAAAACTAACCTGGCAACCCGCCGACCCACGCGGTCGGGCGTGTCGAAGGCTGCAGACCCCTACCGATGCTGGAAAGGGCGCAGAATTCGGTGTCTTCGACCGCTTCGGACCGAGAAGATCCGAGAGGTCCGGTCTCCCGCACGGACTGTGGGCACGCACGAGAGCCCAGGGACACCCCAGGCACAAGGTCAGAGCCTACCTAGCGCATGGGCTGCGGTCAAAACAAATGCACACGCGGAGGACACCCCGATGTGCTGCATATGTCACGTTTTGCCGGAGCCGCAGGCGCTTGATGTCGCGCGTATGGGTGAAATCACGCGGCCGGCCCTCCCCCGGTACGCCGCAGGGCGGCCACCCCGGTGGGGTGACCGCCCTGTGGACGTACCGCTTGCGACTTACTGGTTGTACGGACCGTAGTCGTAGTCCTCCAGCGGGACCGCCTGGCCGGAGCCGGTGCCGAAGGGCGAGTAGTCGATGTCGTCGTAACCGACGGCCGAGTACATCGCGGCCTTGGCCTCCTCGGTGGGCTCCACCCGGATGTTGCGGTAGCGGGACAGGCCCGTACCGGCCGGGATGAGCTTACCGATGATGACGTTCTCCTTGAGGCCGAT
Source organism: Streptomyces roseifaciens (assembly GCF_001445655.1). Classification (NCBI taxonomy): domain Bacteria; kingdom Bacillati; phylum Actinomycetota; class Actinomycetes; order Kitasatosporales; family Streptomycetaceae; genus Streptomyces; species Streptomyces roseifaciens. The sequence goes on from NZ_LNBE01000004.1 coordinate 3,601,604, forward strand.
CAGGGAGTCCGACTTGGCGTTGATCGCCGCGTCGGTGAGCACCCGGGTCGTCTCCTGGAAGGACGCCGCCGACAGCCACGACTCGGTGGCGAGCGAGGCCTTGGTGATACCCATCAGCTGCGGACGGCCGGAGGCGGGGTGACCGCCCTCGGTGACCACACGACGGTTCTCGCCCTCGAAGCGCGAGCGCTCCACGAGCTCGCCCGGCAGCAGCTCCGCGTCGCCGGACTCGATGATCGTCACGCGGCGCAGCATCTGCCGGATGATGATCTCGATGTGCTTGTCGTGGATCGACACGCCCTGCGAGTTGTAGACCTTCTGGACCTCGCCGACCAGGTGGACCTGGACGGCGCGCTGACCCAGGATGCGCAGCACGTCGTGCGGGTTGGTGGCACCCACGGTGAGCTTCTGGCCCACCTCGACGTGCTCGCCCTCGCTGACCAGCAGACGGGCGCGCTTGGAGATCGGGAACGCCGTCTCCTCGCTGCCGTCGTCCGGAGTGACGACGATCTTCTTGGTCTTCTCGGTCTCCTCGATGCGGATGCGGCCGGCCGCCTCCGAGATCGGGGCGACACCCTTGGGCGTACGAGCCTCGAAGAGCTCGACGACACGGGGCAGACCCTGGGTGATGTCGTCACCGGCCACACCACCGGTGTGGAAGGTACGCATCGTCAGCTGGGTACCGGGCTCACCGATGGACTGGGCGGCGATGATGCCGACCGCCTCACCGATGTCGACCAGCTTGCCGGTGGCCAGCGAGCGGCCGTAGCAGAAGGCACAGGTGCCGACCGCGGACTCACAGGTCAGGACCGAGCGGGTCTTGACCGTCTCCACGCCGTGCGCGACGAGCTGCTCGATGAGCACGTCACCGAGGTCGACGTTGGCCGGCGCGATGACCTTGCCGTCGATGACGACGTCCTCGGCCAGCATGCGGGCGTAGACGCTCGTCTCGACGTCGTCGGTCTTGCGCAGGACACCGTCGGCGCCCTTGGTCGCGATCGCCAGCTTGAGGCCGCGCTCGGTGCCGCAGTCCTCCTCGCGGATGATCACGTCCTGCGAGACGTCCACCAGACGACGGGTCAGGTAACCCGAGTCGGCGGTACGCAGGGCGGTGTCCGCGAGACCCTTACGGGCACCGTGGGTGGAGATGAAGTACTCCAGCACGGTGAGACCCTCACGGAACGACGCCTTGATGGGTCGCGGGATGGTCTCGTTCTTCGCGTTCGACACCAGACCACGCATACCGGCGATCTGTCGCATCTGCATCATGTTTCCTCGGGCACCCGAGTCAACCATCATGAAGATGGGGTTCGTCTTGGGGAAGTTCGCGTTCATCGCCTCGGCAACCTCGTTGGTCGCCTTGGTCCAGATCGCGATGAGCTCCTGCGTGCGCTCGTCCTTGGTGATCAGACCGCGCTCGTACTGCTTCTGGACCTTCTCGTCCTGCGCCTCGTAGCCGCGGACGATCTCCTTCTTGGCCTCGGGGACCACGACGTCGGAGATGGCCACGGTGACGCCGGAACGGGTCGCCCAGTGGAAGCCGGCCGCCTTCAGGTTGTCGAGCGTCGCCGCCACGATGACCTTGGGGTAGCGCTCGGCCAGGTCGTTGACGATCTCGGAGAGCTGCTTCTTGCCCACCGAGTAGTCGACGAACGGGTAGTCCTCGGGCAGCAGCTCGTTGAAGAGCGCGCGGCCCAGGGTGGTGCGCAGGCGGAAGGTGTCGCCCTGCTGCCACTCCGGCTCGCCCTCCTCGGCGACCGGGGGAACCCAGCCGCGCGGGGGAACGGTGCCGATCGGGAAGCGGATGTCGACCTTCGCCTGGAGCGAGAGCTCACGGGCGTCGAACGCCATGATCGCCTCGGCGACCGAGCCGAAGGACCGGCCCTCGCCGATGACCTTGCGCTCTTCCTCGTCGGTGGTGAGGAAGAACAGACCGAGCACCATGTCCTGGGTCGGCATGGTGACCGGACGGCCGTCGGCCGGCTTGAGGATGTTGTTCGAGGACAGCATCAGGATGCGGGCCTCGGCCTGCGCCTCCGCGGAGAGCGGCAGGTGGACGGCCATCTGGTCACCGTCGAAGTCCGCGTTGAACGCGGTGCAGACGAGCGGGTGGATCTGGATGGCCTTGCCCTCGACCAGCTGCGGCTCGAAGGCCTGGATGCCGAGGCGGTGCAGGGTGGGCGCACGGTTCAGCAGCACCGGGTGCTCGGCGATGACCTCTTCGAGGACGTCGTACACCACGGTGCGGCCGCGCTCGACCATGCGCTTGGCCGACTTGATGTTCTGCGCGTGGTTCAGGTCGACCAGGCGCTTCATCACGAACGGCTTGAAGAGCTCCAGCGCCATGGCCTTGGGCAGACCGCACTGGTGCAGCTTCAGCTGCGGACCGACGACGATGACGGAACGGGCCGAGTAGTCGACTCGCTTGCCGAGCAGGTTCTGACGGAATCGACCCTGCTTGCCCTTCAGCATGTCGCTGAGGGACTTCAGCGGGCGGTTACCGGGACCGGTGACCGGGCGACCGCGGCGGCCGTTGTCGAACAGCGCGTCGACGGCCTCCTGCAGCATCCGCTTCTCGTTGTTCACGATGATCTCGGGGGCACCGAGGTCAAGGAGACGCTTGAGGCGGTTGTTGCGGTTGATCACACGGCGGTACAGGTCGTTCAGGTCGGAGGTCGCGAAGCGGCCACCGTCCAGCTGCACCATCGGACGCAGGTCCGGCGGGATCACGGGGATGCAGTCCAGCACCATGCCGCTGGGGCTGTTGCGGGTCTGCAGGAAGGCGGAGACGACCTTGAGGCGCTTGAGCGCACGGGTCTTCTTCTGGCCCTTGCCGGTCCGGATGATCTCGCGGAGGCGCTCGGCCTCCTCGTCGAGGTCGAAGGACTCCAGGCGCTTCTGCAGCGCGGCGGCGCCCATCGCACCCATGAAGTAGGTGCCGAAGCGGTCGCGCAGCTCGCGGTAGAGCAGCTCGTCGCCCTCGAGGTCCTGGACCTTGAGGTTCTTGAAGCGGTTCCAGACCTCGTCGAGACGGTCGATCTCGCGCTGCGCACGGTCGCGCAGCTGCTTCATCTCACGCTCGGCGCCCTCGCGCACCTTGCGGCGCACGTCGGCCTTGGCACCCTCGGCCTCGAGCTCGGCCAGGTCGGCCTCGAGCTTCTTGGCACGGGCCTCGAGGTCGGCGTCACGGCGCTGCTCGATCTGCTGGCGCTCGACGGAGACGTGGGCCTCCAGCGAGGGCAGGTCGCGCGTGCGGCGCTCCTCGTCCACCCACGTGATCATGTAGGCGGCGAAGTAGATGACCTTCTCGAGGTCCTTCGGGGCGAGGTCGAGCAGGTAGCCCAGCCGCGACGGAACGCCCTTGAAGTACCAGATGTGGGTGACGGGAGCGGCCAGCTCGATGTGGCCCATCCGCTCACGGCGCACCTTGGCGCGAGTGACCTCGACGCCACAGCGCTCACAGATGATGCCCTTGAAGCGGACACGCTTGTACTTGCCGCAGTAGCACTCCCAGTCCCGGGTCGGACCGAAGATCTTCTCGCAGAAGAGTCCGTCCTTTTCGGGCTTCAGGGTGCGGTAGTTGATGGTCTCCGGCTTCTTGACCTCGCCGTGGGACCAGGTTCGGATGTCGTCCGCGGTCGCCAGGCCGATCCGCAGCTCGTCGAAGAAGTTGACGTCGAGCACTGTTCGTCAATCCCTCTTTCAGGGTCGTGTCTTCATCAGTGGTCTGAGGGGGTCCGGGGACGACCGGGGCCTCACAGGGAGGCCCCGGTCAGACCCGTCAGACCTCTTCGACGCTGCTCGGCTCGCGCCGGGACAGGTCGATACCGAGCTCTTCCGCAGCGCGGAAGACGTCCTCGTCCGTGTCGCGCATCTCGATGGACATGCCGTCCGAGGACAGCACCTCCACGTTGAGGCAGAGGGACTGCATTTCCTTGATGAGCACCTTGAAGGACTCGGGAATGCCGGGCTCGGGGATGTTCTCGCCCTTGACGATGGCCTCGTAGACCTTCACGCGGCCGGTCACGTCGTCGGACTTGATGGTCAGCAGCTCCTGGAGGGCGTATGCGGCGCCGTAAGCCTCGAGCGCCCACACCTCCATCTCACCGAAGCGCTGGCCACCGAACTGAGCCTTACCACCCAGCGGCTGCTGGGTGATCATGGAGTACGGGCCGGTCGAACGGGCGTGCAGCTTGTCGTCGACCAGGTGGTGCAGCTTGAGGATGTACATGTACCCGACGGAGATCGGGTCCGGGAACGGCTCGCCGGAGCGGCCGTCGAACATCCGGGCCTTGCCGGACGGGAGCACCATGCGCTCGCCGTCGCGGTTCGGGATCGTGGACTCGAAGAGACCGGCGATCTCGTCCTCGCGGGCGCCGTCGAAGACCGGGGTCGCGACGTTGGTGCCCGGCGCGACGTCGTCGGCGCCGATGGCCTGCAGGCGCTTCATCCAGTCCTCGTCGCCCTCGACCTTCCAGCCGCGGCTGGCGAGCCAGCCGAGGTGGATCTCGAGGACCTGTCCCGGGTTCATTCGGGACGGGACACCGAGCGGGTTGAGGATGATGTCGACCGGGGTGCCGTCCTCGAGGAACGGCATGTCCTCGACCGGGAGGATCTTGGAGATGACACCCTTGTTGCCGTGACGGCCGGCGAGCTTGTCACCGTCGGTGATCTTGCGCTTCTGGGCGACGTAGACGCGGACCAGCTGGTTCACGCCCGGGGGAAGCTCGTCCCCCTCCTCGCGGTCGAAGACGCGGACGCCGATGACCTTGCCGATCTCGCCGTGCGGGACCTTCAGCGAGGTGTCACGGACCTCACGGGCCTTCTCACCGAAGATCGCGCGGAGCAGGCGCTCCTCCGGGGTCAGCTCGGTCTCACCCTTCGGGGTGACCTTGCCGACCAGGATGTCGCCGGCGACGACCTCGGCACCGATGCGGATGATGCCGCGCTCGTCGAGGTCGGCGAGGACCTCCTCGGAGACGTTCGGGATGTCCCGGGTGATCTCCTCCGGGCCGAGCTTGGTGTCACGGGCGTCGACCTCGTGCTCCTCGATGTGGATCGAGGAGAGGACGTCGTCCTGGACGAGGCGCTGCGACAGGATGATCGCGTCCTCGTAGTTGTGACCCTCCCACGGCATGAACGCCACGAGCAGGTTCTTGCCGAGGGCCATCTCGCCCTCGTCCGTGGACGGGCCGTCGGCGAGGACCTGGCCGGCGATGACGCGGGCGCCCTCGTCGACGACGACCTTCTGGTTGAAGGACGTGCCCTGGTTGGAGCGCGAGAACTTCGCGACCCGGTAGGTGTTGTACGTGCCGTCGTCGTTGGCCACCGTGACGTAGTCGGCGGAGACCTCCTGGACGACACCGTCCTTCTCGGCCTTGATGACGTCACCGGCGTCGACCGCGCAGCGGTACTCCATGCCGGTGCCGACCAGCGGCGCCTCGGCCTTGATCAGCGGAACGGCCTGGCGCATCATGTTCGATCCCATGAGCGCGCGGTTGGCGTCGTCGTGCTCGAGGAACGGGATCATGGCGGTCGCGACCGACACCATCTGGCGCGGGGAGACGTCCATGTAGTCGACGTCGTCGCCGGCGATGTAGTCGATCTCGCCGCCACGGCGGCGGACCAGCACGCGGGCCTCGGCGAAGCGCATGTCCTCGGTGAGGGCGGCGTTCGCCTGGGCGATGACGAAGCGGTCTTCCTCGTCGGCAGTCAGGTAGTCGACCTCGTCCGTGACGACACCCTCGACGACCTTGCGGTACGGGGTCTCGACGAAGCCGAACGCGTTGACGCGGCCGTAGGAGGCGAGCGAGCCGATCAGACCGATGTTCGGGCCTTCGGGCGTCTCGATCGGGCACATGCGGCCGTAGTGCGACGGGTGAACGTCACGGACCTCGAAGCCGGCCCGCTCACGGGAGAGACCACCCGGGCCCAGCGCCGACAGACGGCGCTTGTGGGTCAGACCCGACAGCGGGTTGGTCTGGTCCATGAACTGCGACAGCTGGCTGGTGCCGAAGAACTCCTTGATGGAGGCGACGACCGGCCGGATGTTGATCAGGGTCTGCGGCGTGATCGCCTCGACGTCCTGGGTGGTCATCCGCTCGCGGACGACGCGCTCCATACGAGCCAGACCCGTGCGGACCTGGTTCTGGATGAGCTCGCCGACGTTGCGCAGACGACGGTTGCCGAAGTGGTCGATGTCGTCGGTCTCGACGACGATCGAGGTGCCGTTCTCGCCGACCGTCTCCTGCTCACCGGCGTGCAGCTTGACCAGGTACTTGATCGTCGCGATGACGTCGTCCGTGGTCAGCACACCGGCGTCGAGGGGGGCCTCCGCGCCGAGCTTCTTGTTCACCTTGTAGCGGCCGACCTTCGCGAGGTCGTAGCGCTTGGGGTTGAAGTAGAGGTTCTCGAGCAGCGTCTGCGCGGCCTCACGCGTCGGGGGCTCGCCCGGGCGCAGCTTGCGGTAGATGTCGAGCAGCGCGTCGTCCTGGCCCTGGGTGTGGTCCTTCTCCAGGGTGGCGCGCATGGACTCGTACTCGCCGAACTCCTCGAGGATCTGCTCGGTGGTCCAGCCGAGAGCCTTCAGGAGGACGGTGACGGACTGCTTGCGCTTGCGGTCGATGCGGACACCGACCATGTCGCGCTTGTCGACCTCCATCTCCAGCCAGGCACCCCGGGACGGGATGATCTTGGCCGTGAAGATGTCCTTGTCGGACGTCTTGTCGATGGAGGAGTCGAAGTAGACGCCGGGCGAGCGGACCAGCTGCGAGACGACGACACGCTCGGTGCCGTTGATGCAGAAGGTGCCCTTGTTGGTCATGAGCGGGAAGTCGCCCATGAAGACCGTCTGAGACTTGATCTCACCGGTCTCGTTGTTCGTGAACTCGGCGGTGACGAAGAGCGGGGCCGCGTACGTGAAGTCGCGCTCCTTGCACTCGTCGATCGAGTTCTTCGGGGGCTCGAAACGGTGGTCGCGGAAGGTCAGCGACATCGACCCGGAGAAGTCCTCGATCGGGGAGATCTCCTCGAAGATCTCCTCCAGACCGGACTTGGTGGGGACGTCCTGACCAGACTCCAGCGCAGCCTCGACGCGAGCCTTCCAGGCGGCATTGCCGAGCAGCCAGTCGAAGCTCTCGGTCTGCAGCGCAAGGAGGTTCGGAACCTCGAGGGGCTCCTTGATCTTCGCAAAAGAGATGCGCAGCGGGGCGGTGCTGGCGCCGTTGTTCGTATTGGCAGTCGAGGCGTTGCGCGAGGCGGCCAAGAGGGGGTCCTTCCGAGGGCTCGGACTCACTACGCGCGTACCGGCCCCACTCCGTGCATCGATAAGAAATCCCAGGTCAGCGGGTTTCCATCAGCAGTGCTCGACAGTGGGCATGCCCCTGGTGACGGGCAGGGAGCAGCTAACAGGCAGCGCAAAGGGTCAGTGTAGCCACTTGGCCCACTGATGTCCAGAGCGGATATGCGGAGACCGGTGCGATACCAATCTCTCCCTCCGGGATCCTGTTGTCCCTCGCTGTGCGGCGGACGCCTGCAGGCATCGCCTGACGCAAGACTTCCCAGTTCGCCTTCGATCCATGCCTCGGACGGTGGACCGATGTGGCGACGCGTCCTGAGAATTGCGCGCCCCGTCGCGTTCGTCAAGGCCCACGACCCCTCCGGGAGGGCAACGAAGATCACCATACTCGCCCCCGGGACGTGCTCCGCGCAGCCGTCCGGGGAAACGCCGAAGGGCGACCACCCGCATGGGTGATCGCCCTTCGACTACCGGCTACCGCCGGCGGAAAGAGTCAGACGACTCGTGAGGTCACTTGACCTCGACGGAGGCGCCGGCGCCCTTGAGGGCCTCGGCGGCCTTCTCCGCGGCGTCCTTGGCGACCTTCTCGAGGACCGGCTTCGGGGTGCCGTCGACGAGGTCCTTGGCCTCCTTCAGGCCCAGGGAGGTCAGCTCACGGACGACCTTGATGACCTGGATCTTCTTGTCACCGGCGGCGGTGAGGATGACGTCGAACTCGTCCTTCTCCTCGACCTCGGCGGCAGCGGCGCCACCAGCGGCACCGGCGACCATGACCGGCGCGGCAGCGGCGGCGGTGACGTCGAACTTCTCCTCGAACGCGGACACGAAGGCCGCGAGCTCGATGAGGGTCATCTCCTCGAACTGCGCGAGCAGCTCGTCCTGGGTCAGCTTCGCCATGATGGCGGTCCTTCCACTAAATCGGCAGGTGCCGTGATGTACATGTCGGCGGGCGTACGGCCCGCTGCGACCGGTGCCGGGTGGCACCGATCAATGCGCGAGCCGAATTACTCGGCACCGCCCTGCTCGGCGAGCTTGGCGCGCAGCGCGTCCGCAGTGCGGACGAGCTTCGTCGGCAGCGCCTGGAAGAGCGAGGCAGCCTGGGACTGCTTGCCCTTCATGGCACCGGCCAGCTTGCTGAGCAGAACCTCGCGGGACTCGAGGTCCGCAAGCTTCTTGATCTCATCAGCGGAGAGCGCCTTACCGTCAAGGACACCGCCCTTGATGATGAGGTTCGGGTTCTCCTTGGCGAAGTCACGGAGACCCTTCGCCGACTCCACCGGGTCACCGGTGACGAAGGCAACGGCCGTCGGGCCAGCGAAGAGCTGGTCCTCCAGCGTGATCCCGGCCTCACGGGCCGCGATCTGGGTCAGCGTGTTCTTCACCACGGCGTACTGGGCGTTCTCACCGAGCGAACGACGCAGCGTCTTGAGCTGCGCCACGGTGAGACCGCGGTACTCGGTCAGCACAGCGGCGTTCGAGCTACGGAACTTGTCCGTCAGCTCGGCAACCGCAGCAGCCTTGGCGGACGTCGCCATGAGCCTCGGCCTCCTTCCGGGTGATTCGGGACCGCTACGCGAAGGGACCTGGGCAAAACGAAACGCCCCGGCACAGGTGCTCGGGGCGTAACTCGACCGCTTCGACCCGAAGTCGTCGCGGGAGTGCTTCCTCAAATCACCTGCGCAGGTCGCCCGCAGCTAGCGGATCCTTCGGCCACCACACCCCTTTGCAGAGGCACAGCAACGACCAGCGGTCTTTGGCTTCTGCAAGAAGGTACGTGAAGGGGGTGCCCGGAGGCAAATCGGCCCCCGGGCGGTGGTTTCCCCGCAGGTCAGGAGGACAGCGACGGGGTGTCGCCGGTCTCCTTCATCTTCTTGAGCTTCTCCAGCAGGTCGACGGTCTGGTCCGCCGGAGGCGCCTGGACGTCGGCCTTGGCACCGAAGTCGGAGAGGTTCTGGGTGATCTCCATCCGGCCCTTGGTGGTGTCCATGTTCATGACCAGCTTCACGGGGAGGTCGTCGGAGTTCACCCAGACGTCCATGTCGTACTGCGTGACGCCGGCCTGCTTGATGGAGTCCAGCAGCTGCTGCCGGTCCTTCTCGTCGAGGCCCTCGAGGCTCTTGTTGGACTTCACGGCCTCGTCCGCGCTGAGCGTGCCCTTGTAGTGCCGGGCCTGCTTGCCCTCGACCGTCTCCTCGCCGACCAGCTTGACGTTGGGCGACTCCTTGAGCAGCGCCATCTGCTTGGCCGGGTCCTGGCTCTGGCTCTGCCCGCCGCCCATGAGCTGCTGGAGGGCCTTCGAGTCGCCGCCGGACTCCTTGGCCATCTCCGCGAGGTCGATCTTGAGCCAGCGCTTGCCGTCGTTCTTGGCGGCGGCCTCCGGGCCCACGTCCGTGTACGTGACGCTGCCGATCGTGATGGACCGGGCCTCGGCGGGGGCGCCGTCCTTGCCGGGCAGCCCGGCGCCGGTCATGCGCTGGTCCACGACGCTGGGATCCCAGCCCATGACGCCGGAGGACTCCAGGGTCACGGGCTGATCGCCGAGCCCCGGCATCTTCATGGTCATTTTGAACCTGGCCGACTTCACCGACTGCGTCTTCTTGAAGGCCGCGTTGACGGCCTCGGCCGCCACGCCCGCCGCCGCCGGCTTCTCCGCCTTGCCGGAGGCCCCTGAGGCGCCCTTGTCGCCCTTCTCGTCGCCGCCGCAGGCCGTGACACCGGCCAGCAGGGCCACGGTCGTCACGGACAGGCCCAGGCGCTTCCAGGTGGACTCGTGCATGTCCTTGCCCCCCTCTACTCAAAAGCGATCAATGTGAACGTTAGTTCACCTCACCGGCGGATACCCCGGTCAACCGCATCGAAGACGCTAAAAACGCGAGCAGGCCCCGCATCTCACACAGGAGATGCGGGGCCTGCTCGTTCGCTTACGCGCAGAGGCGTCGTGATCCGGTCAGGATCAGACGGTCTCGTCCTCGACGAGGAGGTTGCGGGTGCGGTTCGGGTCCAGCGGGATGCCGGCGCCCATGGTGGTGGTCAGGGTCGCCTTCTTGATGTAGCGGCCCTTCGCGGCGGACGGCTTGAGGCGGGTGATCTCCTCGAGCGCCGCGGCGTAGTTCTCCACCAGCTTGGTCTCGTCGAAGGAGACCTTGCCGATGATGAAGTGCAGGTTCGAGTGCTTGTCGACGCGGAACTCGATCTTGCCGCCCTTGATGTCCGTGACAGCCTTCGCCACGTCCGGGGTGACCGTGCCGGTCTTCGGGTTCGGCATCAGACCACGCGGACCGAGCACGCGGCCGAGGCGGCCGACCTTGCCCATGAGGTCCGGGGTGGCGACGACGGCGTCGAAGTCCAGACGGCCCTTCGCGACCTCGTCGATGAGCTCGTCGGCGCCGACGATGTCGGCGCCCGCGGCACGCGCGGCCTCGGCACGGTCGCCGGTCGCGAAGACCAGGACCCGGGCGGTCTTACCGGTGCCGTGCGGAAGGTTCACGGTGCCGCGGACCATCTGGTCGGCCTTGCGCGGGTCGACGCCCAGACGCATGGCAACCTCGACGGTCGCGTCGAACTTGGTGGCGGAGGTGTCCTTCGCCAGGCGGACGGCCTCGAGCGGGGCGTACAGACGCTCCCGGTCGATCTTCGCGTCCACGTTGCGAAGAGTCTTGCTGCGCTTCACTGAAACTCCTCAGTGGTGATTGGAGTCGTGGTGCGGGCCAGCGCTGGCCCTTCCACGGGGTGCTGCCAGGGGGGTGGAGGTCAGCCCTCGACCGTGATGCCCATGGAACGGGCGGTGCCGGCGATGATCTTCGACGCGGCGTCCAGGTCGTTGGCGTTCAGGTCGGGCATCTTGGTCGTGGCGATCTCACGGACCTGCGCCTCGGTGATCTTGGCGACCTTGGTCTTGTGCGGCTCGCCCGAGCCCTTGTCCACGCCCGCGGCCTTGAGGATCAGCTTCGCGGCCGGCGGAGTCTTGGTCACGAAGGTGAAGGAACGGTCCTCGTAGACCGTGATCTCCACCGGCACGACCATGCCACGCTGCGACTCGGTCGCGGCGTTGTAGGCCTTGCAGAACTCCATGATGTTGACGCCGTGCTGGCCCAGCGCGGGGCCGACCGGCGGAGCCGGGTTCGCGGCACCGGCGCTGATCTGGAGCTTGATAAGCCCCGTGACCTTCTTCTTCTTGGGAGGCATTGCTCTCTCCGGGTCCTAGTGAGAGTTTTTTGCCCGCGCACAGTGCGCGCAGGCATACCGCACCACGATAACGGGTAACATGCTGCGGCCAAAAACCGAGCAGGTCAGACCGGCTTTATCAGCTGGTCTGACCTGTTCGGAAGCGTTTGATCAGAAGTGTCAGTTCTTCTGGATCTGGTCGAAGCTCAGCTCGACCGGGGTCTCGCGACCGAAGATCTCGACGAGGCCCTTGACCTTCTTCGAGTCGGCGTTGATCTCGTTGATCGTGGCCTGCAGGGTCGCGAACGGACCGTCGGTGACGGTGACCGAGTCGCCCACCTCGAAGTCCAGCACCTGGACCTCGACCTTGCGCTGCGGCGCCGGCTTGCCCTCGGCCTCGGCGGCCTCGCGGGCGGCCTTCTCCTCGGCCTCCGGGGCGAGCATCTTGACGATCTCGTCCAGCGTCAGCGGGTAGGGGTCGTAGGCGTTGCCGACGAAGCCGGTGACACCCGGGGTGTTGCGGACGACGCCCCAGGACTCGTTCGTCAGGTCCATGCGCACCAGGACGTAGCCCGGGAGCTTGTTCTGGCGGACGGTGCGGCGGTCGCCGTTCTTGATCTGGACGACCTCTTCCTGCGGCACCTCGGCCTGGAAGATGTAGTCCTCGACGTTCAGCGAAACGGCGCGCTGCTCGAGGTTGGTCTTCACGCGGTTCTCGTAACCGGCGTAGGTGTGGATGACGTACCACTCGCCGGGCAGGCCGCGGAGCTCTTCGCGCAGGGCCGTGATGGGGTCGACGGCGGGCTCTTCCTCGGCGGCCTCTTCGGCCTCTTCCTCGGCGGCCTCGTCGGACTCGACGTGGAGAGCGGCCTCCTCGGCCGGCTCGCCCGCAGCGGCTTCCTCGGCGTCGAGCTCGTCGGCGGCGTCGGCGCCCTCGACGATCTCCTGCGCGGTGTCGTCGCCCTCGACCTCGGCCGAGGCGGCGGCATCCACGTCGGCCTCTGCCGCCTCGACGGGCTCGACGGCGTCGTTCAGGTTCGGGTCAGACACGTGGCTGCTTCTTCCTGGCTACAAGGGGTGGAACGTGCGAAAGGGGCGGCCCGCCTCACGGCAGCCGCCCTACCCGCGGATTCAGCCGAAGACGTACTTGACGGCGTTGGTGAACCCATAGTCAATCACGGTGACCAGGCCAATGACGATGACGACAAAGACGATCACCACAGTGGTGTACGTCGACAGCTGGCCCCGGGAGGGCCAGACGACCTTGCGGAGCTCGGCGACGATCTGGCGGTAGAACAGCGCGAGGCGGCCGAAGGGGCCCTTCTTCCCGCGCTTCCCGCCACGGCGGCCCTTCTTGGCGGCCACCTCGTCCTCGGGACGACCGCTCTCAGGCGTCGCGGTGGAGCCAAGGGCTTCCGTCACTACGTCCTCACCTGAATCCGGGTCGTGAGCCGTGCCGCGCCCGGTTGAGCCGCACGGCGGTGCATTTCATAACGTACGCACTCACGCACCCTGGTGACGATGCGTGTAGCAGGGCCGAAGGGACTTGAACCCCCAACCGCTGGTTTTGGAGACCAGTGCTCTACCAATTGAGCTACGACCCTTTGTGGTTCCCCAACGTACCGCATCCGACCGTGCGCATGGTGTGTGCGGAGCCGGATCGCGGCCGGTGAGGGCCAACGACGGATGAGTGTACGTGGTTCGGGGGCGTGCGTCGAACAGCTTGTGCCGCGACGGGTCGCGGAGCCCTTCCGGAATGGATTCCTCCGGGGCTGGTGGACCGTGCGCGAAGCCATCCGAGAAGGGCTCGTGGACCGTACGCGAAGCCCTCCGAGAAGGCTCGTGGACCGTATGCGAACCCATATGGGAAACGGGTGCGCCCGCTTCGTCCCCCGTCTGCAACGATGCCCCCATGACCGCTGCGACTCCTTCCGAGCCCCCCGTCCAGTCCCCCACCGAGCGCCGGGTGTCGACCCGCATCGGATCGATCTCCGAGTCCGCGACGCTCGCCGTCGACGCCAAGGCCAAGGCCCTCAAGGCCGCCGGTCGCCCGGTGATCGGCTTCGGCGCCGGCGAGCCCGACTTCCCGACCCCCGGCTACATCGTCGAGGCGGCGGTGGAGGCCTGCCGCGACCCGAAGAACCACCGGTACACGCCCGCCGGCGGCCTGCCCGAGCTGAAGGCCGCCATCGCCGCCAAGACGCTGCGCGACTCCGGCTACCGGGTCGAGGCCTCGCAGGTGCTGGTCACCAACGGCGGCAAGCAGGCCATCTACGAGGCCTTCGCCGCGATCCTCGACCCGGGCGACGAGGTCATCGTCCCGGCGCCGTACTGGACCACCTACCCCGAGTCCATCCGGCTGGCCGGCGGCGTCCCGGTCGACGTCGTGGCCGACGAGACCACCGGCTACCGCGTCTCGGTGGAGCAGCTGGAGGCCGCCCGCACCGAGCGCACGAAGGTGCTGCTCTTCGTCTCCCCGTCGAACCCGACCGGTGCCGTCTACTCGCGCGAGCAGGTGGAGGCCGTCGGCCGCTGGGCCGCGGAGCACGGGCTGTGGGTGCTGACGGACGAGATCTACGAGCACCTCGTCTACGGCGACGCCGAGTTCTCGTCGCTGCCGGTCGTGGTGCCGGAGCTCCGTGACAAGTGCATCGTCGTCAACGGCGTCGCCAAGACCTACGCCATGACCGGATGGCGGGTCGGGTGGGTCATCGCCCCCCAGGACGTGATCAAGGCCGCGACGAACCTGCAGTCGCACGCCACGTCGAATGTGTCCAACGTCGCACAGCGGGCCGCGATCGCCGCGGTCGCGGGCGACCTGTCCGCCGTCGACGAGATGAAGGTCGCCTTCGACCGGCGCCGCCGCACGATCGTGCGCATGCTCAACGAGATCGACGGCGTCCTCTGCCCCGAGCCGGAGGGTGCCTTCTACGCGTACCCGTCGGTCAAGGAGCTCCTGGGCAAGGAGATCCGCGGCAAGCGGCCCGCCACGTCCGTGGAGCTCGCCGCGCTGATCCTGGAGGAGGTCGAGGTCGCGGTGGTGCCGGGCGAGGCCTTCGGCACGCCGGGGTACCTGCGGCTGTCCTACGCGCTGGGCGACGAGGACCTCGTCGAGGGCGTCTCGCGGATCCAGAAGCTGCTGGCGGAGGCCAGGGCGTAGTCCTTGCCTCCGCCTTCCGTGCGTACGGGCTCCCGGCTTGTGCCGGGGGCCCGTATTCGTTTTCGGGGCAGCGCCCGTTAAGGGGCCCGTCGGGGCAAACTCCCTTCCGGTTGGCCTGTGCATGCGGCAGGATCTGCGAATGGAGAGCGTTCGTGACGTCCGTTTGCTGCCGAAGGCCCATCTGCACCTGCACTTCACCGGGTCGATGCGGTCCGAAACCCTGCTGGAACTCGCCGACAAGTACGGGGTGCACCTCCCGGAAGCGCTGAGCAGCGGCGAGCCCCCGAAGTTGCGGGCCACGGACGAGCGGGGCTGGTTCCGGTTCCAGCGGCTGTACGACATCGCGCGGTCGTGCCTCCGGACGCCGGAGGACATTCAGCGGCTCGTGCGGGAGGCCGCGGAGGAAGACGTCCGGGACGGGTCCGGGTGGCTGGAGATCCAGGTCGATCCGACGTCCTACGCGCCACGGCTGGGCGGGCTCATCCCCGCCCTGGAGATCATCCTCGATGCGGTCGAGACGGCGTCGAAGGAGACCGGGCTGGGGATGCGGGTCCTCGTCGCCGCCAATCGCATGAAGCACCCGCTGGACGCGCGGACGCTCGCGCGGCTCGCCGTGCGGTACGCCGACCGGGGCGTGGTGGGGTTCGGGCTCTCCAACGACGAGCGGCGCGGTCTCGCGCGCGACTTCGACCGCGCCTTCGAGATCGCCCGCGAGGGCGGGCTGCTGGCCGCGCCGCACGGCGGCGAGCTCTCGGGCCCGAGCAGCGTGCGGGACTGCATGGACGACCTGCGCGCCTCCCGCGTGGGGCACGGCGTCCGGGCCGCCGAGGACCCCCGCCTGATGCGGAAGCTCGCCGAGCGCGGAGTGACCTGCGAGGTGTGCCCGTCGTCGAACGTCGCCCTCGGCGTCTACGAGAAGCCGGGCGACGTGCCGCTGCGCACCCTGTGGGACGCCGGCGTGCCGATAGCTCTCGGCGCGGACGACCCCCTGCTCTTCGGCTCGCGGCTCGCCGCGCAGTACGAGCTGGTGCGGGAGCATCACGGCTTCACGGACGCCGAGCTGGCGGAGCTGGCGCGGCAGTCGGTACGGGGGTCGGCTGCGCCTGAGCCCGTGCGGGCGGGGTTGCTGCGGGGGATCGACGACTGGCTGGCCGGCCAGGTCGTTACGCGGTAGCTGCTACAGCGCCACGCCGACCGTGACCGGCTCGTTCACCAGGGTCACTCCGAACGCCTCGTGGACGCCGGCCCGGACCTCGCGGGCGAGGGCGAGGAGATCCTCCGTGGTCGCCTCGCCCCGGTTCGTCAGCGCAAGCGTGTGCTTCGTGCTGATGCGGGCCCGCCCGGCCCCGTACCCCTTCGTGAAGCCCGCCTTGTCGATCAGCCAGGCCGCCGAGGTCTTCATGAAGCCCTCCCCCGCCGGGTACGCCGGAGGCGCCACGTCCGGGCCGAGCCGGTCCGCGACGCGGGTCAGGAACGCCGCGTGCTCCGCCTCGGTGAGGATCGGGTTGCAGAAGAACGACCCGGCCGACCACGTGTCGTGGTCCTCGGGGTCGAGCACCATGCCCTTGCCCGCGCGCAGCTTGAGGACCGTCTCGCGGGCCCGCTCCGCGGGCACGCGGTCGCCCGCCTCTACGCCGAGGGCGCGGGCCGTCTCCGGGTAGCGGATGGGGGCGGACATGCCGTCCGCGTCCTCCAGCCCGAAGCGGACGCGGAGGACGACGTAGCGGGCGGGGTCCTGCTTGAAGCGGCTGTGGCGGTAGGAGAAGGCGCACTCGGCGTTGGCGAGGGTCACCGTCTCGCCGGTGCGGCGGTCGTAGGCGACGACCTCGGTGATCGTCTGGGCGACGTCCTGGCCGTAGGCGCCGACGTTCTGGATGGGGGTGGCGCCGGCGGAGCCGGGGATGCCGGCGAGGCACTCGATGCCGGCGAGGCCGGCTTCGACGGTGCGGGCGACGGCGTCGGACCAGTTCTCACCGGCGGCCAGTTCGAGGCTGGTGCCGGTCAGGGCGAAGCCGGTGGTCGCGATGCGCAGGGCGGTGCCCTCGAAGCCCTTGTCGGAGATGACGAGGTTGCTGCCGCCGCCGATGATCAGCAGCGGGGTGGCGGTCTCGTCGGCCTCGCGGACGGCGGCGATCACCTCGGCGTCGGTGGTGGCCGTGATCAGGCGGGTGGCCGGGCCGCCGAGCCTGAAGGTGGTCAGGGGGGCGAGGGGGGCGTCGTGTCGTTCCTGCACCAGACCAGGGTACGGGTGGGTCGGGCGCGGTGGTCCGGGGCCGGGGGCCGGGGGCTCCGGGGGTGTTTCGGAATCGGATATTTACGGGCGGAACCGTCTGCCGCACCGGGCACCCGGCACGCCGCCCACAAATATCCGGCAGCATTCCGAAACACCCCCTGCGCCCCCGTCCCCCTCCGTGGACGGTCCCCCTCTCGTGGGCGGGTCCCCTCCCGCGGCCGGTTCTCCTCCGGGGGCGGTCCACCGCCCGTAGACGGTGCCCTCTCGTGGGCGGTTCTCCTCCGTGGGCAGGCCCCCACCGCCCGTAGACGGTCCCCCTCCCGTAGGTGGTCCCCCTCCGCACGTCGCTGCTTGTCTGGTGCAGCACCTCTGCAATTCCTTAGCGGGCGGGTGGGTG